>CAYHNV010000084.1:0-10589 GCA_964358065.1 uncultured Elusimicrobia bacterium | reverse complement strand
GGCTTGCGGCTTCGACGTGCGCTACGACCGCCGCGCGGGCGTGGCCCGCGAGCGGGGGATCGGGATATTCTACGGCACGCGCGGCCTGCGCGAGACGGAGAACGGGGGCCTCGATTTCGGAGGCGGGTTTAAGTTCCTTTCGCGTTCTCTCGAGTCGAGAGGCGCGACGGGGACTCAGCCCGCGATCGACCTGGGCGCGCTCTGGCGCTTCGGCGCGAAGCATTCCGTGGGCGCTTCCCTCATCAATGTGGGCGGGGCAAAGTTCAAGATCGGCAACGACTCCGACCGAGCGCCCTTGGCGCTCAAGATCGGCGCGGCGGAGACCGTGCGCGGCGCGCTCCTCGCGGTCGACGCGACCATGCGAGAACCTTCCGCGGGGCAGGGCAAGTCGATGACTTTCGCCGCCGGCTTCGAGCGCTGGTGGGCGACCCCCCGGGCGGGGTCAATCGCCGCGCGCTCGGGGCTGTCGCTGGGCGACCGGGCGCGGACCTGGCACTGGGGCTTCGGCTGGAAGAACGGGGGCGCGCGCCTGGACTACGCGATGAGCGTCCCCCTGTCCGGCGGCACGCGCCTCGGCCACGCACTCACGGTGACGCTGCGCCTGGGCCGCTCGGATCCCGAGGCCGAGTACGAGCGCCTGCTCGAGGGGGAGATGAAGGCCCGTCACGACCTGAGCAAGGTTCTTGAGGCGAGTTCGCTCAAGCAGTGGAAGCTCGATTTGGAGATCAACCGCCTTCAGGCGGAGATCGCTTCTCTGCGCGAGTCATTGGCCGGCAAGCGCGCCTCGGAGGAGGAAGCCCGCCGCCGTTTGGCGCAGCTCGAGGCCCGGCAGAAGAAAGCGGCCGAGACCTTCGCGCGGCTCCAGGAAGAGCATGCGCGCAATGCCTCCAAGACCAAGGCGGTCCTGTACCGCGAGGACTGGGGCGCCTACCAGAAGGCGAAGCTGGAAGGCGCGCCCGATGCCGCGCTCCTGGAGCGCGTCCAGCGTCTCTTGGTGGAATACAAGGACGCCGGCGTGGACCTGGGTTCGGCCAGCCAGGAGCTTCGCCGCCTTCAGCAAGTCCGTTAATAATTTCGTCACCACGTTGCGCGGTCGAACCTTTATACTGGACCCGTGGCGGAATCGACTCCCGACGACTTGAGCCGCGAGATCGACCGGCTGTGGGCCCGCGTGGGCAGCGTGCCGCCCGAACCCTCGTCCGTCCATGCCGTCCACGCGAGCGTTTCGACCGACGCGCTCATCGGCACGGAAGTCGCCTGGGAGACGGTCGGCCTGCTCAAGCGCCAGCAGCGCCAGCGCGAGTCGTCCTGGCAGCAGGCCGTTGAGGCTAAAGACGAGGCCCTGCGCGTCCTGCGCGCGCGCGTGGCCTTTCTGGAGAATGAGACCGCCGCCCTGCGCTCTCGGACCGAGGGCGAGGATGAACGCTCCATGGTCGGGGCTTTGGACACGCAGCAGAAGCTGGAGTCGGCTCGCAAGTCCATCGAGCTGAGCCAGGCCCGCCACGAGGATGAGAGGCGCGTGCTCGAAGAGGCCCTGCAGAGCCTGCGCGAGCGATTGGCGGCTGAGACCTCCCGCGCCGGCGCCTCCGAGCAGCGCTGGCAGGCGCGGGAGCAGCAGTACCTGCTCGACCTCAAAGAGCTCCAGACCCTCGCGGAGCGACGGGAGAAGGAGGCGGGACGCTTGGACTGCGCCGCGCGCGCGCATTCGGCGGGCATGGCCGAGGCCAAGAACGCGCTGGAAAAGACCCTGGCCGAACTCCTGCTGGAGCGCCGCGAGAGGCAGCGCGCCCATGGCGAGCGCGAGGCGGCCCTGAAGAAGGTCGAGGAGCTCAACAAGCACGTTGATGAGCTCTCGCGCATATGGGAGGAGGAGCGTGCCCAGTGGCGCGAGTTATGGGACCGCGAGCGCTCCACCTGGGAGACCCAGCGCCAGGAGCTGGCGCATTGGGAGGAGAACCTGCGCACCGAGCGCGAGGCTTGGCATGCGGAACTGCAGGCCAAGGAGAAAGTCCACCTGGAGCTCACGGAGAGCCTTTCCGGCAAGATCCGGGAGACCACTCAGACGGCGGAGCGCATGTCCGGACTCCTGCAGACATTCGATGAGAAGTCCGCGGAGGAGTCCTCTCGCGCGGCTGAGATCACGGTCTTCGCGGCCGAAGAGGCGCGCCGTCGTCGCCGGCGCTCCGTCCATACGCGCCGGGGTGCCGCGGCCGCGGTCGTCCTGGCCCTGCTCGCGGCGGGGGCCAGTCCCGCCCGGCGCTGGGCGACCGCCTGGAAATACGAATCGGAGTCCGTGGCGCCCGTGCCCGTCTCAAACCCGACCGCTCTGGCCTTGGGAGACGGCGCTCTCTGGATCTCCGATTGGGGGGGGCGGCTTGTTTCCGTGGACCCGACCGACCCGAGGCGCATCCTCAGCCAGGCCGCTCCCGAGCCGGGCGGACCCTACCGGCCGACGGCCGTCGCCATCGGCGGCGGAGTCCTGTGGACCTTGGACGCCGCCCAGGCCCGCCTCGTGCGCCACACCCTCGCGGGTCCCGCCAAGACGGTTTCTGTGCGCCCCACGCCGGGGCCGGCGCCGACGGCCTTGGCCTATGACGGCCAGACCGTCTGGTCCTATGACGCGGTCAATCGCGCCGTGACCCGCCACGCGGGCGACGACTCTTCCGCTCAGTCCTTCGCCCTCGCCGGCGAGGTGGTCCCCAACGCCATGGTCTGGGTGGAGGGGCTCCTCTGGGTGCACGACTCCAAGTCTCAGCGCATCCTCCTTTATGGGGTGGACAACGGGGCGTTGGTCTTGCGCGCCTCTCAGCCGGCGCCGGCGGCCGGCGTGCTGGGCCTGGCCGTGGCCGGGCCGCGCAAGGACCGGAGCATCTACGTCCTGCTCGGGCCGTCGGGTGCTCGGTCCCAGGCGTCGATCGCGCGCTTGCGTCTCAAGTCGCGCCTCCCCTTTGCCAATTTTTAACAATCCCTTAACCTGATTGGAACAACGCTGATGTACACTCACGACTGACGCACCAGAGAAAACCACTTCATGTCACGACAGCGGCGCCGTCTCGGACGCATCTTGCGCGCGGGCCTCCCGGCGGCGCTCGCCGCGGGGGCTTGCCTCCTGCTTGCCTCCTCCGTGCGCGCCCAATCCGTTCAGGTATACGTCAACACCGTGTTTGTCGCCACCAAAAAAACGAACACCTGCACGATTATCGCCGGCACTCCGGTCAAGTTCCAATGTCCGGTGTCCGCCGTCGCCGGGACCTGGCCGCAGACGGACGGCAACATATCGAACGATCCTCATATCCAGTTCGATCAAGAGGATGCGGCCGCCAAGTGCAATCTCGCGCTGGGCGCCGCCAATCCCAACATCGTCGGGACGGTCGGCTACAACGTCTGCAACGCCGAGGTCTATCTTTGCGCTCAGATCGGCATACAGAATAACACGGCCGGCACCGTCGCCATTGATGAGCTCAACTTTGAGGTGTTCAAATTCGCGCCCGGTTCCAATGCGACCGACCCGGCCACGGCCCCGCCGTTGCGCACCTTTTATATTAATTCGCCCGGCTCGACGACCACGAACTCGAACGCGAATCTCCCCAGCAACACGCAAGCCTATTGCGTGCTTTGGGACGGGTCTTACAATGTCGAAGGGGAATTCGGCAAGACCAATGGTCAGTATGGATTTCGTGCCACGGTCAAGACCAACCAGAGCGGGGCCAGCGGCAACATCATCATCGCCCATACCCTGGCTTATCCCGCCGGCCCGACTTATGACGCGCTGAGCCAGGTGGTTTCACAGAAGAAAATCATCGTTGACGTCACCAACGTCCATATCGTGCGTTCTTCACCCACGGTGGTCGGGCAGATCACCGGCGTGGCGGCCCAGCCCTACAGCTTCAACTACAGGCTCTCCAAGGACGCGTCGATGTATATCTCGGTCCTCGACGCCGGCAGCTACGGCGAGCTTCGCGCCATCCTGCGCGGCCAGCCGCGCGTGGGAGAGGGCGAGCCGATGGGAACGCTCCAGAACGGCGACTCCTGGGACGGCCGCGACAATTACGGCAACATCCTGCCGGCCGGCAACTATCTCGCGGTCTTCCAGGCCAAATCCGCCGACCAATACACCGCGAGCGTGGGCGATCTCTCCGTGGCGACGACCCGTCAGATCGTCCTGGATCCCCTGCAGATCACCGATATCCGCGTCCAGCCGCTGCTGGGGGGGGCGACCTCGCTGGCGGTGCTCTCCTACGTCTTGACCGAGTCCGCGACGGCCTACGTCGATATCTATCCTCCGGGCACGCAGTTCTGCGCGGGATTGTCCTCCGTCAACGACCCGGCCCGAGACGGGACGACGTCCGTCAAGAAGTTCGGCGCGAGCCTGGATGGCTGCGTCACCCAGACCGTCCAGCCCCTGAGGACCATTTTGGAGCAGAAGGCCGCCCGTTCATCGCTCATCAGCTTCTGGGACGGTCGTGACGCCAACGGCACGTTCGTCAACGACGGCGATTATGTCTTCGTGATGTACGCCTCCATCGTCTCTCAAAAGGGGGTGCCTTATCTCGGGAACTCCGCCGACAAGAGGATCTGGACCCTGACGGCGAAGAGCGGCTTCCTCTCCGTTCTTCGCGGCCTGGTGGGCATCACGCAGATCTCCCCGACCTCGACGGTGATCGGCTCGAGTCCCGCCATCGCGGGGCTCAACCCGTTCAACTTCCGCTATCAGCTCTCTCGCGATGCGGTCGTCTCCCTGAAGATCTATAACGCGGGCGGGACCACGCTCATCAAGACGCTCGTCAACGCGGAGACCCGCCCCGGGCTGTTCAACAACTCCGAGTCCTGGACGGATGGGACCGATAATGGCGGCCAGGTGGTCTCTCCGGGGACCTACTTGGTCCAGTTGACCGCCGCCGACCCCGCCTTCCCGTCGAAGATATCGACGACGTCCGCCCAGTTCCCCGTCAACCTCATGCGCATCACGGACGTCTCGGTCACGCCGCTGCTTTCCGGGGCCTCGGATCAGGTGGCGCTCAGCTATCAGCTCTCACAGCCGATGTTCGTGGCCTGGAACATCTATCCGGCCGGTTCCTTCGTCGCCGACAGCGTGAACAACTGGCCGCCATGCTCCACCCAGAGTCCGCCGAACGCGTGCACAAGCGCCGCCGTCGCCGCTCCCGGCAACCCCGCGGTCGCCCCGGTGATCAGTTTTCACGGACTTCGTCCGGGCCGCTTGCGCATCACGGAATACTGGGATGGGCGCGATGCCGGCGGGCTTTTCGTGCCCGACGGCAACTATGTCTACACCTTGAGCGCGCAATCGACGACCACCCCCAAATATTTTCCCGCGGATCGGATCTACGGCAACGTGACCGTCGCCCGCGGCGGCATCATCTTCACCAGCTTCAGCGTCTATCCGGACGTGCCTCAGCTCTACAACTCCAGCAACACCATCACGCTCCACCCCTACACGATCTCCTATGCCCTGACGCGGCAATCCTCGGTGACCGTGCAGATCCTCAACACGGCCGTGTCGCCCCAGCTCGTGCGGACCGTGGTCTCCGGGGCCGTGCGGGAGGGCGGGGTTCTCCTGACGGACGTGTGGGATGGGCGCGACGACAAGGGGAACTTCCCGCCGACGGGTTTCTATCTGGTGCGCGCCGTGGCCGAGGACGTGGCTTCGCAGCTCGTCTCGGGCTCGACGTCCCAGATCACGATTTCCTACGACCCCCTGCGGATCTACGATCTGGCGGTCGCGCCCCTGCGTTCCGACACCGGTAGCGCCCTGATTTCCTATCAGGTCTCCGAGACGATGAAGGTCGCCGTCAAGATCTACAAGCCCGGGACGAGTTTCGACGCCTCGGGCAACCCTTCGCCGCCCGAGTCCGTCTCGCTGGTCCGCCGCATCGTGGGCATCCGGCCTCCGCGCGCGAGGATCGAGGAGTTGTGGGACGGCCGTGACCTGCGGTTCTCGCTCATGCCCGACGGAAACTACAAGTTCAAGATCGTCGGTTCCACTGATCCGGCCGCCATCGACGATATCACGGGAAACGTGACGAACCCCTCGGCGCTCTCCCTCGACCGTCTCGTCGATGAGATTCCGGTCGCGACCAACGGGTCCGCCGATCCCACGGCGGATTTCGAGCAAAATACGTTCGCTTACCCCAACCCCGCCGCGGGGCCGACCGTCACGTTTCGCATCCACTCTCCTTTTCGCGCCAAGGTCATCTTGAAGCTGCACAACATCGCGGGAGAGCTCGTTCTTGAGAAGAGTTTCGGCGAGGTCGCCGCCGCCTATCAGGCGGGGCCGTTGACCTACGTCTGGAGCAAGGTCAATGCGGGCGGACGAGGGGTGGCGCGTGGCTTGTATTACGCCGTGATACGCCTTGAGGAAACCGAGGGCGGACGCCAGGTCCTGCAGACGGTCAAGAAGGTGCTTGTCCCATGAAGGCGCTCATCGCGGCCGGACTTATGGTCCTCGGCGCGTCGTCGGCCCGCGCGATTGATGCGGGGGCCGGCACTTCCGGCGCCGCTTTCATGAAGGTGGGACAGGGTTCCACCCGGGCGATGGCGCTGGGCCGCGCTTATGTGGCCCTGGCTGAGGGTGCGGACGCGCTGACCTGGAACCCGGCCGGACTCGCGGCGACCCAGCAGAGGGAAGTCACCTTCTCGTATCTGCGCTACATCCAGGGCGTCAAGACCGACCTCTCGCTCTTCCCCGGCTACATCGGCTACGCCCACCCCATGGGACGCACCGCCTGGGGCGCCAACTTCGCCTACATGCGCGACGAGGGATTCGACATCCGCGACGCCAATGGCGTGCCCCAGCAGGACTCGAACGTGGGCGTGCGCAATGGTTTTGGGACCATCGGCCTGGCGAGGTCTTTCTGGTATGAGAAGCTCTTCCTCGGCGCCTCCCTGCGGACCGTCCACGAGGACATCGCCGGCTCCGTGAGCGATACCCTGGTCGCTGATTTTGGAGCGATCATCAAGCCGACCAACGCGCTCGCGCTGGGCTTCTCGCTTCAGAACGTCGGCGCCGGTTCCCGGGATATCGCCCGCCTCACGCGCGGCGGCGCGGCCCTGCGCGTGAACGATTTCGTGACCGCCTCGGTCGAGTTGAACAAGGCCTCCGACAGCGGGGCGCGTCTGGGCCTGGGCGGGGAGTTCCAGCTTCCGGAGGAATACCTGGATTTCGGCCAGATCACGCTGCGCCTCGGCTATCAGAACGCGGACAACTACGGCCAGAGCTTCAGTTCCCAGCTCAAGACCCTGAACCTGGACCGAACAGGGGGACTTTCCTTCGGCATCGGAGTCTATACCTCCCAGGCCTTCGGTTATGGTCTTGCCTTGGATTACGCCTTCGTGCCGATGGGGGCCCTCGGCACGGTCGATCAAATTTCTTTCAAGGTTAAATTTTAGTTACACTCACAACGATGCGGACACGATCTTTGAGCCGATGATAAGATGATAAAAGGAAAGAGAGGGCAGACCGCCATTGAGTACCTGCTGACGACCATGACGCTGGTGACTCTGTTCGTCGGCCTGTACGGTTTTCTTCAGGGGCAGTTGAAGACGCTCTTTCTCAGAGCCGGCATAAAGATCCTGACGCCGTATTATTGAAGTCGATCCAATGTGTCATCAAGGAGAAGACATCGCCATGAAAATGTCCCGGGTGGGGGAGTGGATGCGGTCGAAGCTTTCGGGCCGTCGCGGTCAGAATACAGTGGAATATCTGCTCATGTTGACGGTGGTTGTCGGCGTCGTGCTCGTGGCAGGCGTGGCCCTTAAGAAGTTCATGCCGGTGTTGTTTAATAATATCCAGCAGATGATCACCGGCGCGGCCGGTTCGTTGGGCCAGTAGACGCAGCCGTCGACGCCTCCCCGGGTCCCGTCGGAGTGGGACCCGGGGAGGCGGGCAGAGGAGGAGGTGTGTTGAAGCCGGGGCGCCGGTCGGGTCAGGTCGTCGTCGAAATGCTCCTGATCCTGCCCGTCTTCCTGGCGATGGTGTTTCTCATCATGGAGACCGGCAACATCTCGTTTCGACTCATCGTCCTTAATCACGCGACCTACGAGGTCGCGAGGATCGGCGGCATGACGTGGAGCAGCCCGTCTCTGGGCGACAACGGAAAGATGAACGAGAAGATGCGCATGATCTTGCCCAATGCCGTCGTCGACTGCCGGCCGGAACCGACGCTCACCGATCCCCAGGCGGAGCAGTTGAATTCCGATCTCGTCTGTACCGGGACCGAAGATGTGAAGCTGATTTTCCCCATGAGCAGCATCATCCTCGCAAAGCCGGCGGGGAGCGGGACTCGCAGGTTGAGGGCGACGGTCCGCATGCCGATCGAACGGCCTCTT
The DNA here is from genome assembly GCA_964358065.1 of uncultured Elusimicrobia bacterium. GTDB lineage: Bacteria > Elusimicrobiota > Elusimicrobia > UBA1565 > UBA9628 > GWA2-66-18. Next base: position 2,243 of record CAYHNV010000084.1, on the reverse strand, counting down.
CTGAAATAGGAACAAGGATCAACTAAAATGGAAAAGAAAGGCGTGCTCATACCGATGGTGCTGGCGTTGCTCTCCGCCGGCCTCTATATCATGGTCCTGACGAGCAAGGAGCGGTCCCTGAGCGGCAGCTACGAGACCGCCAAGGTCCTCGTCGCGCGCAACGACATCCCCGAGCGCACCGTCCTGCGCGAGGACATGGTCGAGGCGCTGGAGATTCCGCGCAAGTTCATGCAGCAGGACTGCTTTGAGATCAAGTCTCCCTCGGACATCAAGCTCATCGTCAACCTCGTCACTCGCACGCGCCTGCCGAAGGGCAACCAGCTGACCCAGTCCTCTCTCATCTCTCTGTCTCCCGAATCGGGCCTCAGCGTCAAGATTCCCCCGGGCTATCGGGGTGCGATGCTGCCCCTCGACCCGGAGATGAAGGCTCTCATCAAGCCGGGAGATCGGGTGGACGTTCTCGTTACTTTCGATGCCCTGATGAACGATGGGCGCAAGGAGAAGGTCACGGCGACCATCCTTCAGAACGTGCTGGTCATCGCGGTCGGCACGAACCTGGGTCAAGGCATGAACGCCAAGCAGTTCAAGGCTCAGGCAGCCGTCGATGACAAGACCGCGGCTTTTTCGGAGAAGGCGACGGCCAGCTTGGCGCTCAACCCCAATGAGGCTCAGTACCTGGCGCTCGCCCTCAAACAGGGCGAGCCGACGGTGATCATGCGCGGCTTGGGCGACGTCGAAATGCATCCCATGGAGATGGCCAGCTTCCGCAAGCTGTTCCGCTGATATGAGAACGCGACTCCACGGGGGACGGCGGCTTCGGCTGGTCCTGACGCTTGCGGCGATCGCGTCCTCGGCCGCCGCCCAGCCCGAGGACTCGCTGATCGCGGTCTCCGCGGACATCGTCGAGATCTCCGGTTCCGTCCAGCGCGACCTCGGCTTCGCGTGGACGCCGTTCAACGCGGGAGTCAATTTCGCGGAGAAGACCATCCCGGGCATCTATAAACTGGGCGACTTCGCCCGGCAGACCCAGCTGCAGACCTCCCTGAAGATGTTGGAGACGGAGGGCAAAGCCCAGCTGTTGTCCAACCCGAAGGTGGTCGTCCAGGCTCAGTCCCAGGCGAACTTCGTCGTCGGCGGCGAGATCCCCTTTCCTTCCGCCAACGGCAACGGCACCGTTACCGCCGAGTTCAAGAAGTTCGGCGTCATCCTCAACATCGTCCCGGTCATCAACCCGAACAAGAAGGACACGATCCGCGCCGAGCTCCAGCTGGAGGTCTCCAACGTCGACTATTCGAAGGCCGTGGTGGTCGGCAATATCTCCGTGCCTTCCATCGTCACGCGCCAGGTCCAGACCGCCGTCGAGCTCAAGAGCGGGGAGACTCTGGTGATCGGAGGCCTCAAGTCCAGTTCAAAGACCTCGACCAAGACCAAGATTCCCTTCATCGGGAGCATCCCGCTCATCGGGCTGCTCTTCACCCAGACGAGCATGGTCGAGGAGCAGAAGTCCCTCTTCCTGTTCATCACGATGGAGATCGTCAAATAGGCCATGGGCGACAATGAGCCGGGGAGGGTCGTCGTCTTCACGGGGCCCAAGGAAGGCGTGGGAAAGAGCACGATCTGCCTCAACTTGGCGCTTGCTTGGGCCGGCAGCCAGAACCGGAAGGTCGTCATCGTGCATATGGACCCTTTGTGCCGCGACGACATCAGCTATGCGCTGGGCAGCATCAACCCGCCCTCGCTGGCGAGCATGGCCCAGCTCGTGGGGGAAAATCCCACCGGAGGCCTGGGACGTCTGCTGAAGGGCCGCATCCCGATCTCGCAGTGGGGCGTGGGGCTTCTGCCCCTGGCCTCCTCGCGGCGGGAGTTCCTGAAACTTACCCCCGACATCGTCGTGCAGGTGCTGGGTTCGTTGTCCGAGTCCTATGACCTTTTTCTGGATGTCGACCCGTTTTTCCCGATGCAAATCTTCTCCTTCGACCTGGCCGACCTGATCTACTGGGTCTGCCTGCCGCAGCGTTCGCACTTTACGGCCACCTATTCGCTCTTCAATGAGATCAAGGCCCTCCACTTCTCGCTCGATAAGTTCGAGGTGGTCATCAACCAGGCCAACCTTCCGGGAGCCCTCGTGCCCAAGGAGGTCAACTCCTTCTTCCGCGGCATGCAGAAGGATGTGCGTGCCTACATGCCCTGGGAAGACCTGATTCCCGAATATGCCAACACGCAGAAGATTCTCGTCGTCGAGC
>CAYHNV010000083.1:0-10697 GCA_964358065.1 uncultured Elusimicrobia bacterium | reverse complement strand
CGAAGGGCGACGCGATCGCCGTCGCCAACATCGCCGGGGTCCTGGCGGCCAAGCGCACGGGTGAGCTCATCCCGCTCTGCCACGGCCTGAGCCTGGACTCCGTGCGCCTGAGCTTCATGCCGAAATCCGGCCGCCTCTGCGTCACGGCTGAGACGTCGGTCCGGGGCCGCACCGGTGTTGAGATGGAGGCGCTGACGGCCGTGGCGGTGGCGTGCCTGACGATCTACGACATGGCCAAGGCCGCCGACCGCGCGATGACGATCGGCCCCATCCATCTTCTCGAGAAGGAGGGCGGACGCTCGGGTCGATACGTTCGCGCCAAGAGGGTGGCCCGGTGACGCTCTCCACGGCCATCCTGACCGCCAGCGACCGCAGCGCGCGTGGGGAGCGCCACGACGCGGGTGGCCCCGCCCTGCGAGCCGCCGTCGAGCGGCGGGGCTGGAGCGTCGCCGAGGTTCGCGTCGTCGCCGACGAGCAGCCGCAAATCGAGGCCGCGCTCAAGGAATGGTGCGACGGGGACGCGGTCCGCCTTGTCCTGACGACGGGCGGCACCGGCCTCTCCCCGCGTGACGTCACACCCGAGGCCACGCGGGCCGTTCTGGACAAGGAGCTTCCCGGCTTCGGCGAGCTCATGAGGCGGCGCGGGCTTAAGAGCACACCCACGGCGGTCCTGTCGCGGGCTCTGGCCGGCTCCCGCGGACGGGCGCTGATCGTCAACCTTCCCGGCAGCCCTCAGGGTGCCTTGGAGTCCTTCGAGGCCGTCGCCGACCTGATCCCTCACGCGCTGGCGATGCTGACCGGGGGCGACCACGCGAACGCCAAGGGGGCCGTATGATCACGCCGCGGACCGCCCTGGCCCGAATCCTGGCGAACGTCCGCGCGCTCGGCTTGGAGTCAGTGTCTCTGTCTGAGGCGGTCGACCGCGTCCTCGCTACGGACCTGCGCGCGCGCGCCGACCTGCCGGGCTTCGACAACTCCGCGATGGACGGCTATGCGGTGCATGCCGCGGACTGCGCGCTCGGCACTTCGCGTCCACTCAAGGTTCTCGCGACCGCGCGAGCCGGCTTTCGCGCACGCTTGCGCGTCGGGCGTGGTGAGGCGGTCAAGATCATGACGGGCGCTCCGTTGCCGCCGGGGGCCGACGCGGTCGTGATGAAGGAGTTCACCGCGCCCGGCCCGGACGGCACGATCCGCATCCTGCGCGCTCCCGGGCGAGGCGACCACATCCGTCCCCGCGGCGAGGACGTGCGCCGAGGGGCGCGCCTGCTGCGAAAGGGAGTCCGCCTGCGTCCATCTGAGATCGCTCTTCTCGCGGCCCAGGGGATCGCCCGCGTGCGGGCGGTCCGCCGGCCCCGCGTCGCGGTTCTGGCCACCGGCGACGAACTCGTGTCCGGTTCGGGCCGCCTCGCAGCGGGGAAGATTCGCAACTCAAACGGGCCCGCTCTCTCTGCCGCGCTCTCGCGCTGGGGCGCGCGCGTGGTCCTCTCCCGCGTCGTTCGCGACGATCCAGCCTCCCTGCGCCGCGCCGTGCGCGCGGCCCTGTCGCGCGCGGACCTCGTGCTGGTCACCGGCGGCGTCTCGGTCGGAGACTTCGACCACACGCGAGAGGTCCTCCAGAACGTCGGCGCGTGGATCGTCTTCTGGAAGGTCGCGATGAAGCCCGGCAAGCCCCTGCTCTTCGCGTTGCGCGGCGGCAAGCCGGTCTTCGGACTGCCGGGCAACCCTGTCGCGGTGATGGTCTGCCTCGAGGAATATGTGCGGCCCGCCCTGGAGACGCTGCAGGGCCACGAGCCCGGCCACCCCAGCTACCATCTGGCCGGGACGGCGGACAATACCTACCCGAAGCCGGGGGACCGCCAGCAGTATCTTTTCTGCCGCGCGCGGGCGTCCGGGGACGGCTACCGCCTGAGCATCATCCGCCCGCAGGGCTCGGCGATGCTGGCCATGGCCTGCTCGGCCAACGCCCTGGCCGTCGCGCCCATCGGCGTGCGGCGCGTCATGCCCGGCGACCGGCTCGCGTTCCGGTGGCTCAAATGAAGGACACGACCGGCGCGGTCCTCGCGGGGGGCTTGAGCCGACGCTTCGGTTCGGATAAGTCCGCGGCACCGTGGCGGGGAGGGACTTTGGTCGAGACCGTCGCCGAGGTCCTCTCCGGCGTCTTCGACTTGACGCTCGTCGTGGTGAAGGACCCCGCGCCCTTCCTTCGCCTGGAGAGGCCGGGGCGTCGCGTCGTCTGCGACCTGCGCCCGGAGTCTCACTCGCTCGGGGGAGTGCGTTCAGCGCTCGCGCACGCCGCGACCGAGCGCGTCTTCGTCTGCGCCTGCGACATGCCCTTCCTCGACGCAAGTCTGGTCCGCGGTCTGGCGGAGATGGGCGGCGGCTTTGACGCCGTCGTTCCGGTCTGGGAGGGACGCCTCCAGCCCCTCTGCGCGGTCTACGCGCGCGCCTGCGCGCCGGCCATCGACCGTCTCCTCGCGCAGGAACGGGTGCGCGTCCAGGACGTCTTCGGTCTGCTGCGCACGCGCGTCGTCACGGAGGCTGAGGTCCGCACGATGGACCCCCAGGGCCGCTCCTTCCTGGACTTGGACACGCGCGCCGAGTACGAACGGGCGCGGGAGGCGGCCGCGTGCTGAGCGACTCCTTCGCGCGCCGCATCGACTACCTGAGGCTCTCGGTCACCGACCGCTGCAACCTGCGCTGCGTCTACTGCCTGCCTCCGCAAGGATCTTCGTTCTCGCCCCGCGGGGATGTCTTGAGTCCCGTCGAGATCGAGCGGCTCGCGCGCGTCTTCGCGGCCGCGGGGATCTCGAAGATCCGCCTCACCGGCGGAGAGCCGTTGGTCCGGTCCGACATCGTCGATATCGTCGAGCGCCTCGCGCGTGTGCCCGGGATCACCGACCTCTCACTCAGCACCAACGGCGTGCTCCTCGAAGCGCTCGCGCGCCCGCTGGCGCGGGCCGGCCTGCGCCGCGTCAACATCAGCCTCGATTCGCTCGACGCGGAGCGCTTCCGCGCGCTCACGCGCTTCGGCCGCCTCGATGAGGCCCTCTCCGGGATTGACGCGGCCCTGGAGGCGGGGCTTACCCCCGTCAAGGTCAACGTGGTCGTCGCGCGCGGCCTCAACGAAGATGAGGTCGGAGCCTTCGCGGCCCTGACGCAGGACGCCCCACTTCATGTGCGCTTCATCGAGCTGATGCCGATGGGCGAGACCGGCTTCTTCTCGAAGGAGAAGTGGGTGCCGCTGGCGGAGATGCTGGCCGCGGCCGGGCCGCTTTCGCCGCTGAGCGACGCGGAGCGTCCTGTTGGGCACGGCCCCGCGCGCTACTACCGCCGCCCTGGCGCGCGCGGCAGCGTCGGCGTCATCAGCGCTCTCAGCTGCGGCTTCTGCGCCTCGTGCAACCGACTGCGCCTGACCTCCTCGGGCCTGCTCGTGGCCTGCCTTGACGGCGAGACGGGCGTCGATCTGCGCGGGGCCCTGCGCCGGGGCGCCGGCGACGGCGAACTGCGCCGTCTCCTGGAGGAGACCGTCCGGGCCAAGCCGCGCGAACACGCGATGGCGGCCAAGGCGGAAGCGGCCGTCGCCAATCCGCGCTACATGTGCGCGATCGGGGGATGAGGCGGGTGAACTCAGACATGGGCGGCCGCCTGCGCTGGAGCCTGGGCGAGTTGACCGGGGCGCTGGGCGATCTTGGCACCTTAGTGCCGATCTACCTGGCCTTGGTCGCCCTCGCCGGCCTGGCCCCGGCGCCGAGCCTGTTCCTCGTCGGCGGAGTCTACATCGCCGCCTCGCTCTATTTCCGCACGGTCGTGCCGGTCCAGCCGCTGAAGGCCGCGGCGGCCATCGTGCTGGCCCAGGGTATGGGTGCTCCGATGCTCGCGGCCGCGGGAGTCTGGCTGGGCCTGATCCTGGCCCTTCTGGTCCTGACCGGGAGCGTGGAGCGCGTCGCGCGCTTCTTCACCCGTCCCATCGTCAAGGGGCTCCAGTTCGGCGTCGGCCTGATGCTCGTCAAGGTCGGGCTGGGACTGATCGCCGCGGGGCACATCGCCGGCGGAGCCGCTCGGATCTCGGCGCCCCTGGACGCCTGGGGAGCCCTCTCCGCGCTCTGGCTCTTGGCCCTGCCCCAGCTGCCGCTCACTCTGGGCAACTCCGTCTTCGCCGCCGCCGAGACGGCGCGCGAGTCCTTCGGGGAGCAGGCCGCGCGGATGACGCCGCGGCGCCTGTGCGTCTCGCTGGCCCTGGCGAACCTGGCGGCGGGTGCCATCGGCGCGATGCCCCTCTGCCACGGCTCGGGCGGCCTCACCGCGCACCGCCGCTTCGGAGCGCGGAGCGCGGGCGCGACCGTCATCGCGGGCGCGTTCTACATCCTGCTGGCGCTCGTCTTCGCGGACCGCGCCCCGGCCGTCCTGCGCGCGGTCCCGCCGGCCGTGCTGGGTGCGATGATGGTCTATGTCGGCGTCTGCCACGCGCTGCTGCTGCGCGGGCTGACGGAGAGGCTCTGGCTGGCCTGGGCGGTGGGCCTTGTCGGCCTGATAACAGGCAACCTGGCGTTGGCGCTTGGTTTTGCATTGGTCGTCGAGGAGGGAGGGATATGGCTGAAGTATTGGCGGTCTGCGTCAGCGTGAAGAAGGGCCGGCGTAAGAACGACGTGGGGAGCGCTCTCTTTCGGGAAGGCCACGGCATCGAGGGCGACGCCCACGCGGGTCCATGGCACCGCCAGGTGAGCCTACTCGCCTGGGAGAGCATCGAGAAGATGCGCGCCAAGGGCCTCAACGTGAACGTCGGGAGCTTCGCCGAGAACGTGACGACCAAGGGCATCGACCTGCCGTCCCTGCCGATCGGCCATCGCTTCACGCTCGGCGCGGACGTGCTGATGGAAGTCACCCAGATCGGCAAGGAGTGCCACACCCGCTGCGCCATCTACACCGCGGCCGGCGATTGCGTGATGCCCAAGGAGGGTATCTTTGCCCGCGTCCTCAAAGGCGGCACGGTCCATGCCGGAGACACCGTTGCCTGATTTATTACATAATGTCGAGGATGCGGCGTTTCCACGGATCGATCCTGCGTGCCGTCCTGGCCGCGGCGCTCGCCGCCTGCGGCGAGCTCGCCGTGCGGCCGCCCGAGCCCCTGCCGCTTCCCGATGCGTCCGCCGAGAAGAAGCTCGATCCTCAGATCACCACGACCTTGGTCCGCCTCGCCGAGGACCGCGGCAAGTTCAAGCGCGATCTCTCGAACTCCGTGGGCGCTCCAGTCGGCGACCTCCTTCTGCTCGGCTCGCCTATCGGCTACAACCTGCGCAACCGCTTCCTCGACATCGGTCTGCCGTTGGCGGAGGCTTTCTCGGCCAACGCGGACCCGGTCTTCCGCCAGCAGCTCATCGAGATGGCGCGCTGGGACAAGGACTCGGAGTCCCGCGCCTCGGCGCTGATCGCTCTGGCCGGCAGCCATGACCTCGCGCATCTGCGGATCATCAACGAGGCCCTCATCCACCTCAACCCCGGCGTCCGTTTCGGCGCGCTCGAGGCTCTGGTCGTCTGGGGCCACCCGCGCGAGGCGATGCCGCTCTTGGCCGCGGCTTCCGAGCGCGACACCGAGCCGCTCTTGCGCGTGTACGCCGCCGCGGGCCTCGCCCGCCTGGGCGACCCCGCGGGCCTGCACCGTCTGAGGCAGTTCTTCGACGACCCCTCCTGGCTCGTCAAGGCCATGACCGCCAAATACATCGGCGAACTAGGCACGGCCGAGGATTACGACATCCTCCTCAACCGCCTCGACGGGGAGTATGGCAACGATTTTGTCGTGGCCGAGTACTGCGTGGCGGCGCTCAAGCTCTACCCGCAGAAGAGGAAGCCGTGAGGGGCACCCTTCTCGTCCTGCTGCTCGCCGGATCCGCTCTCGCGGCGGACAGGCCGTTGTCCGGCAACCTCGTCGTGGACCAGTCCTTGCTCCTCCAACTCGACCCCCTCATCGTCAGAGCCCCGCGCGTCAAGGCGCAGAAGGAGATGATCGACCCGCGCATCAACCAGCAACTCCTGCGTCTGCTCAAACAGCGCATGGACGCGCGCCCCGATTCGGCGGCCCAGCTCGACGCCTCCATCGGCAATCTCGGCAAGCTGTCCACCCAAACGGGCTACAACCTTAAGACCCGCTACACGGAAATCGGGTTTCTTCTGACCGAGGGCCTGGCGGGCACGACAGATTTCACGCTCCAGTCCGAGCTGGAGAACGTGGCGCGCCTGGGCAAGAATGTCCAGACCCGCGCGGCGGCGCTGGTGGCGCTGGCTTACACTAAGGACCTGCGCTTCCTTTCGCTGTTCCAGAACGCGCTGCTGGACCAGAACATCACGGTGCGCTTCGCGGCACTCGAATCCCTCCTCGTCCTCGGCGATCCCGCCGTCCAGTTCCAGGTCGGCAACGCCGCGCGCACCGACGCTTCGTTCGCCATCCAGATCTACGGCGCGGCGGGGATGTGGCGCATGGGCGACATCTACGGCCGTGAGATCCTCCTGCGCCTCTATCAGCACACCGACTGGTTCGTGCGCGCGATGGCTGTTCACTATATGGGCGAGTTGGGAGGCGGCGAGGAGTACCGGCGCCTCCAGCGCGAGCTGGCCACGGAGATCGACCCGGCCGTGCAGGCGGAGCTGGCGGCCGCACTCCTGAAACTCGACTCGAAGAAGAACCTCCCATGAAGACGATCTTGATGTCTCTGGCGCTGACGGGCGGCGACTGGGTGATATGGGCCCTGATCGCCGGCTCGATCGCGGCCGTCGCCGTGATCTATGACCGTTTCAAGCTCCTGCGCGATGAGCGGGCCGCACTCGCCTCCCTGCGCGCGCCGGTCCTGGCCGCGATCGATTCGGGCTCGCACGACGCGATGGAGAAGGTCCTCTCCGCTCATCCCGGCTTCGCCTCGCGGGCCTTGGCCGAGGGACTCGCCCATCTGCCGCGCGGGCCGCAGGCGGCCGCGGAGCACTTCGCCGCCGCGCTCTCCGACGAGCGGCGTCATCTGGAACACCGCCTGCTCTGGCTCGGCACGCTCGGCAACAACGCCCCCTTCGTCGGACTCTTCGGCACGGTGCTGGGCGTCATCAAGGCTTTCCACGATCTCGCCCAGAGCGGGGCGGGCCCGGAGGTTGTGATGTCCGGCCTCTCTGAGGCCCTGGTTGCGACCGCGGTCGGACTGCTGGTCGCCATCCCGAGCGTGCTGGCGTTCAATATCTTCTCGAAGTGGGTCCGCGATCTTCTCGCCGAGGCCGAGGCCCTGGGCCGCCCCCGGGGGGCCCAGCCGCACGGCGGGCCCCGGCGCCCCAAGGAGGTCTTTCGTGCAGGCTGATTCGGGCGAAGACGCGATCACCGGCATCAACATCACGCCGTTGGTGGACGTGGTCCTGGTCGTGCTCATCATCTTCATGGCCACCGCGCCCATGATCGCGCGCCGGGCCATCAAGGTGGAGGTCCCGCGCGTGGCCAAGTCGGACAAGGCGGCCACCGAAGCCCTGTCGATCACGCTGGACGGCGCGCGCCGCCTGAGCATCGGCGGGCGCCCGGTCGACCTGCCGGAGCTCAAGCGGCTCCTGTCGGCCGCCGTCGCCGCGCGTCCCGATCAGGCCGTGAGCCTTTCGGCCGCTAAGACCCTGCCTTATGGCGAGGTGGCCGAGCTCCTCGACGCCGTGCGAGGCTCGGGCGTGCGCAAGGTCGGACTGGAAGTGCGGCGCAAATGAGCCTTGTCGCGCGCGCGCCTCAGGCACCGCCCTTTCGCCGGTCCCTGAGCTGGTCGGCGGCCATCCACGCGGTCCTCCTGGGCCTGGCCGTGATCCTGCCCCGCCTGCGCTTCGATTCAGACCCGCCCTTCGAGGTTGAGATCACCAGCCCATTTCTCGGAGACGGCCCGGCCCGGTTGGGTGCGCCCAAGCCGGTCGAGAAGGCGCCGGAGCCCCCGAAGGACTGGGTCCTGCCCGGGCCGAGCACCAAAATCCTCGAGACCCCGGCCCCGCCCGCGGCCACTCCCGGAGGCGCGCTCGGCGGCACGGGCACGGCGGCCAAGGTGGGCGGCTCGGGCGAAGGCTTGGATGAGGGCGTGCCGGGAGGCGCGGGCCACGGAGGCACGCCGCTCTTGGCGATGCCGCAGCTGCTCAATCGTGACGAGGTTCTCAGGAACCTGCGGCGATTCTATCCTGAAACGGAGCGCCGCGCGGGGCGGGAGGCGGATGTCATTGTGACCATCCACATCGCGGCTGATGGCGTCGTCGGGGGGGTGGATGTCGTCAACTCAGGGGGCAAGAGTTTTGATGGGGCCGCCCAGAAGGTGGGCCGGCTGATGCGCTTCTCTCCCGCGATCGGGCTCAACGGTAAGCCAGTTCCGGTCCGCCTGCCCCAGCCTATCCAGTTCCGCCTGACGGACTAGATGACTCGCACCGGTGCGAGTTTGATGTGATAAACCCCATGGTGCCGACCCCAGGAGCCTACTTGGGTTTCTGTGAGGACAGGCGGCGCGAGGCGTGGAACACCGCGGCTGCCAGGACCGTGAAGAGGGTGAAGACGCCCGCGAGCGCAAGCGTGATGGGGAGCAGATCAAAAAGAGCCCCCATCCCGAGAGAGATTGCCGCCGTGCCCAGCACGAAGGCGCCGTAGAGGAAGCTCGTCGCGCGCGGCTGGTCCTTCGCGCCCAGGGAGGATTGGACCTCGGCGCGCAGGGAGAGGTCGCTGGCCGAGCGGGTCATGCTCATCAGCAGGATGACGGGCAGGACGAAAGGCAAATAGGAGGTGAAGGCCATCACCCACGACAGGCCCATGGCCAGAGCGCCCCACTTGACCCACGTGGGTGCCTTGATCTTCGCCGCGTAGCGCAACAGCAGGACGGCGCCGATCAGTTCGCCCATATTCGCCGCCGTCAGCAGATAACCGGCGGCGCCGGGGTCCAGCAGGACGCGATTGGCGAAGAGCGGAACGAGCAGGCCTTCGAGGATCCGGTGCACGATCTGGGACAGGACGAAGGCGACCGCGACCCAGCGCAACCGATCGTTCTTCAGCACCAGCCCGGCGCCGGCCCTCAGGTCCTTGAAGTACTCGGCGATGCGTTCGCGCAGATCGGAGAGGGCGGGCCTGAGGAAACGGGCCTTCAGCATCGCCTTTTCCGCCAGCTTCACGCGCCAGAAGAGGAAGCCGCCGAGCAGGTAGGCGGGCGGCTGCAGGGCTAGGGCCCAGAGCGGCCCGATGAAAGTGATGAGCGCCCCCGTCGCGAGCGCTCCCGTCACGCCCGCCACCTCGTAGAAGATGTGCAAGCGCGCGTTGTAGCGCGACAGATCTTCTTTGTTGTGGCCCAGGATGAGGGGCGGGATGGAGTGGCGAGCGGTCTCGGCGATGCCAACGGCGCCGCCGACGAGCATATAAAGCGGGAAGAGCGTCAACGGCGTCAGCAGACCCGCGGCGCCCAGCGTGATGATGGAGGCCACCAGCACGGCCTGGGCGACGACCGCGCCGGCCAGGACCTTCGGCGGGGGCAGGCGGTCGAGGAGGCCGCCGGCCGCGCCCGCGAAAGCGGCTTGCGCGAGACCGTACACGACCACGAGGCCCGCTACGAGGGTGGCGCCGCCCATGGTCTGCAGGGCCAGCAGGGGGATGCTGAGCGCGACGGTCTCCATGCCGATCTTCATGGCCGTGGTGCCGGCGAACATGCCGCGCACGCGTTTGGCTTTCCCGGGGTCGAGCGGTTTTCCCGCGGGGGCGGGGGCCGGCGTCAGTCCCGAGTGGCGCGGGACGGCGGGGCCGTCGGCATACGTGACGGCTCGCGGGCGCGCGGGCGTTTCACCTAGAAGGAGGCGGAACTGGCTCTCGGAGGCGGCGGCCGAGTATTCGGTGGAAGCGGGAGCGGCCGAGTCTCGGGCTTCGGCGACGGCCGCGGCCGCGGCTGTCAGGCTCTGATGGGCCGAAGGCGCGGCGACGACCGGTGCGGGAGCGAGCGACTGCAGCGAGAGGAGCGGGGACAGGAGAGCGGGTCCGGGACCAAGAGAGAGAAGGCTCCCCGACGGCGACAGCGGCAGGATGGCGGCGGACGGCGCTCCCGACCTGGGGGCGATGCGGAGCGCCGTGACGACCGCGGCCGTGGTCGGGGCCGGCCAGGCCGAGGCGAGTGTCGCCGCCAGAAGGAGGCGCAACGTTCTCATGACCCCTAAGTATAGTCCTGCGCGAGAGCGGCGGGACGGAGTCGAGGGCCCCCAATGGCCCGGCAGTATTCCTATCAGCTTGCGGGACCTAAGGCCTAGGCGGTCTTGGACTCGCCGCCGCGTGTTTTTTGAACGACGAGGCGGATGTCCTCGCCATAGCGGGTCTTCTTGAGCTCGGAGAGCGGACTCAGGGGATCTCCGTCGTGACGGCAGGCGAAGGCGGCGATCTGGCGGAGGCTGTCGCTGGAGAGGATGACAACGGGCTCGACCTTGTCGCGCTCGCCGCGTTCCTTGCGCCAGGCACGCAGGGCCTCGAAGATGCGAAACTCGTCTTCGGCCATGCGGCGCTTCTCGGGCAGAGCGGGGCGGGTGACGGGCGGCGCCGCGCGGCCGCGCTCCACGCAGGCGAGCAACCCGGCACCGAAGCGTTCCAGGATGTAGGGGCCCATCCCTTTGACCGCCGCCAGGGCCTCTCGGGACTCGGGCAGAGCCTGCGCGATGCGGGTCATCAGGTCCTCGGGCAGGACGCGGACGGG
>CAYHNV010000082.1:0-10742 GCA_964358065.1 uncultured Elusimicrobia bacterium | reverse complement strand
AGCCGCGGGCGCCCCCCCCCGCGCACCACGCACCGCCCCGGCCCGATGATCGCGAACTCGACCAACTGGTGACGACGGGCGAACAGGTCGGCATCTCCCTCTTCGCCATGGCCTGCAAGGCGCGGGGCACGCCCGCGGTTTCTCTGACCGGCCCCCAGGCCGGCATCGACGCCGTCGGCGAGCCGGGCCGCGCCCAGATCCGCCGCATCCGCACCCGCGCCATCCTTCGTTATTTGAAGGAAGGCCGCATCGTCGTGATCGCAGGCTTCCAGGGACTCACGCCCTCCGGCGACATCGCGACCCTGGGCCGGGGCGGCTCGGACCTGACGGCGGTGGCCCTGGCCTCGGCGCTTCGGACCGGACGCTGCGAAATTTTTTCCGACGTGAAGGGCGTCTACACCGCCGACCCGCGCATCGTGCACGACGCGCGCAAGCTCTCGCGCATCTCCTTCGAGGAGATGCTGGAACTGGCGGGCGCCGGCGCGCAGGTGATGCAGGCGCGATCGCTGGAGGTGGCCGAGCGCTTCGGCGTGGAGATCCACGTCCGATCCGCCTTTCACCCGCAGAAAGGGACGTGGATCGTCGCACGGGAGGATCTTATGTTGGAGAAAGCATTCGTCTCGTCGCTGGCCCTGGACAAGAGCGAGGTGCGCCTGACCATCGTCGGCGTGCCGGACCAGCCCGGAGTGGCCGCCTCGGTCCTCTCGGCCCTGGCCGAAGCCGACATCCCCGTGGATATGATCATCCAGTCAGCGCCCAGCCAGGCCGGACGCAACGACATGTCCTTTATGACTCCGAAAGCCTGCGCGCTCAAAGCCAAGAAGGCCTTGGAGGCCGCGGCCAGGCGCCTGCGGGCGGAACGCGTCGATCTAAATGAGACCGTCGCGAAGGTCTCCGCCGTCGGGACCGGCTTTCGCCACAGCCCGAAGATCGCCGCGCTGATGTTCAAGACCCTGGCCGAGCATAAGATCAACATCCACATGATCTCATCCTCCGACCTGCGCGTGTCCTGCATCGTCGACCTGGCCTGCGGCGAGCCGGCCCTGCGGGCCCTTCACAAGGCGTACGGACTTGGGAAAGGAAAGCGCTGAGATGTCCGTCTTCGTCGCGATCGACTTCGAGACGGCCGACACCGGGCGCGACTCTGCCTGCTCGGTCGGCCTGGTGCGCGTGGAGAACGGGACCATCGTCCAGAAGGTCGTCCAGCTCATCCGCCCTCCCCGGATCGAGACCGGTGACCTCTTCACGCCGCCCCCGGCCGAGTTCCAGTTCACCTACATCCACGGCATCCGGCCACAGCAGGTCATGGACCAGCCGACCTTCGCGCAGGCCTGGCCGAAGCTGGAGCCGCTGCTCGATGGGGCCAGCTTCCTCGCCGCGCATAACGCGCCCTTCGACGCCGGCGTGCTGCACGCCTGCTGCGAGGCGACCAGGATCGCAAAACCTCCCCACCGCTTCGTGGATACCGTGAAGCTGGCGCGCAGCACCTGGAACATCTTTCCGACGAAGCTGCCCGATGTCTGCCGGCACCTCGGCATCTCGCTGAACCACCACGAGGCCCTCTCCGACGCTGAGGCCTGCGCCCGGATCGTCATCGCCGCACAGAAGAAAGGCGTCAAGCTCTAGCCGGAGGCGGGCAGCCACGAATCGACACGGCGAATCGGCGACTTGAATTTGTAATAGGCTGGGGCTATACTCGTGCCTGTTGTGATGAAAATCCCCCTCACCTTCCTCCTCGCGATCCTCTGCGCGGCGCCCGCCGTCCGGGCATCCTCTTCTCAAGAGATGCAGACGAAGGTCGCCCTCGAAGGCCTGCTGGAGCATCGCCTGGAGACGGTCCTGCGCAAGATGCTTGGAAGCGACGAGGTCTTCATCATCGCCAACGCCGAGATCGTCACCGATGCCGACCGCCCAGAGGTTGAGATACTGCCCGGCGTCATGGCCAAGAAAACGCCCGCCTCCCCGGCGCCGCTGGAACTGCCCGCCTCGATGGTCAAGAGGGTGTCGCTGGCCATCTACGTGGGCCGGACCTTGTCCGCCGAGGACGTCGAAGCCGCGCGCAAGACGGCCGAGCGCATGATCGGCTTCAAGCCCGAGCGAGGCGACGCCGTGAGCGTGGAGCGCCTGGGGGTCCCGCGCGAACCCCCATCGAATAGGCTGGAGCGGGCGTTGGAACCCCGCAACCTCCTCCTTCTGGCCTGCCTGCTGACGGCTTGCGGCGCCCTCCTCTTCATCGCCCGCAGGTTCTTCGATCCCTTCCTCCAGGTCCTGCGCGAAGCCGTCGGCGGGCTCCAGGCGGCGCGGACAGCCCCCGACGAGGCCCGGCACGCCGACCCCCAGGGGCCGGACGCGGCGCGCGCCGCCGCCGAGCCCGCGACCGCGGTCGACGGGCAAGGCCCGGAGCGCAAACTCCCCTTCGCCTTCGTCACCGAGCGCGACCTGCCGGCCCTGACGATGCTCATCCCGGAGGAAGCCGACCTGGCGGCCGCGATGGTCATCCAATATCTTCCGTCGGCGCTCGCCTCTCGATTTTTGGCCGCCATGCCCCCGCCGAAGCGCGAGAAGGTGCTCGGCTACATGAGCAGCGCCGTCCTCGTCGACCCGAACGGCGTGCGCGAGCTGGAAGAGAGCATCCGCTCGCGCATCGACTACATCATGGGCGGAGAGGAGAAGCTCGTCGCCTTGCTCGATTCGTCCTCGACCGGCCTACAGACCGAGATCCTTGCGATCATGGAGCAGAAAGACCCCGAGTTGGGCCAACGCCTCAAACGACGCGTCATCCTTCTCGAGGACATCGCCCTGCTCGATGAAGCCGGGCTGGGACTCCTCAGCCGCCAGGTGAGCGTGCGCAGCATGGCCGTGGTCCTCAAGGACGCGCCCCTGCTCCAGGAGAGCGTCCTGCCCAAGCTGAAGGGCGGTCTGGGCGAATGGCTGACCCAGGAGGTCTCGCTGGCCGCCGCGCTGCCGGAAGCGGCCAAGGAACAGGAGCGTAGGCATGTCCTGCAGGCCCTCATTCAGCTTGTGCGCGAGGGCAAGATCTCCCTGCATAAGGAATAATCATGGACCTAATGACCATCATCGGCGCCACGGTCGGCTTCGGGGTGGTCTTCTTCATCCTCAGCACGGGCAACATGACGCGCTTCCTGCTCAACCCGGAGGCCATCATCCTGATCTTCGGCGGGACGCTGGGCTCGGTCCTGATCAGCTATCCCTGGTCCGCGATCCAGCATGTGCCGAGCGGCCTTTGGATGATGCTTCGCCCGCCACGCCGTCCCTCGCCCCAGAAGCTGATCGATGCCTTCGTTCGCCTGGCCGAGATCTCCTTGCGCGAAGGCACGGAAGCCCTCCGGAAAGCCATCCCGCAAGCGCCTCACCCCTTCCTCGGCGACGGCCTGCACATGATTGTCGACGGCCTGGACGCGGATGTCCTGCGCGACCGCTTCGAGCGCGACATCATCGCCACGCGCCAGAGGCACCTGCAGATCAGCAATATCTTCCGCTCCGCGGGGACCTTCGCCCCCATCTTCGGCCTGTTGGGCACGCTCATCGGCGTCGTGCAGGTCCTGCGCAACATCACCAACCCCTCCGCGATGGGCGCCTCGATGGCGGTCGCCATGACCGCTTCCTTCTACGGCATCTTCTCCGCGAACTTCCTCTTCCTGCCCATCGCCACGAAGCTCAACTTCTACTCCGAGGAAGAGATGCTCAACCGCGAGTTGATCGCGAAAGGCCTGCTCTCCTTGTATCACCGGGACGCCCCCTGGCTGATCTCCCGCAAGCTGGAGGGCTACATGTCCTACTATCTGCGCCGCACCGGGGCCAAGAAATATCGCATGAGCTCATGATCCCCTTCCTCCATCGCTTGCCGTCGGCCGCGACGGAAGACAACCCCCTCTGGCTCATCGTCCTGGCCGACATGATGACGAACCTGATGCTGTTCTTCCTCGTCATGTATGCGCTCTCCCAGCAGGCCCCCAGCGCGCGGGAGAGCATGGCGCGCACCTTCGACGCCGCGGACGTCGTCGACAAGAAGCCGAAGCCGGACGAGGAGAAAGCGCGCCTGGACTTCGCCGAGAAGACGGCCGCCGAACGCCTACAGGCGCTCTTCGCGGACACCGACGTCACCGAGCGTGAGATCCGCGTGCGCCTCAAAAACCAGGTCCTCTTCCCCAGCGGGCTGGCCGCGCTCTCCAGTGAGGCCGACGCCCCCATCGCCAAGCTGGCCCGGGTGCTCCTGGAGATGCCCAACAGCATCGTCATCGAGGGCCACACCGACGCCGCCCCGCTGGTGAAGTCACCCTATCGAAGCAATTGGGAACTTTCCGTCGCACGCTCGAACTCCGTCATCGAACGCCTCGTGGCCGACGGAGTCCCCCCTGCGCGCCTGGTCGCCGCCGGCTATGGCGAGCATCGTCCCGCGGCGGGAAACAACACCCAAGCCGGACGCGCCCTCAACCGGCGCGTGGAGATCCTCATCCAGCGCGGCGCGGGAGGGGCCGATGAATGAAGACCTGACCCAGCTCTGGATGGTCCCCTACGCCGACCTGATGTCGGTGCTGGTCCTGTTGTTCATGTCCCTCTTCGCCATGTCCTACGCGAAACGTCCACCTGAGTACGACCGCGCGCTGGCCAGCATCGAGGCGGAACTGTCGGACGGCGCCCAGGCCCAGGAGCGCCTGCAGGAGACCGAGCTCGCCGTGAAGATCAAGCTTGAGCTCGACCGCCTGGCCCTGCGCGATTTCGGCGTGCAGGTGAACTCGCGGCGCGTGCGCCTGACCCTGCCCAGCCCCGTCCTCTTTACGGAGGGCTCAGCACACCTCTCGCCGGACGCCGCCCGGGTCCTCGCACCCCTAGCCCGCCTCTTCGCCCAATGCCCCAACCCAGTCTTGGTCGAGGGACATACCGACGACGTCCGCATCGTCGGCGGACACTTGCGCACCAACTGGGAACTCTCGGCCGCGCGTTCGTTCTCCGTCATCGAGTTCCTGATCGGCCGCGGGCTGACGCCGGCGCGCTTCCAGGCACGCGGATACGGGGAGTACCGGCCGGCCGCCTCCAATCTGACTTCCGAGGGCCGACGGCAGAACCGCCGCATCGAGATCAGCCTGATCCGTGAGATGCGCAAGGACGACGGGACATGAGGTCCCCGCACACCGCGCCCCTCTGCGCCGTCCTGGCAGGACTCGCTCTCGCGGCCCAGGGCGCCCTCACTCCCCCGGAAACCGCCAAGAACACCCCGGCGATCCAGCAGTACTACGATGAGGCCCTGAAATTCTATGCGGCCGACAATTACCGCATGGCCATCATGAAGTGGACGGAGATACTGAAGGAAGACCCCGATCAGCGCACGGCGCAGACGATGATCCTTGATGCCCGCCGGAAGATCGCCCTGAGGACCCGCACGCGCCGTCAGAGCACCTTCGCCGACATCGCGGCGGGCCGCTACCGCAAAGCCAGGCTCGAGCTGCAAGCCCTTCTCGACCAAGACCCCGGGGACCCGCAGCTTGAGTCGCTCCAGGCCCGCCTGGACAGCGTGATCCGTCTCGCCCCGCAGATCACGCCGGACGACAAGGCCGCGCGCGCCGCGATCCGAGGGCTCAAGGGCTATCTCGGTCTTCCCCTGGACCACACGCTGGCGCACAACGCCCTGCGCTATGCCTGCGAACTGAGCGCGAACAAGCGCCGCTACGACCAGTTCCTGGCCCTGCTTCTCGCCGAGGTTCCCGCCCTAGCCAACGAGGACGCCGTGACGCCGGGCATGAAATTGCTCGAGTACAAACACTTCGTCGCGCTCCATCAGATCTACGACGCCAAATATCATCTCGCGGTGGCGACGCTGGGAGAGATACTGGCCCTGGAGCCCAACGACCTTCTCGCGCACAAGCGTCTGGGCTCGGCCTACTACTCCCTGGGCCGGATGACGGAAGCTCGCAGGGCCTGGTCGACCGCCCTCGCCCTTGCGCCGCAGGATAAAACACTGCGCCAGTTCCTAGAGAAGACGAGACGGTAGGCGTCAAAGGTGCGCGGCTCCAAGCCTTCGCAGACGATCTGCCGCCGGACGGGCGGTATAGCGCGCGAGGAGCTTCAAGTCGCTGGGATAGCTGAGTAGCCGTGCGGCCCCGCGCGCATCGGCCCATTTCGTCTGCATGATCTCAACGGCGTCCGGCTTGCCCGTCCTCTCGAGGGGCTCCATCCGGTACCACCGCACGCGCTTGAAAACCGGCCTGCCGCCGCGAGTAAAGCGGTAGGTCGCGTTCGCAAGCGCCCCCGCGTTGCGGCACTCCCAGCCCGTTTCCTCCTCCACTTCCCGCAGAGCGGCCTTGAGCCACGTCTCCCCCTTCTCGAGGTGCCCCTTCGGAAAGGTCCAAACGACATCGCCCTGAAGGTTCGTCACCTTCACGAGCAGGACCTTGCCGCCCCGGCCGACCACGCCGCCGGCCGCATATTCCTTGGCTTCCTTCATGCGGGATGAAATACCTTACGCCAGCTTCGGAAAGTCAAACTCCCCGGCTCAAGCCGTGGGAAGTTCCATTTCTCCCACAGGCGGATGTCTTTAACGATTTTGGCAATTTTACCCGCTGACGAAGTAGGAGTTTCTAGGCCGCATCGCGCTCAAAGCCGCCTCACCCGACCAGCTTAACCCGCCTTCTCCCCCAACGCAAGAGCCCCCACCTCCCGGCGGGGGCTCAATTTTCCCACTAATCCGTCAAAAATCCCGTCGGCCGGGCAAGGAGCGCCCAACTTTTTCCATTTTTCCTGCACGAACGGCGTCCGCATTTCCTTCATGCGCCGTTGGTGCTGGACTTCAGGCTGCCTGGAGTCGCTCGCCGCCGATATGGGGAATGCGATGCGCGGCAGGGGTTATGAACCCCTGGCCTCTTTCAATTTCGAGAGAACCCCGGGGGAGGTCTGGTCCCGTTATTCGGTATTCCAGAAGGCCGGAGCCGCTCGAGCCGAGAATGATCGCTATTGTTTGGTCCTGCGAGTCCCCCTCCGAGGCTTGAACGGTTCGCAAGTCCTTTGCAGGATAGATTGCGCGGACGGAGCCGTGACGGAATTGCGGACCGTCGAGCCTAATAACGGCACGTCGGCGATCGTCCGGTACATGGGAGACAGGAACTACGATCTGGCGGGTGATTTCGAGAAGGGCGAGCACTCCTCGCCGCTCCTCTTCCAGCGGAAAGCGCGCCCCTAAGAACCTATCCCCGCGCGTAAGCGGGCCGGCACGGTCGCGCCCGGCCGAGTCGATTTTTGGCGCAAGGACTGGAAAACTCAGCCCTTTAGCGGATATGGTTCAGGCCCGCGAGAAGCTGGCTACCAGGGAATGATTTTGCGAAAACGGTCCAAAACGGATCCCTGCTTTTGTCGGACGGCGGCCCCATCGTCTTTCGTCTTCTTCTCCAGAGCCGACAACTGTTCATTGGTCAACGCGTATTTTACCTTCGCGAAGACTGCGCGAGAAGACGACCAAGCCACCCAATAGCCAGCGAAGTCTTGCGCCGGAAAGAAATAGTAACAGCGCCCGGAGGAGTTGTCGACGGCTTTCCCCTTGCAGACGACGAAATTGTCGGGGGACCGCGTTTCCACCAACTTGACGACCCACTTCCCACCATGGTTGTCGGAATGTATGGTTCCCGCCTGCTCGCTCTTTTCCCAATCGGCGGCAGACCCGGAGAAATCGGGCAGCCGGATGTCCAGGATTTTCCATACCCCCATACGTTGCTGGTACTCCCGGGAGGGGCGCTTGAGCCAGTAGTTGATATCGGGCATCAGTTGTCCTGGCGGAGAAAAGATGCACCGGAATTCCCCGCCGTCTGGATAGCTGGTCAGGACCGCGGAATCGCTCTCATCGATACGGTTCGCCGTGGCAACCTGCATTGAGCCACCGTGAATTAGAAAAAAGACAGAAACAGGCAAGATTCTGAGGGGGTTCATTTTCTCTCCAGGAGAATGCCGCTGATCATCAGGAGTATAACTCTGGATTCCGCACCGTGCCAGGGGGGGGTCTAAAAATTGCCGCTCGTGTTCACGGAGCAGGGCGTCGCGATGCTGTCGAGCGCCCTCAACAGCAGGCAGTCCATCCAGGTCAACATCGCCATCATGCGCACCTTCGTGCGCATCCGCCAACTTCTCGCTGTCGAACCAACAAGGAACCCGAAGAGACGGATCGGGTTTCAGCCTTGATTGTTGTATCGGGCGATGAGTCTCAGGTCGCTGGGATAGACGAGTTTCGCCGCGGCCTTCCCGGCGTCGACCCACTTCGTCTTCATGATCTCGACGGCGTCGGGACGGCCCGTCTTCTCGACCGGTTCCATCCGGTACCACCGCACGCGCTTGAAAACAGGTCTGCCGTTGCGGGCGAAGTGGTAAGTCACGCTCGCCAGCGGCCCCGCACTGCGGCACTTCCAGCCCGTTTCTTCCTCGACTTCCCGCAGAGCAGCTTTAAGCCACGTCTCCCCCTTCTCAAGGTGGCCCTTCGGGAAGGTCCACACGACCTCGCCCTGAAGATTCGTTACCTTCACGAGCAGCACCTTGCCGTTCTTCCCGACGATTCCGCCGACCGCATATTCCTTGGCCTCCCTCATGAGGGAACAACCTTCCCCGACCACAGCCGATCGAGGAAGACCCTCCAAGGAAGTATGTCGACATGCCGTCCCGGCCCGAGCGCTGCGCGCCGCGCGCGCGGCTCCTGGGAAACGACCCAGGCACCCATGGACGGATGCTCCTCGCTGAAGGCGCGTAGGCCCCGCAGGTCGGTCGAATCGACGCGCGAGGCGATCTTCACCTCGACCGCCGCCGAATCCCCCAGGATGAAGTCCACCTCCAGCCCCGTCTTCGTCCGCCAATAGCGCACGGGGAAATCCCGGCCGGAGTAGGCGCCGTACGCGAGCATCTCCATGAGGATGAAGTTCTCGAAAAGCTTGCCGGCGCGCTCCCCCTTCAGGGATCCCAGCCGCTGGTCGGACAGGGTGTTCGCCAGCCCGGTGTCGAAACAGTAGAACTTGGGCGCGGCCGTGATGATGTCGCGCCCCACCCGTTTGGCATAGGGCGGGACCAGCTCTCCCAGCATCGTGTCGGCCAGTATCTGGTAGTACTCCCGGACCGTCTTGGCGTCCACACCGCAATCACGCGCCGTGTTGGCGAAGTTCACCATCTCCCCGTTCGAGAAGGCCATCGCGTCGAGGAGCCGGGAGAACGCCGGGATGTTCCGCGCGAGCCCCTCGGCGCGCACCTCTTCGTTGATGTAGTCGTAGACATACGCTTTCAGGGCTCGCGCCGGGTCCGGGCTCAGGTAGTGCGACGGGATCAGGCCGCGATCCAGGGCCCTGAGCAGGTCTAGGTCGGGCACCTCCCGGCTGGTCAAAGGGAACATCCGATAGCCCCAGGCCCTGCCGCCCAACAGGTTCGCGCCCGTGCGGCGCAGCTTGCGCGCGCTGGAGCCGCAGAGGATGAAGGAGGTGCCGCGGTTCTCGATGAGCCAGTGGACCTCGTCAAGGAGGGCGGGGACCTTCTGCACCTCGTCGATGATGATGGGCTGGAGGAGGTCCCGTTCGTCCATCGCGCAGACCTCCTCACGCAGCCGGTGCGGCTCCTTGAGGAGGCGGAGGTAGAGGTCGGTTTGAAGCAGGTCGTACCGGCGGCTGGCGGGGAAGGACTCGGCCAGATACATCGTCTTGCCGGTCTTGCGCGGCCCCCAGAGGAATGCGGACTGTCCGCGCGGCAGCTCCATGCGCAGAGAGCGGGTGAATCTAACTAATCTGGAACTCACTCCCGAATAGTATCACCCAAATGGACCGATGTCAATCATCCGGGCAGCACGGGAAAGGGCCGGGCCGCCTCGAAGGCGCGCGCGGCCGACAGCATGCGCTCTTCCTGAAAGGCATCGGCGATGAGCTGCACGCCAAGCGGCAGGCCCTTCGCGGAGAGGCCGCACGGCATCGACAGGCTCGCGTTGCCGGCCATATTCGAAGGGATGGTGAAGACGTCGGAAAGGTACATCGCGACGGGATCGTCGGTCTTCTCGCCGAAGCGGAAGGGCGGCGTCGGCGTGGTGGGGGCCGCGATGAGATCGACCTGCTTGAAGGCCTCCTTGAAATCGCGGGCCATCAGGGTGCGCACGCGCTGGGCCTTGGCGTAGTAGGCGTCATAGTAGCCGGCGGAGAGGGCATAGGTGCCCAGCATGATGCGGCGCTTGACCTCGGGACCGAAGCCGGCACCCCGCGTGAACTCATAGACCTCCTCCAGGGTGGAGGCGGAGCGGTCCACGAAGCCGTAGCGGATGCCGTCGAAGCGCGCCAGGTTCGAGGAGGCCTCCGAGGGCGCGATGATGTAATACGACGCGATCGCGTACTTGGTATGCGGCAGGCTGACCTCCACGACGGTCGCTCCCAACGACTTAAACACCTCGACCGCGGACCTCACCGACTTCTCAACCTCTTGATCTAGTCCATCGATGAAATACTCTCGCGGCAGTCCTATGCGCAAACCTTTCAAGTCCCTGGGAATCGGCACCGTGGCCGGGGGTGCGTTCACGGCGGACGTGCTGTCGAGCGGATCGTGCCCGCCGATGACGGACAAGGCCAGAGCCGAGTCCTCGACGGTCCGCGTGAGAGGCCCTATTTGATCCAGCGACGAGGCGAAAGCCACCAGGCCGTAGCGCGAGACCAGGCCGTAGGTGGGCTTAAGGCCGACCACGCCGCAGAAGGCCGCCGGCTGGCGGATGGAGCCGCCGGTGTCGGAGC
>CAYHNV010000081.1:5606-10910 GCA_964358065.1 uncultured Elusimicrobia bacterium | reverse complement strand
CTATAAAAACGCGCTGGGGCTGCTCGCCTACACCGGGGCCGGGGGCGGGGGGGGGGGGGGGCCCCCGCGGGGGGGGGCCCCCGCGGTGACGGAACGTTTCCTCGAGGGCATCCGGGCCTCGCTGGCGGCCGACGCGGCCGCCCTCGCCGCGGCCCATCCCTGACCGCCCGGGATTTCCTAGAATACCCGGGATGGTGCGTCTTTACAACAGCCTGACCCGCACGAAGGAAGACCTCGATGCGCTCTGCGCGCCGAAGGTCGGGCTCTACACCTGCGGGCCGACGGTCTACAACGACCAGCATGTCGGCAACTACCGCACCTATGTCTTCGAGGACATCCTGGTGCGCGCCTTGAAGCTCCTGGGCTATGTCCCGAACCGCGTGATGAACATCACCGACGTCGGCCACTTGACCAGCCAGGGCGACGAGGGCGAGGACAAGATGGAGGTGGGCTCCGCGCGCGAGGGCAAGTCCGCCTGGGAGATCGCAAAATTCTATACCGAGGCGTTTTTAGCCGACTGCCGGGACCTGAACATCCTTCCCGCCGATATCCTGTGCCGGGCGACGGATCACATCCCGGAACAGATCGCTTTGATCCAGCGCCTGGAGGCCAAGGGCTTCGTTTATAAGACCTCGGACGGCTTGTACTTCGACACGGCGAAGCTTCCGGATTACGGCAAGCTGATGACGCGAGAGCACGTGGAAGGCTTGAGGTCCGGCGCGAGGGTCGAGGCGAACGCGGAGAAGAAACATATCACCGATTTCGCGCTCTGGAAGTTCTCGCCCGCCGGCACCAAGCGCCAGATGGAGTGGGACTCGCCGTGGGGCAAGGGCTTCCCGGGCTGGCACATCGAGTGTTCCGCCATGGCGATGCGCTTCCTCGGCGAGACCTTTGATATCCATTGCGGGGGTGTCGATCACATCACGATACATCACACCAACGAGATCGCCCAGTCCGAGGGGGCGACCGGCAAGCCCTTTGCGAAGGTGTGGATGCATTCCGAGTTCCTCCTGATGAACAACGCCAAGATGGCCAAGTCCTCGGGTGGGTTCGTCAGGCTTTCGGATCTTAAGGGCAGAGGGTTCTCTCCGCTGGACTACCGTTATCATTGCTTCACCGCCCACTACCGCAAGCAGCTCGACTTCACCTGGGAGACCCTGGAAGCTTCCAAGACCTCACGCCGTCGCCTGAAGGAGGCATGTTTAATGCTGAAGGATGAGCCCTCTAAACCGAATTGCGCCGAATATGCCGCCCGCTTCAAGGATGCGCTTTGCGATGATCTGAACATGCCGGCGGCGATGGCGGTCGTGTGGGACGCCGTCAAGTCCGATCTTCCCGGCGGAGCGAAGAGATCGTTCTTGGAAGAAGCGGAGACCGTCCTCGCGCTGGATCTTTTCAGGAAGGATGTCGAAGAGGCGGTGGACCCCGAGATCGCCAAGCTGTTGGCCGCGAGAGACGACGCGCGGAAGAGAAAAGATTTCACGGAAGCGGATCGCATCCGTAAGGTGATAGATCAATTAGGATATGTCGTGATGGATGGTATGGCCGGCGCCAAGGCGGTCAAAAAATGAAACCGAAGAAAAGAGAGCCCGAGCGTCCGCGCAACGCGCAGACGCGCTGGGTGGGGGGCATCGAGCCCGTCGCCACGGCCCTGGCCCGACAGCCTTACGATTGCCGCGAGGTCTGGATCGAGCACGAACTCAAGCATCCCGCCATCGGCCAGATCGCGCGCCAGGCCAAGGACCTCAACATCAACCTGCAGTACATGTCGCGCCCCGAGCTCGACCGCGCCGTCAAGGGCGGCAAGCATCAGGGCATCGCCGTGCGCATGGCCTATGACCCGGCCGGGACCTTCAAGGAGTGGCTGGACGGCCTCGAGGATGAGGCCAAGAAGGGCATGGTCGTCGTGGCCTTGGACCAGATACAGGACCCGCACAACCTGGGCGCCATCTCGCGCTCGGCGCTCCAAATGGGAGCGCGTTGCGTGGTGACCCCCGAGCGGAGGTCCTCGCCCGTGACCCAGGCCGTCATACAGGCCTCGGCCGGGGCCGTGCTCAAGATACCGGTCCACCGCGTGGTCAACCTCGCGCAGACCCTGGCGCACTGCAAGGAGAAGGGCTTCTGGGTCTACGGCGCCGATGCGGCGGGCAGGGACTCCTGGTCGGTGCCGCTCAACACGCCCTGCGTGCTGGTCGTGGGCTCCGAGGGCTACGGCATGCGCCCGCTCGTGCGCGCCTCCTGCGATGAGCTGCTGCGCGTTCCCCAGGTCGAGCACGGCGTGGGTAGTCTCAACGCCTCGTGCGCCGCGACCGTTCTTCTCTATGAAGCGGCGCGTCAGAAGGCCCGTCCGGGCGCCTGAGATGAGCGGCGGACATCCGCACTCCCATGCCCACGAGCGCGACGCGAAAAGCGTCTCTCCGCTCGTCGCCGCCATCGCGCTCACCACCACGATCTTCTTCGCCGAGCTCGTCGGCGGCTGGTGGACGGGGAGCCTGGCGCTGCTGGCCGACGCCACGCATATGGCCGTCGACGTCCTGGGCCTGAGCCTGAGCCTGTTCGCGGCGAAGCTGGCGCGTCTGCCCGCCGATCCAAAACGGACCTTCGGCTACCGCCGCGTCGAGGTCCTGGCTGCTCTGGGCAACGCAGTCGCCCTTATGGTCGCCACCGGCTTCATCCTGCGCGAAGCCTGGTCGCGCTGGGCCTTCCCGACGCCCATCGCGGCCGGTCCTATGGTCGCCGTCGCGGCCGTGGGTCTGCTCGCCAACCTGGGTTCGGCCGCGGTCCTCTGGCGCGCCAGCCGCGGCAACATCAATCTGCGCGGAGCGCTGCTGCATGTCCTGTCCGACGCGGCGGGTTCGGTGGGCGCCATCGTCGCCGGCGTGGTGATCCTCTATACGCGCTGGTACGCCGTCGACGCGCTGGTCAGCGTCATCATCTGCGCGGCCGTCGTGCTGACGGCTTTCTGGCTCCTGCGCGACTCGATCCACATCCTGCTCGAGGGTGCGCCGGCGCACCTGGACCTCTACGAGGTCCGCGCGGCTCTCGAGGGCGTGGCGGGCGTGCGCGGCGTGCACGACCTGCACCTCTGGTGCGTGACCCAGGGCTCCGACGCGATGAGCGGCCATCTCGAGGTGGAGCCCGGGGCCGATCATGCCGCCGTGCTCAAGGCGGGGCGCAAGCTGATGGAGGAGAGGTTCCACCTGACGCATGTCACGCTCCAGATAGAGATGGATGGGGGCGATCAGTGAGAAGAATCGTCTCCATCGTCTTCTTATCCGTCTTCGTTCTCTCGGCGTCGGCGGCGGGTGCCTTCGAGAAGCCCCGGCTCGGCGTCGTCGTCGTGGTAGACCAGATGCGCGCCGATTACCTGGAGCGCGACCCCGTTTATTCCGGCGGCTTCAAGCGCCTGGCCGCCGAGGGCGCGGTTTTCACGCGGGCGCGGCATCTGCATATCCCAACGGAGACGGCGCCGGGCCATGCCGCGATCTCGACGGGACGCAACCCCTCGGTGCACGGCATCGTGGCCAACGATTGGTTCGACCGCGTCTCGGGCCGCGAGACCTACTGTGTGGCCGACGCGTCCTACGGCATCGGCCCGGAACATCTTGACGGCCCGACGCTCTCGGACGGACTCAAGGCATCCGACCCCCAGGCCCGGGTCTTTGCCGTCTCCTCCAAGGACCGCGCGGCCGTCACGCTCGGCGGGCGCCGCCCCGACCTCGTGCTCTGGTTCGATCGGGTCGCCGGCGAGTTCACGACCTCCTCTTATTACCGTCGTCCTGCCTGGCTCGGCGCCTTCAACGCAAAACTCAAAGCTTCCGGTCTCCTGGCCGTCAAGGACGGTAAGGTCCCTTCAGCGGTCTTGGCCACGCCGGCCCTGGACCGCGCCACGGCGGACCTCGCCTCCGAGTTGGTCCGGCGGGAGTCTGTCGGCCGCGGATCTTCCACGGACCTGCTCTTGGTGAGCTTTTCCGGAACCGACACGGTCGGACATCGTTACGGCACGCAGGCCTCGGAGATGACCACACAACTGCGAGCCGTCGATGCCCTTCTGGGCAAGCTTCTGGCGCAATGGTCGAAAGCCTCGGGCGGGTCGTTGGTCCTGGCCTTGACCGCGGATCATGGCGCCATTCCCGAGCCGGAGGGCCCCATGGGCAAGGCTCTGGGCGTCAAGCGCCTCAATTGGGAGACCTTCGCCGCCGATCTTGAAAAAGCCCTGCAGAAGCGTTGGCCCGCGCCTAAGCCTTGGATCGTCTCGAACCAGGTCCCGCATCTGTATCTCGATGGGGTCCAGTCGGCGAGGATGGGGCTGGACTGGCTCGCTTTTCGCACGGAGGCCGCGGGCGTGCTCTCCGGCCTGGGGGGCGTGGCGCGCGTGGTCGTCGCCGACCAGGTCCCATTTTTGGACGCGGCCGACCCTCTCGCGTCGGCCCTGCGTCGTTCGTATCGTCCGGATCGTTGCGGCGACCTCCTCCTCATCGTGGCCGAGAACTATCTGCTGCACGACAAGGTTCCGGGGACCAGTCACGGCTCGGCCTGGTTTTATGACGCGAATGTCCCCCTCGTCTTGTGGGGTCGCGGCGTGAAGCCCGGACGATATGACGGCCCCGCGGCGGTCGTGGACCTCGCCCCGACCTTCGCGCGCCTGCTCGGCTTCGACTATCCGCCCGGAGACGGCGCGGCGGTGCGTTTTGAAGCCCTGGCGGCGAGTCGATGAGGCTGGAACGCTGCGTTCTCCTGCTTCTCAACGGAGAACTCCGTGAGCCGCGCCTTGTGGCGCGGCTCGCTCGGAAGGCGGACTTGATCCTTTGCGCCGACGGGGGGGCGCGGCATGCCAAGACCTTGGGGATCATCCCGGATTTCGTGGTCGGCGACATGGATTCGCTTCCTCGTCCGCTGCCGAAGGCCTGGTCGCCAACCGTATATCGGCGCGACACCGACGAGAACCGCTCGGATCTGGACAAGGCCCTGGATTTCCTGAAGGCCTTGGGCCGGGTGCGTGTCTTCGTCGCGGGCGCGCTCGGCGGCGGTCTCGATCACGAGTTGGTCAACCTCGCGGTGCTGGAGAAGCGCGCCGCGGGCTGCGATCTCGTCGTCATCGGAGGAGGGGCGGCGCGTCTTCTTGGGCCGGGATGCCGTCGTCTGGACCTCAAGAAGGGCGATCGGTTCTCTCTGCTGGCCGCTCCTTCGGCGCGGGTGAGCCTGACCGGTGCGCGCTATCCGCTTCAACGCGCGAGATTGTTCCGTGGCAGCACTCCGGGGCTCGGCAATCGCTCACTGGGCCGCACGTTCATCCACGGGAGT
>CAYHNV010000081.1:0-5596 GCA_964358065.1 uncultured Elusimicrobia bacterium | reverse complement strand
AGCTGGAAGGCTCGCCGGTCGAACTGATGGAGCGGATGACCGGCCGCGTCTGGCAGAAGACCATCGACAAGGAAGAGCTGGAGGACCATCGCGCCCGATTCGAGGTCATCTCGACCCGCCTGTTCGCGGGCCGCACGGTGATCCACGTGAGTCAGGGCCGGGTCTGGTTCGTGGTTGACAGCTCCTTAGAGGGGTGGCTATAGTAGGCTTTTGGAGGAACATCATGCCCATCATCGACCGAGTCAAATATGACGGCCCCGGCAACGTCATGGTCTGGCGCTACCCGCCGGACAACCTGAGTTGGGGCACGCAGGTGATCGTCAACCAGGCCCAAGAGGCGATCTTCTTCAAGGGCGGCCAGGCCTTGGATGTCCTCGGCCCCGGCACGCACACTCTGCGCACGGCCAACATCCCCCTCCTGCGCGGCCTCATCGCCGCGCCCTTCGGCGGCGAGACGCCTTTCGCGGCCGAGGTCTATTACGTCAATAAGGCGGTCAATCTGGATGTGAAGTGGGGAACCAACAACCCCATCCCCGTCCAGGATCCAAAGTTCGGCGTCTTTCTGCCCGTGCGCGCCTTCGGACAGTTCGCCGTCCAGGTCGCCGACTCCCGCGTCTTCGTGACCCAGCTCTCGGCCACGGCCAAGGAGTTCACCAGCGACATGCTGTCCAATTATTTCCGCGGCGTCCTGCTGACCAAGGCCAAGGACTACATCGCCGAGACGATCATCAAGAAGAAGATCAACCTCCTTGAGGTCTCGGCCTACCTGGAAGACATGTCCGGAGCCATCCAGGAGAAGTTGTCCGGAGACTTCGCCCAGTACGGCGTCAAGCTTGTCAACTTCTACCTCAACTCCGTCGACGTGCCCGAGGACGACGACACCGTCGTGCGCCTGAAGAAGGCCCTGGCCGACAAGGCCGAACTCGATATCCTGGGCGACAAGTACCAGCAAAAGCGCACCCTGGATGTCATGGAAAAAGCGGCGGCCAACGAGGGGGGTGCGGCCGGCATGGGCATGGGAGCGGGCCTGGGTCTGGGGGCCGGCATGGGCATGGGCCAGATGATGGCCGGCGCCATGGGTCCGATGAACAAGGGTCCGAACGCGGGCGCGGCACCGGCGTCGACGCCGGCCGGGGCGAAGTTCTGCTCCGCTTGCGGCAAGGGCCTGGCGGAGGTCGCCAAGTTCTGCGCTGAGTGCGGCTCGCAGGTCGGATGAGCGAGGGCCGGGCCTCGTGTCCGGTCTGTCTCCAAGGTTCTCCCGCGCCCGTCTGCACGGCCGTCCTTTATCCCGGCTGTGAGCGGAGCATCAGTCGTTGCCCGGACTGCGGGGCGGCCTATTACTTCCCTATTCCCTCGCGCGAAGAGATCGGCCGTTGCTATCCTCCCGCCTATTTCGGCGGTTTCTTCAAGCAGTACTGGAAGGATTACTATAAAGGTCGCACCTACGCCGAGCGCCTGACCTCCTGGCGTCCGGACGGCGACCTGCTTGACGTGGGCTGCGCGTTGGGCACGATGCTGGCCGGCGCGCGCGACCACTCCCGCTGGCGCGTGCGCGGCATCGAATTCTCGGCGGAGGCCGCCGCGCTGGGCCGCGGTCTCAACGGCCTCCAGATCGAGAGCGTCCCGTTGTCCGCGGCCCCTTGGCCCGACGGGGAGTTCGACTGCGTCCACATCAACAACGTGCTGGAGCATGAGTCCGACCCGCGCTCGGCCCTGCTCGCGGCGGCGCGCCTACTGCGTCCGGGCGGGCGTCTGGAGCTGAGCGTGCCCAACGGCCCGGTGGACCTCAGGCCCAACATCGATCTGAGTCGGAGGCTCGGCCGGGCCTTCCCGACGCGCCACGGCGGACACCTCTTCTTCTTTTCGCGGCGCTCGCTGGAGATCCTGCTCGCCGCCTGCGGCTTGCGCGTGGTCTCCATCCGCTGCTTCCACCTGAAGCTGGGCGCGAAGGCGCGGGGTTGGCTGCCGCGCGCCTACCGCCAGTTTCTGGCCGCAGCCAAGGCTCCGGCCGCTCGCGCGCCCGAGAGCCTCGGCCTCGAGCAGGGCAAGGCCATGATCCCGAAGCCGCCGAGTTGGCCGGTCTATCGCCTGTTCAGCGCCTGGCGGCGGGCATGGCGCTTCTCCGGCAATGAGTTCGGCTACGACTTCGAGGTCGTAGCCGAGAAGCTCTAGGCTGAAGTCTCCTAGGGCCTGACGGGGGGAAGGACGAAGGGCGCGCCCTTGTAGGGGTGCACGGTCTCGACGAGGCCTGAGGCCGATGCCTCGACGTTCAGGAAGTGCGCGAAGCGTTTCTTCGGATATCCCGGGGGGAGCGGATAGAGCGGCGAGCCTCCGCCGCCGGAGATGATGTAGCGCACGCCCTTGAAGTCGGCGGCCCAGAAGGCGTGAATATGGCCCATGTACACGGCGGCCACGCCGCGGCCGGAGACCAGGGCCTCGAACTCCTCGCTGCCGTCCTTGAAAAAATTGGTGAAAAAATCATTGAGCGCGCTCCTTTGCGCGGCGGCTTGATCCGCGTCCATCGACCACTCCTCCAGGGGTCCCACCTCGGGCAGAGGCGTGAGCGACTTGATGTAGGAGGGCGGGATATGGGTGAAGATGACCTTTTGCTTGGGCGTGTCCAGCGCTTTGGCCAGCCACGTGAGCTGCGCGGGGGTGAGCTTGCGGTCGGAGTTGTCAAGGGAGATGAAGCGCCAGTTGCCGCGATCAAAGAAGTAGTCGCGCGGGCCGAAGACGGCGTCGTAAAGCGTCTTGTCCGCGTCCCCGTTGGGCCGAGATCGGTCGTGGTTGCCCACGCAGCGCAGCAGCGGGACATGCGCCCGCGCCTCCAGGACGGCCAGATGGTCGCGGTAATCATCGACAGTCCCTTTGCTGACGAAGTCGCCCAGTTGAAAGACGAAATCCGGGGAGGCGGCTTGGAGGGCGATGAGCTGTTTTTCGAAGACGTGGCGCCCCGGCGAGAAGACGCGCTGCCAGGGGAAGCGGCCCCTTTCCGCGTCGCCGATGACGCTGAAGGAGAATTTTTCCTTCGTCGATGAGCCGAGCTTCGCGAGCTGCGCGTCGATGCCCACCCTCGCCTTGGCGTCGGAAAGGTCGCGCGGCACTTTGGCGGCGCTCTTTTCTCCGGCGAGGGGCATCGGCGGCGCCTCCGGCTGGGGAGCGGAGAAGCGAGGCTTCTCCGCGGAGGGGGAACCGTCGAAGAGTTGATTGAGGCCCTTGTTATGCGCCGAGACGGTGGTTGTCGCCAGCAGCAGGATCGCGAGTGCTTTCATAGTCCAGCCATGATACTTTAATTTCTGATCGTGGGGGCCCCCTTGACATCGAACGTTAGTTCGACTATGCTTACGGTCATGGAAAAGCTGACCCCCCGCCAGCAACAGATCCTGGATATGGTCCGAAACTTCACCGCGGACCACGGCTATGCGCCCACGGTGCGGGAGTTGTGTTCCTTGGCCGGCGTCAGCTCGCCGGACACGGTCCAATACCATCTCGACAACCTCCGTCAGAAAGGGATGCTGGAAGAGGCGCGGGGCCGCTCGCGCGCGGCGCAGATCACGGCTGAGGAACGCGTCGCCCTGATCCCGATACTCGGGAAGGTTCCCGCTGGGCCCTCCTCCGGCGCCTACGCCGAGGCCATGGGCCATGTGCCCACGGTGGTGGAGCGCGGTGACGCGACCGGGCTCTTCGCGTTGAAGATCAAGGGCGACTCCATGGAGTCCACTCTATGGGATGGCGACACCGTGGTGGTGCGCTGGCAGGAGACGGCGTCCTCCGGCGACGTGGTCGTGGTGCGCTACGAGGAAGGAGAGGCGACGGTCAAACGCCTGAAGGTCAAGCCTGCCGGTCTGATGCTGGTGCCCGACAATCCGCGCTACGAGCCCTTCGACCTGGGCACGGGACACATCGCCGGCAAGGTGATCTCGCTCATCAGAAAGCTCTAGCGATCGTCAACGCTTCGGCTGGAAGCTTTCGACCATCGCCTCGAAGACCGGAAGCGTCTCCTTGTAGGAGGCGGCGGGGGCGGAGTGCGTCATCTCAAAAAAGCCGTCTTTGAAGGGGATCATGACGGTGTCGACACGCTTGATGTAAAGGACTTTCCAGCCATTCGGGGGGTGTTGGGGCGCCTCAGAGTGGAACGCGGAGACCTCGCGCCCCGCGAAGGTCAGCTTCTCGAGCTCACTCATCTTCTTGTCGGTCAGCTTGAACCTGCTCCAGAGTTCCCGCGGAGTGCCGATCTTGTCGACGCTGTTGGGATAGCGGTTGACGCTGATGGAGGTCTTGGCGCGGTTGGGACCTTCCATGGGGCCGAAGATTTGGATGAAGGAGCCCGTGGACCCGTCATCCTCGAGCATCTTCCAGTCGGCCGGGGCGAAGCAGGAGAAGGCTCCGGTCTTCTCCTCGTAGGTGATGAGTTTTTGCCCGGAGACGACCGTCTTCACCGGCATGAGATCCGTGTTCGCGGGTTCCTCGCGGCGGCAACCGGCGGGGACGAGGAAGAGGGCGGCGAAGAGGAAGCGTTTCATCGGCTGCGTCCTTTCTGCGCGCGGACTCGAGCCAGCAGTTCCTTGTCGCCCGATTCCAGGGCGAAGCCTTCCGCCTTGCGCATCAGCACGGACGACTCGATGGGATTGGGCGCGCGAAGGGCGGCGGAAAGGTAGTGCTCGGCGAGCGCGGCGGCGCTCCCCGCGCGCATCCCGGCGACACCGTCGCTCAGCAGGCTCTCTTGGCGCGCCTTCTGCGCCAGGGAAAGCCGCCGCAGCTCTCGCTCCGCGCGCGTCATGCCCAGCAGATCAAGCGCCTTCGCGGCCCGATCCGCGGTCGTGCTCGTCGCGCGGGCGCGAGTCGCCGCGAGGCGCTGGGCCTGGATGGCGGCGACGGTCTTGATATCCATCGCATCCGGCATGGCATCGGAATATCGGGTCTTGAGCTCATCCTCCCAGGCAGCATAGGAAGCATTCATGTTCGTGTAGTCTTCCAGCTCGAAGATATTGATCTGGGCGCGCGGGTCATGCTTGAGGCGGGAGTGGATGTAGAGGTTCTTGGTCGTCCAGGCCTCGACCTCGTAATCGAGGATCAGGGCCTGGGGGAGGTTGCCGCGGGCCATCTCACGCAGGACGGGGTCGCGGCGGTCCTGCCAGGCATGGGTCAGCTCATGGACGAGGAGGGCGTCGTTCTTGGCGGCGAAGGAGGCGGCGGCTTCGGGGTGGCCGGCGAGATAGTCGACCAGGGCCTGGCGCGAGGTGAGGGTCCTGCTGAGATCGGCGCGGTCCTTGGGCGCGGAGTCCTCGGTCACCGACATGAGCATGAGGGTGCGGTCCACCAACAAGGCGCGGCGACGATAGTCGTAGGCGGCGACGGCGCCGCCGTCGAGGTCCCAAATGACGACCGGCGGCAGCGCGGGCTTGCCGTCCTTTCCGTTCAGGCGTGTGAGGACCGTGCGTCCGAAGGCGTCCCGAGCGAGGTGTTCCAAGGTCGTCGCGCTCAGCGACTCGCCGGCGAGTCGCTCGGACTCGTTGAAATAAGGAAGAGAGACCCGGCGGCCGGATCCACCCGCCCGCCCCGGATGGGCGGCGGCTCGGCGCGCGCGCAAGGTGCC
>CAYHNV010000080.1:0-10965 GCA_964358065.1 uncultured Elusimicrobia bacterium | reverse complement strand
TGGGGTGACCGAGGGGACTTGAACCCCCGACCTCCTGGTTCACAGCCAGGCGCTCTAACCAGCTGAGCTACGGCCACCGTTGGCCGGCATTATAGCACTTTGGTCCTTCCAAGCCTTCTAGGCCCTTCGGCCCAGACCGGCCCAGGCCCCGGGGCCCTTGGGGGAGGCCTCCCAGACGCCCATACTGGAGGCATGGAGAAAAACAGCCCGTCTCAGACGGTCCACAGCCTCTTCGTCCCGGTCCTGGCCGCTCTCCTGCTCATCACCCCTCCGGCCGAGGCCTCCAAGACGAATAAGACCCAGAAAGCCGACCCAGAGGCCTCGCGCCTGATGTCCGAGGGCCTGGGAAGCCTCGAGCGCGGCGAGCTCTCGGACGCCATCTCGGCGCTCAACAGGGCCGTCCGCCGCCAGGGCACGGTCTCCTCCTATTTCCTGCTGGGCTGGGCGCACTACCAGCGCGGCTTCAAGTTCGGCTCGACCGAGACCGCCGACCTCGATGACGCCCAGTCGGCGATCGACGCCTACGCGATGGCCCTGAGCGTGGACCCCGAGCTCACGGAACTGCCGGACCGCTCCCGCCTCTATTTCAGCATGGCCCTCTGCTACGAGGCCGTGCAATCCTATGGGCGCGCCCTGGACGCCTACAAGATGGCGCTCTCGGTCTCCCCCAACAAGGCCCTCATCCCCATCCATGCCGCCCGCCTGCGCATGAAAATGCATGACCCCGCGAAGGCCGTGGCCAACATCCAGATGGCCCTCAAGAAAGCGATGCGCAACGGCCAGGAGAAGACACTGCGCGACCAGGTCCGCCGCGACCCCGTATTCGCCCCGCTCATCGCCAATAACGAAACCCGCAAGGCCCTCGGCATCGGCGCCGCGGATGAGATGCGCGACGCGGTCCGCGACATGCCCCGCGCGGCGGTCCCGGCCCAGGACCCGGCCGTCCTTGAGAAAATCTCGCAGGGCAACATCGAGTTCAAGTTCCGCCGCTATATCGCCGCCGTCTCCGCCTACCACGAGGCCCTCGCCATCGACTCACAGCGCGCGACCCTGGGCGTCAGCCAGATCGCCGTGGTCTATGAGAAGATCGGCGCCGCCTACAACAAGATCGGCCAGTCCGAATCCGCCATCCTGGCCCTGCGCAAGTCGCTCCAGCAGAACCCCCTGAACGCGGGCGCCCGCTACCAGATGGCCCTGGCCTACGCGGTCTCCGGCAAGACCGCCACCGCCCTGCATGCCGTCAAGGAGGCCTTCGCCTCGGCCGCCGACAACTCGGAACTGCGCCGCTTGGTGCTCCTGGCCAAGACGGACGTGGAACTCGAGGCCGTGCGCGACCTGCCGGGCTTCCGTCCCCTGGTCGCCCAGGTCGCCGACCGCGTCGCCTCGCGCTGAACTCAAAATTGCTATAATGACGACACATGGCATTCTCTCGTCGCGACGCCCCGAACTGCGATTGGTGTTCGTATAAGCGGAACTGCTTCTACGACCTCCTCGGCACCAAGGAGGCCAAGAAGGCCTGGCGTGAGATGCGGCTGGCCCACCCCTTCAAGCGGGGGGAGGTCATCTTCCACGAAGGGACCATGCCCCAAGGGATTTATGTCGTCTGCACCGGCAAGGTCAAGGTCTACAAGTCCAGCCGCACCGGCCAGCAGCTGACCACCCGCGTCGAATCCCCCGGAGACCTGCTCGGGCACGTCACGATGCTGGCCGAGGACGGCGCCTACACCTCGACCGGGGAGTCCTTGGAGCCCAGCGTGGTCTCCATGATCGAAAAGAAGGCCTTCTGCGATTTCTTCACGCACTTCCCGCAGGCCTCCCTCGCCCTGATGCGGGAGCTCTCCCGAGACGTGCGCCGCGGCGAGAACAAGGCCCGCGACATCGCCTTCAAGCCCGCGCGCGGTCGCCTGGCCGACACGCTCCTGCGCATGATGCTGGTCAAGAAGCCCCATCCCGTGGTCTCGGGCATCAAGCGCCGCGACCTCGCCGAGATGGCGGGGTTGACCATCGAGACCACCGTGCGCCTGCTCAAGGACTTCGAGGAGCGCGAGATCCTTCGCAAGAAGGAGAAGGACCTCGTCATCATCGGCGAGGACCGCCTGCGGGCTCTCGCCGGCGCCGCCTCCTGACGTTGACCCAGGAGACATCAGATGACCTTCCGCCTCGCCCTCGTCGCCCTTCTCGCCGCCGCGCCGGCCGGCGCCGTCGCGCCGAAACCCACCGTCCTCCAGGCCCAGGCCTTCCTCGGCCGCGCCGAGCACCCGCTTGAAGACCTCGGCAGGATAGACAACTTCGCCCACGGGGCCTCCGCGACTTACATCATCTACGACACGGAGAAGCTGGTCGCCGACGCCGACCGTGCCTATGCCGCCGAGACGGCGAAGCTGGCCGAGGAGGCCATCCAGTACGAGAAGCTCGACCTTCCCGCGGACGTGCGCCGCAAGATCCTTCTGCTGAAGCTCTCGGTCTCGGCCCCCGCGCCCAAGGATCCTCGCGACCAGAAGGAACTCGCCGACATCCAAGCCTGGCTCCAGGGCGAGTACGGCAAGGGCAAGTATTGCCGCACGCCCGAGAAATGCCTGACCCTCGACGACATGGAAGACGTTCTGCGCTCGAGCCGTGACCCGAAGGAGCTGCTCGACGTCTGGAAGGGCTGGCGCACCGTCTCGCCGCCGATGCGGACCAAGTACCAGCGCTTCGTGGATCTCTCCAACAAGGGCGCACGCGACCTTGGATTTTCCGACACCGGCGTGCTCTGGCGCTCGCGCTACGACATGCCGCCGTCCGATTTCACGGCGGAGCTGGACCGTCTTTGGGAACAACTCAAGCCGCTTTACGACTCCCTCCACGCCTACGTCCGCTCCCGACTCATTGAGAAATACGGCGCCGAAACCGTCGGCTCCGACGGCCTCATCCCGGCTCACCTGCTGGGCAACATGTGGGCCCAGAGCTGGGAGAACATCGAGCCTCTCGTGGCCCCACCCACCTCCGAACCCAGCTACAACCTGACCAAGATCCTCGAAGCCCGCAAGACCGACGAGAGGCAGATGGTCCGCACGGGCGAGGCCTTCTTCACCTCGCTCGGCTTCGATCCCCTGCCCAAGACCTTCTGGGAGCGCTCGCTCTTCACCAAGCCGCGCGACCGGGAGGTGGTCTGCCACGCCTCGGCCTGGGACGTGGAGAACTCGCAGGACCTGCGCATCAAGATGTGCATCAAGCCCAACGCCGAGGACTTCATCACCATCCACCACGAGCTGGGCCACAATTTCTATCAGCGCGCCTATGCCGCTCAGCCCTTCCTGTTCCGCGCCAGCGCCAACGACGGCTTCCACGAGGCCCTGGGCGACACCATAGCACTCTCCGTCACCCCGGAATACCTCAGGCAGATCGGCCTGCTCGACAAGGTCCCCGGCGCCGAGGGCGACCTGGGGCTGCTGATGAAGATGGCCCTGGAGCGCGTGGCCTTCCTGCCCTTCGGACTGATGGTGGACCAGTGGCGCTGGAAGGTCTTCTCAGGCGAGGTCAAACCGGAAGGCTACAACAAGGCCTGGTGGGACCTGGCCGCCAAGTACCAAGGCGTCAAGCCGCCCGTCGCGCGCAGCGAGGCGGACTTCGACCCGGGCGCCAAGTACCATGTGGCGGCCAACGTTCCCTACACGCGCTACTTCCTGGCCCACATCCTGGAATTCCAATTCTACCGCGCCCTGTGCAAGCAAACGGGCCACGCCGGCCCCCTGCACCGTTGCTCCTTCTATAACGACAAGAAGGCGGGAGAGAGCCTGAACAAGATGATGGCCATGGGTGCCGGCCGCCCCTGGCCGGAGGCGCTGGAAGCCATGACGGCAAGCCGTAAGATGGACGCCGGCGCCGTCACGGAATACTTCGCGCCGCTCAAGACCTGGCTTGACGCGCAGAACGCCAAGCGCAAGAAGTAGAGGCTCAGGTGTTGAAGAGACGGTCCCCGGCGTCGCCCAGGCCCGGGAGGATGTAGCCCTTGTCGTTGAGCACGGGGTCCACCGCCGCGGTGTGAATCGTCACGTCGGGGTGGTCGCGTTGAATGCGGGCCACGCCCTGCTTGCAGGCAAGCAGGCTCAGGAGCATGATGTTCTTGGCGCCGTCCGTCTTGAGGATATGGACGGCCTCCGAGGCCGAGCCGCCCGTGGCCAGCATGGGGTCGCAGAGCACGACGAAATGCTCCTTGAGACGCTTGGGCAGGCGCACGTAATAGCGCACCGGGTTCAAGGTCTTCTCGTCGCGGTAGAGGCCGATGTGCCCGACGCTGGCCTTGGGAGCCAGTTCCAAAAGGCCCGGCGTCATACCCAACCCCGCGCGCAGGATCGCGACGAAGGCCAGGGGCTGGTCGAGCACGACGGAGGGGGCCGTCTTGAGCGGGGTCTGCACGGTCGACCTGCGCGTGCGCACGCCCTTGAGGACTTCGCAGCCCACGAGCATGGCCACCTCGGCCATCAGGCGACGAAAATCCTGGGGGTTGGTGTCCTGAGCGCGCAAGCGGGCCAATTTATCCGCGACGAGCGGATGATCGCTGACATAGAGCTTTCCCATGCAACCTCCTACTTCAAGACCTCAAGGATGACGGCTCGGCGCGGCGGCGGCTTCGGACCGATGATCAACGCCGAACGGTATTCTTTCTCGCCCAGGGAGAGCTTCATGTCATCGGCCGCGTGGATGAGCGACAATACATCTCCCTTCATAACACGATCACCAACCTTCTTGACCAGCTCCAAGCCCGCACCATAATCGAGTTTTTGCTCTTTGTAGGCACGGCCCGCGCCGAGCAGCACGGCGGCGTGACCGATCTTGCGAGCATCCAAACGAGCGACATATCCGTTCTGAGTCGAGAGAATCTTCCTTGAACGCTTTGCTTTCGGGAGCAGTGATAGATCGTCTATGACCGCAGTCGTGCCGCCTTGAGCCTTGACCATCTCCGTGAATATCCTCAGTCCGGAGCCGTCCTTGATCCGTGCATGCATCAGAGAGGAACCTTGCTCCGCCGTCTTGGCCAGGCCGGAGAGCTTCAGCATCCAACCCCCAAGGGTAAGAAGACATTCAAGATAGTCGGAGGAGGTCTCATCCCCGCGCAGGATCTCGACGGCCTGCCGGACCTCCAGGGCGTTGCCCACATATCGCCCCAGCGGCTGCTCCATGGCGGTGAGCACCGCCACGGTCGCCGTCCCCAGACCCTTGGAGGTCTTGACCAGGGCGCGAGCCAGCTCCCGGGCGCCGGCCGCGTCGCGGAAGATCGCGCCCGAGCCGACCTTCACGTCCAGAACCAGGGCGTCGAGCTCTTCGGCGACCTTCTTTGAAAGGATGCTGCCCACGATGAGCGGGCGCGACTGGACGGTTGCGGTCGCGTCGCGCAGGGCATAGAGGGTGCGGTCGGCGGGCGCCAGCGCGCCGGTCTGACCGAACATGCAAGTCCCGAGGCGACGGACGATACGCCTGATCGCGGGCAGTCCCAGCCGCACCTTGAAGCCCTGGATGGATTCCAGCTTGTCGAGCGTGCCGCCGGTATGGCCCAACCCCCGGCCCGACATCATCGGCACGGCCAGGCCGCAGGCCGCGGCGAGCGGCGCCAGGGCGAGGGAGACGCCGTCGCCCACCCCGCCGGTCGAGTGCTTGTCGACTTTGGGCCGACCGACATCGCCCAACCCCAGGCAGTCTCCCGAGCGGGCCATCGCGCGGGTGAGCTCCACGGTCTCGGCCTCGTCCATGCCGCGGCAGACCACGGCCATGAGCCAGGCGGCCAGTTGATAGTCGGGGACCAGCCCTGTCGCCGCGCCGCGCGCCACGAAAGCCAACTCCTCGCGAGTGTGGCGTCCTCCGTCGCGCTTCTTCGCGATGAGGTCGAGGAAGAGCATCCCGGCCTTCAGACCGCCCGGAGGAAGTCGGAGAGCACGCTGCGCAGGTCGTCGGAGACCTTGGCGCCGAGGGCCAGGACGTCGCCGTGGTTCTGGATGCAGCCGGGCAGGCCGGCGGCCATGTTGGAGATCCAGACGAGAGCCGCCGTCTTCATCCCCATCTGGCGGGCCGGAATCACCTCAGGCACGACCGACATGCCCACGACGTCGCCGCCCAGGATGCGGAAGGCCCGAATCTCGGCCGCGGTCTCGTAAGAGGGACCGCCCACGGCCACATAGACGCCCTGATGCGCGGCAACCTTGCGCTTGCGGCTGAGGCGGAGCAGGAGCTTGCTGAGGGCCGGGTCGTAGGCGTCGGACATGTCGGAGAACATGGTCCCGAACTCTTCCTCATGGAACGCCCTCAGAGGATTGCGGCCCATGAGGTTGATGTGATCGCGCAGGACGACGAAGTGGCCGGGGCGGATCTTCGGCTTCATGGAACCGACCGCCGCGGTCACGATGAGCGTTTTAAGCCCGAGGTACTCCAGGGTGCGCGCGGGCAGGGCGATGGATTCCATCGCGTGGCCCTCGTAGTAGTGGAAGCGTCCCTGCATCACGGCCACCGCGTGCCCCCGGGCGCGCCCAAGGATCAGCTTGCCTTCGTGGCCCGGCACGGTCGTGCGGGGAAATCCCGGAATATCGTTGTAAGGGATGGTGACGATCCCATCGAGCGGGGGAACGGCCTTGGCCAATCCCGAGCCCAGGACAAAACCGATGTCGGGCCGGAAGCCCGGGGCGGTCTTCTTGATGTAAGCCGCCGCGGCGCGGATCGAGCCGACATAATGTTTGATCTTCATGCGAGCCAGATTCTACCACATCCCCCGTGAACGCCTTGCTACAATCATGCCCATGATGACCCTCCTCGCCGCCCTCCTCGCCGCCTCAGCCGTCGCCGCGCCCCCGGCCCGCACGCCGGAGGACTTCGCCTTCGACCTCTACCGCAAGGTCGCCGCCGCCAACCCCGGCCGGAACGTCTTCCTCTCGCCCTCCAGCGCGCGCTGGGCGCTGGGCATGGCCTATGCCGGCTCGGCGGGGAGCACGCGCAACGACATGGCCGCCGTGCTGGGCGCCGGACCGGTCGCCGCGAACCTGGAGACCGAGTCCAAGCGCATCGCCTCGCTGCTGTCCGCGGATCCGAAGGTGAAGCTGCTCGTGGCCAACGGCCTCTGGCTCAAGAAAGGCTTCCCGTTCAAGACGCGCTTCGTCTCCGCCGTGACCGCGGCCTACAAGGCCGAGGTCTTCGCGCGCGACTTCGTCCCGGCCGATGCCGCCGAGGCCAACGCGTGGGTCTCGAAGCACACTGAAGGCAAGATCCCGGCCATCATCGACGAGTTCTCGCCCGACGACCGCGCGCTCCTGATCAACGCGGTGTACTTTAAGGGAACCTGGACCGACCGCTTCAACAAGCAAGCAACGAAGGAGGAGGACTTCCACCTCGCATCGAACAAGACCGTCAAGCGCAAGCTGATGGACCGCTCCGGCAAGTACGACTATTTCGCGGGCGCGAACTTCCAGGCCGTGCGCCTGCCGTACGGCAATAAGCGCCTGGCGATGATCGTCCTCCTCCCGGACAAGGATATGCCGCTCTCGGAAGTGAACATGCGCATGACCCCCGCCGTTTGGCGGGAGACCCTCGCGCAAATGCGCTCGCAACAGGGCCGCGTGCGCCTGCCCCGCTTCAAGCTGGAGTTCAGCGCCGACCTCGGCATGCCCCTCATGGCGCTGGGAATGGGCGTCGCCTTCAACCCGAGGACGGCCGATTTCACGGAGATGGCGCAGGCGCCCACCCCCGCCGACCGTCTCTACATCAGCAAGGTCCTGCAGAAGACCTTCGTCGCGGTCGATGAGGAGGGCACCGAAGCCGCCGCCGCGACCGCCGTGGGCATTGCGAGGCGCGGCTCCGCAGAAGGGCCGCCCTTCGACTTCCACGCCGACCATCCGTTCCTCTACGCCATCGCGGACCGTGGGACGGGGGAGGTCCTCTTCCTCGGCGCCCTCCACGACCCGAAGTAGGATGATCGCTTCCCCGACGGACCTCAAGGCCCTCGCCCGCGATATGCGAGTCGACGTCATCCGCATGATCGAGGCGGCCGGAAACGGCCACCCCGGCGGCTCTCTCTCCATCATCGACCTGCTCGCCGTTCTGTACTGGAAATTCCTAAAACACGATCCCAACAATCCGGATTGGCAGCAACGAGACCGCCTCATCCTCTCTAAAGGCCACGCCTGCCCGGCCCTGTACACGGTCATGGCCTACCGGGGGTATTTCCCCAAAGAACGGCTGCGGACCCTGCGCAAGCTCGGCAGCCCTCTCCAGGGCCATCCCGACCGCCTGCGCCTGCCGGGCATCGAGTTCTCCTCCGGCTCGCTCGGCCAGGGCCTCTCGGTCGGCCTCGGAATGGCGATTGCGGCGAAGATGGACCAGGCGCCCTGGAAGACCTACGTCGTGCTCGGCGACGGCGAGCTGCAGGAGGGCCAGTGCTGGGAGGCCTTCATGGCGGCCCCCAAGTTCAAGCTCGACAACCTCATCGCGATCGTGGACCACAACAACGGCCAGATCGACGGCCCGGTCGAGCAGGTCATGGGCATCGAACCCCTCGAAGGCAAGCTCCGCTCGTTCAACTGGGACGTCCAGTCGGTGCCCGGCCACGACCTCGCCGCCATCGAGAAGGCTCTCGCGAAGGCGCAGGCATGCGCCGGCAAGCCGCACGCGATCATCGCCAAGACCATCAAGGGCAAGGGCGTCTCCTTCATGGAAAACAACATCGCCTGGCACGGCAACGCGCCGAAGAAGGAAGACGCGGACAAGGCGGTCAGGGAGATCCTCCATGGCTAAGGCCACGCGCGAATCGTTCGGCGAGGCCATCCTGGAGGTCGCGGAGAAGGACGCGCGCCTCGTCGTCCTGGACGCGGACCTCTCCAAGTCCACGATGACCCAGGCCTTCATGAAGAAATACCCCGAGCGCCACATCGAGATGGGCATCGCCGAGCAGAATATGATCGGCGTGGCCGCGGGACTGGCCCTGTCGGGCAAGGTCGCGGTGCTGACCAGCTTCGCCTGCTTCTTGATCGGGCGCCTGGAGAACATCCGCATCTGCGCCGCCTACAATAGGACGAACATGAAGCTCGTGGGCACCCATGCGGGCATCGGCATCGGCGAAGATGGGACCTCGCAGATGGGCCTGGAGGACGTGGCCGCCATGCGCGCCCTGCCCGGCATGATCGTGCTCCAGCCGGCCGACCATGAAGAGACGAAGCAGACCGTGCGCTGGATGATCCAGCATGATGGTCCCGTCTACCTCCGCCTCACGCGCCAGAAGATGGCCGATCTGCACGGCCCCGGCTACAAGTGGGGATTCAACAAGATCGACGTGATCTTCGAGCCCGCCAAGAAGCCCGCGAAATACCTGGCGACCATCATTGCCTCGGGCGGCCCCGTGCCGCACGCGGTCGAAGCCGCCAAGGAACTGGAGAAGAAGGGCTTCGCGGTGCGCGTGGCCAACGCTTCGACCCTGTCGCCCTTCGACGGCACGGCCGTCGCGCGCTTCTGCCGGGACTCCCAGCGCCTCGTGACGGTCGAGGACCACAACATCAACGGCGGCCTGGGCTCGGCCGTCTGCGAAGCCGTCTGCGAACACGGCGCCTCGGCGCCGGTCGTGCGCCTGGGCCTGCGCGGGTTCGGCGAGTCGGCCACGCCGGAACAGCTCTACGAGAAATACGGCCTGACGCCCGCGGCCATCGCCGAGGCCTGCCTCAAGAACCTCGCCTGAGGCCATGTGGAGGGGATGAGTCAGTCGTCGCGGCGCGAACGCTCGACGAGCCAGACGACGCCGGTCGAGACGAAGTAGAGGCTGAGGAGGACGACCCCGAAGAGAAT
This sequence comes from uncultured Elusimicrobia bacterium, assembly GCA_964358065.1. GTDB lineage: Bacteria > Elusimicrobiota > Elusimicrobia > UBA1565 > UBA9628 > GWA2-66-18. The sequence continues at coordinate 1,170 of CAYHNV010000080.1, read as the reverse complement.
GGTCGTCGCGAGCACGTCGCCCGGCGTCAGGAAGGCTGAAGCGGCGAGGACGACGACGCTCGCCTGGCGCCAATACATGAACATGGCCCGCGCGCTCACCAGGCGGAAGCGCGCCAGAAAGTAGAACAACACGGGCGCTTCGAAGGAGAGGCCCGTGCCCACCACGGTGTAGATGAGCAGGTCCAGGTACTCGGATGGACGCAGGTTGGCGCGCAAGCCCGCGAGAACCGCCTCACCCAGCAGAATGTCGCCGAGGATGGGAAAGAGCACGAAGTAGGAGAAGACGGCCCCGCTGATGAAGCAGAGACTGGTGACCAGCACAAAGGTCACGGCCATCTTGCGCTCACGCTCACGAAGAGCCGGACGCACGAAGGTCCAGACCTGATAGAAAAGGTAGGGTGAGATGAGGACGACCGAGGTCCAGAACGACAGGCGCATCATCGCGAAGAAAGGCTCGGCCAGGTCCGTGAAAGCAAAGGGGTGGATGCTTTCGGCGGGAACATGCTCGCGCGCGGACATGGCGGCCAGCAGAGGACGCTTGGCCCAATCCCAGAGACGAAAGCGGAAGAAATAGGCGACGGACGTCGAGACGAAGAGGGCCAGGGCCGAGCGGATGATGCGGTCGCGCATCTCGCCGATGTGATCCCAGAACGGAATCGGCGCGTCCTGCGCCGTGACCTTGTAGATGAGCTCGTTCACCTGAAGTCGGCCTCGAATGCCGCGGGGATGTGCTCGAGCCGTCCGCCCTCGACGGCGACGACGTCGAAGCGACACGGCCCCTCCCAACCGCGGGCCGCGAGCCAGACGCGCGCCGCGCGCGCGACCTTGCGCCGTTTGGATGCGTCCACGGAGGCCGCCGCGCCGCCGAAGGCCTGAGACGCGCGAGATCTCACCTCCACGAAAACAATCTCCGTACCGTCTTGCACGATAAGATCTATCTCCCCGACCTTGGCGCGGAAATTGCGTTCGATGACCAGAAACCCCTTAGCTTGAAGATGTTCCGCCGCAAGATCCTCGGCCTTCTTGCCGGCCTCTTGGCGATTCACTTCGCAGCCCTCATCACGGGAGCGTAACTGCGGCGGTGCGCGGCACAGGGGCCGAGCTTGTCGAGAGCGGCAAGGTGAACCCTAGTCCCGTAACCCTTGTGCTGGAAGAAACCGTATCCGGGAT
>CAYHNV010000079.1:0-11254 GCA_964358065.1 uncultured Elusimicrobia bacterium | reverse complement strand
CCGGCTTTTGAAACAGTTCGAGTTTTTCCGGCCTTATTTTTCCCGGCTTACTTTCCGGTCGCTTGTGGTCGGCGGCGGGACTCCGGGGATTTTGACTCCGGGACAGATTCACAGGTTGTTTTCGTCATTTCGTTCCTCTTTTTCCGTTCAAGAGGATGGGTTGAGAGGCTTTGAGGTGGACCCGGGGAGCGTGAGCGTCGAGAAGCTTGCTGTCTTGAAAGATGTGGGATTTACGCGGATCAGCATGGGGGTCCAGACGTTCAATAAGTCTCTGTTGAAGAGCGTAAATCGGGGACACCAGGATACGGAGACGGTGTGTCGCGCGGTCGAGCAGATTCGGGCGGCGGGGTTTCGGGATGGATTTAATCTGGACGTTTTAGGAGGGTTGGCGGGGCAAGAGATCGAGGATGGGCTGGATTGTTTTGAGCAGTTGGCGAGGCTGGAGCCCACCCAGATCACTTTTAATTTTTTCAAGCCCCCCCAGCGCTATCTTCGCCGCCTGGACGCCGACTTCGACCTGCGGCTGAAGGAGAGGCAGGAGGAATGGGCGCGTCGTCTTCCGGAGATCGCGGCAAAACACGACTATTGGCCCTTGCCTTTCCTCAGACGTATCGACCTTGAAACTGATTGGGTATTCTCCAAAAGAGACAACAAGGGAATGGCGCCTCACGGCGGCCGCATCACCGGCTGTGATGAGTATAATCCGCCTTTGACCCTCAGCTCGATCATGGGTTTTGGCTCCTCCATCCGTTCGCACATCGCACGGAGTATGTCCTGCGTGGAAACGCTCAGGCCGGGGGAACGATTCGGCCCGGAAACCGCGGCCTACTTGGGAAGGCGGATGGACCTGCGCACCGAAGCTTTGTGGCATGTGTTTTCGCAGTGGCGTGATTGCCGCGATGTTTCTTTGAGCGATTGCCGGACCCGGTTCGGGCGTGACTGCCTCAAGGTCTTGGCGCCCGTGGCGGCTGTTTTGCGCAAGGCCGGCGTCCTCGCGGCGGAGGGGGATCGCCTGCGGCTGTCGGAGAAGGGGCCGAAGAATCCGCCATGCCTTTGCAGCGTTTCGTCTGAATGGTTCAGGAAGCGCGTGTCGTGGAGCCGCATTATTATGTTCCGACTGGCATGCCGTGACCGGGGAGGGAGTTTCGTTTTGAGCGGAGAGCGGAGGCGTTTGGGGGAGCGATATTTTACCCGAAGCGGGAAGCGCGGCCTGCACTACGTCCTGGGGGGGGCGAACCGGGGCTTTGAGCGGGAGCGCTGGATATTGTTGGGCGAGGCGGCCCGGTTGTTCGGGATCGTCGATCGGCGCATCGGCGATCGGTGCTTGAGGGAGTTCGCCGCTGTTTATGGCAAGGCTCTGGCGGCGAGTTGGGCGCGGCTTGGGCAGCATGCCCGCGTGGAGCCGCCGGTGTTTGAGTCGTCTCCGCAGGTGGTTGCCGAGCGCGGCCTCAAGCCTTCGGACGCCATCAGCGCGGAAAACAGGGAGATGCTGTGAGAAGCGCGCGGACGGGCGTTCCGCCTTCGGTCCTCGAGCTGCGCCGCGTCCTGGCGGAGGCCTTGGTCCGCGCGCAGCTGGATCTCACCGGCCCCGTCTCCATGCTGAACGCTTTCCTCAACGAGCTGCGCCCGACTTCAGGGCTGACGGCCCAGGGGGCGCGGCGCCTGTGGGAGGAGTTCGCGCAGGCCGCCGCGCCCGAAGGTCATTTCCTCGAGCTCTACATGCATTTTCCGTATTGCCGTTCCCGCTGCCTGTATTGCTTCACGTCGTCGCGCGCGGCCCCCGGCCAGGCGGCGCTGCGGCGCTACGTGGAGAATGCCCGGGAGGAGGCGGTCTTCTTCGCCCCGGCTTTCCAAGGCCGGACTTTCCGCTCCTGGAGCGTGGGCGGCGGAACGCCCAGCCTGCTGGACGCCGCAGGCCTGCGGCGCTGGCTGGCACCGGTGGCGCGACTCTTCTCGTTCGAGGACAAGGGCTTGCGGTCCGTGGAGCTCAACCCGGCCAGTACGGACGGCGAGAAGCTTGCGGCCCTCAGGAGCCTGGGTTTCAATCGGCTCAGTTTCGGCGTCCAGACATTCAACGCCCAGCTTCTGCGCGCGGTCAAGCGCGAATCCCAGGACTACGGCATGGTGCGCCGGGCCATCCGGCGGGCCCGGCAGGCTGGATTTGACTACGTCAACGCCGACCTGCTCCTCGGTCTCATGGGAGAGCCGGCCTCGAGTTTCCTTGAGAGTTTTCGGCTTCTGGCGGCGTTGCGGCCGAGCACGATCATCATCTCCTCGTTGATCCTGACCGACGCTTATATGCGCTCCGGCGGCGTCACGCGCGAGCAATACCTGCGCCACGCTTCAGCGCTCCTGCCCCAGGCTCGGGAGGGCCTTGCGCGCCTGGCGGCTGAAACCGGCTACCGTCCGGTCCAATTCGGGCCGCAAAACGGGACATGGATCTTCCGGGCGGAGGAGGTGGCCAAACGCCGATTCCAGCAATGGGAGAGGTCCAGCCCGGACGGCCAATGGGCCAGCTCGACGCTGGGTCTGGGAGAGCACAGCCGCTCACATCTCTTCGGGCGCGCGATCTATGACCGCAAGCCGCGGGCCTTCGCGCAGGCCGTGCCGCTGTACGCGCTGTCGGCGCTTTCCGCCAAGGAAGAGATGGCCCAGCACATCGTCTACTCGCTGGATCATTACTGCCGCATCGATGACGTGAAGTTCCGGCGACGCTTTGGAGCGGATGTGCGCACGCGCTTCGCCCTGGAGCTGAGGGCGCTCCAGGCGCTGGGGAAGATCCGCGAAGACGAAGCGGGTTTCGCGTTCCTCCCGACGGGTTCTCGGGAGAGGATCCTGTACGGCCTTTTCTTCCTGATGGACACGGTGGAGGGCTCGCCGTTCTCCGGCGGCAAGCCGGGCGGCGCGCTGCGCCGGCGGCTGGAGAGGGAGCTTGGGAGCATGAGCCTGGAGCGGGAGGCGCGCGATGCGGCCCATCAAGCCTGAGGAGCTTTCGGAGCTCAAAAAGTGGCTGGCGGAATCTTTGGTGCGATCGGACACGGATTACATGGGCGATTTCTTGAATCTGGGGGCTTTCCAGAATGTCGCCGGGCGCTGGCAAGGATCAACGGCCGTGGAAATAAAGGAGCTTTGGGGGGGATTCTTGGGAGCCGATCTTCCCACGGGCCATTTCCTCAGCCTCTACCAGCATTTCCCGTACTGCCTTTCCCGCTGCACATTCTGCGTGGCCAGCGCCTGCGTGCCCCCGAATCGGGAGGCGATCGGCCGTTACGTGGAGGATTCGCTGGAGGAAGCGCGATTCTTCGCCCCGCTCTTCCATGGCCGCACTTTTCGTACCTGGTATGTGGGAGGCGGCACCCCGAGCTTGTTGGACGCGAAGAGCTTGCGGCGCTGGCTGGGCGCGATCGCCCGGCTGTATTCGTTCGAGGAGGACGGATTGCGGACCGTGGAATTGGATCCTGGGAGCACGACCCACGAGAAGCTGAAGGTTCTCAAGTCCCTGGGCATAAACCGGCTCAGTTTCGGCGTGCAGACCTTCAGCGCCGAGATCCTTCAAGCCGTCAAGCGCGGCTACCAGAACTATCCCGCGGTGAGCCGGGCCATCCGATGGGCGCAGGAAGCGGGGTTCGATTTCATCAGCACCGACCTGCTCTTGGGACTCCAGGGCGAGTCTGCGGCAAGCTTCCTGGAGAGCTTCAGGCTTCTGGCCGCCTTGAGGCCCACCACGATCAGCGTTTACGGACTGGTGCTGACCAGCGACTACATGCGCGCGACCGGGTTGACGCGGCCGGGATATCATCGATCCTACAAGGCGCTTCATGACGAGGTCAAGGAGGGCCTGTCTCGCCTGATCGTCGAGACGCGCTACAAGCCGGTTTACTTCGGTCCCCAGAAGATGTGGACCTTCCTGGCCGAGGAAGCCCCGGCGGGCTTCATGAGGGATCGCTATGAAAGATTCGGTTCGATCGGCGCTTGCCCGATCTCGGAGTTCGGCCTGGGCTGGCACAGCAGATCCCGTCTGTTCGGACGGGCGGTCTATGACCGCGAGCCCGCGGCATTCACCCAGGCCAAGCCGGTCTACAAATCGGCCGTCGTTTGCGCCAAAGACGAAATGGCCGCATACATATTGACCTGGCTGTATCATCACTCGCGCCTGGAATACGCCGCGTTTCACAAGAGCTTCGGCCTGGATGTCCGCGGTCCTTTCGCGCTGGAACTCTCGGCGCTCAGGTCGGCGGGCAAGATCATCGAGGATGGGACCGGGTTCTCCTTCGTCCCGAAGGGTTTTGCCGAGGGCGTTTTTTACGGCCTTTTCTTCCTGCTGGATGCGGTGGAGCAGTCGCCGTTCTCGACTGGACCGGTCGCCAGTTCTTTGCGCCGGCGCTTGGAGGGGGAGATGCTCGATGCCGCCCATTGACGACGCGGCCCTCGCCGTCATCAAGCGAGGCATGGCCCAGGTCCTTATTAAGTCCAAGCTCGACCTTTCGGATGGGGTCATGTCTCTGGGCGCGTTCCTCGCGGACCTCCGCTGGCAACGTGGCGCCTCTCCGGCGGGGATTGCCGGGCTCTGGGCGTCCCTTCTCGGGAAGCCTCCGGAGGGGCACCGTATCGAGCTGGAAATATCGTTTCCCTTCTGCCGCAGCCGGTGCGCCTACTGCATGTTCCCCACCCGGGTGCCCGCGGACTCCGGCGAGCTCGATGCTTATATTCGGGAGGTGGGGCGGGAACTCTCCTTTTTTGCCCGGCCTTTCTCGGGGGTCCCGCTGTCGGGGCTCCTCTTGGGGCATGGAACGCCCAGCCTCCTCTGCCCGCGGCGGCTTGAGAAGCTCATGGCGCATCTCGAGCCCTTCCAATTTAAGCCCAAGGCTAAACTGTCGATCGAGGCCAATCCGGCAAGCGCCGATCGCGCCAAGATCCGGCGCATGAGACGCTTGGGATTCAATCGAATCAGTTTCGGGGTGGAGTCCGCGGACCAGAAGGTCCTGCGCTCCATCGGGCGGGGCTATCAGGATCTCCGGCATGTCGCCGATTGCGTCGCTTGGTCGTACGAGGCGGGGTTCCAGGAGGTTAACGTCGATCTTGTCCTGGGATTGGCCTGCGACTCAGTGGAAAGCTTCCTGGGAAGTTTCCGGGCGTGCCTTGAGCTGCGTCCGACGACGATCGCGGTGTGCTTGCTGACGCCGACGGACCGCTATCTGAGGGCGACGGGAGAGTCGCGGCAGGACTGCGCTCAGCGTCTGGAATCCTGGCTTCCCCGCGTCATGGCGGCGGTCAGGGAGCTGTCGTCCTCCTCCGGGTACGGCGCGGCGGGAGTCCGGCCCGAGCTGGAGATGTGGACCATCACGGCGCCCCACGCGCCGCCCCCCCCAGCCGGCGCCGATCTCCAACGACCCCTTTCCGTCCTGGGAGTGGGGCACGGAGCGCGATCTCATATCTTCTCCCAGGCGCTTTATCAGAGGACGGGGGCCGCATTCGGGGGCGGAGATTCCTATCAGTTGAGCCGCCTGAGCCTCAAGGAGGAGATGGCCCGATACATGCTGGAGATTTTCGGCGACGGCGGCGTCGTTGGACGAGAAGCCTTCCAGCGGGTCTTCGGACGGGACCTCGCCGAGGCTTTTGCGGTCGAACTCGGCATTCTGGAGGCCATGGGCAAGATTCGTTGGGAAGCGGCAGGCTTGAGGCTTCTCCCGGCGCGGGTCTGCGAACGCGTGTTTTGCGCCGCGTTTCTTCTCCTGGACACGCTGGCGTCCTCGCCTTTCGCGAAGGGCCGGTTGGGGCGGCGTTGCGGGAGCGCGGCATGAGGCGGGACGAGAGGTACCATCTCATCACGAGCCTGCGCTGCAACAATCGCTGTCTCTTCTGCATGGAGGGAGACCATGCGGGAGAGGATTTGGAGCGCCAGCGCGCGGCCGTTCGGTCGGACTTCCTGACCCCGGAACGGCTTGCGCGATACCTGGATCACATGAAGGACAAGGAGATCCCGGTCCTCTTCGCCAGCGGCGAGCCGACGCTCAATCCCCACCTCCTGGAACTGGTCGCGATCGTGCATTCCCGGGGCTACCGAGAGGTCGCCGTGCAAACCAACGGACGCATGCTGTCCTACCGGAGTTTCCTGCTCGGTCTTGTGGAGAAGGGCGTGACGGGCTTTCATGTTTCGGTGCATGGCAGCCGCCGGGAGGTCCACGATGACGCCACCAGGATCGCCGGAAGCTTCGTTCAGACGATGGCCGGCATCAGGAACATCCTGCGGTTGAAGGAACAGCGGGATCTTAAACTGGTGGTCGCCGCCACGCTGACCAAAATGAACATCGGCGACATGGGCGATATGCTGCGTTTGCTGTTGGGCTTTCGCGGAATCGACACCGTGGTGCTCAATCCCCTCATCCTCGACGGCAACGCCGTGAGAAACGCCGAGCTGGTCCTGCCCGCTTATTCCGCGGTGGCCGCCCAGTTTCGTCGCGCGGTGGCCCGACTCCGCTCGGCGAAAACCGCGGGCCTCAAGAAGGTCACGCTGATCGACATGCCTCCTTGTCTTCTGCGGGGGCTGGAGGAGTTCGGCGGTCCGTTTGAGTCGGTCTTGCTGGTGGACCATCAAAGTCCCGGCGAGCGCCAGGGCTCCAAGATCTGTTTTGCCGGGGTCAAACGGGCTGCGTGCCGTTCCTGCCGCCGTTTCGCCTCATGCACGGGGATCTATCCTTTCTATATCCGCAAATTCGGGTGGGAGGAGTTCGTTCCGCTGCCATGAAGCCCTTATTGATGCGCGCCCACTGGACAAGATTCGGATTGTTGCTTCACGCCGCAACTACGCAGATGATGATGGGACGATATTATGGGATTCGATGACCACCCCGGCCCATTTTGGCATTACGCGATATTCCAACGCATCGCGCAGATCCTGCCGAAGCCCGCGTTCCAGAACAAGTAATGCATCCGGCTGCGGGATTTATCGCATCCAGAGACGGCGCAAAAAAGCTTCTGAACGGCGCACTCCCTTGGCCTCAGCCAGGCCGGTCTCCAACACCCTGCGCAAATTGTCGCTCGTGAGGCTGCCGACCGCGGGCAGGCCCAACCAGCGGCGCAGCCAGGCGGTCTCGATTCCTGGGAGTTTGTCGAAATCGCTCGCCAAGCCGGCCTGGTCCCCCAGGGCGTATTTCACCAACGCCCGATTGTAGAGACCCCAGTGGAACCCGGAACGAACGGGCCCCTGCAATTCGTGCAGAGCCTCGGGCAGCCTGCCCGTAAGCCTATAGAGCTCCCCGCGCCACAAGGGTGTTTCCGGGTCATGCGCATCCAGCAGGCGCGCCGTCTCCAGGTCCCTGTGGGCCGCATCCCATCGCTCCAGCTTCATGTAAGCCGCGCCGCGCCACGCGTGAGCGTAGGCGGTCGGGCCTTGAGCGATGACCTCGTTGAATAGATTGACGGCGCGTTGGTACTGGCCCAGCCATAGGAAGGCCTCGCCGTGCCACGCCCGCGCCGCGCGCTGCTGCGCGCCTTGCGCGGAGCGCGCCGCCTGCGTAAAGTGGGCGTGAGCGAGCCCGTTGTCGCCTTGCGCCAGGTGGGCCTCAGCCAGCCGGCATCGCAGCTCCCACATGCCGGGAGCATGGCGGAGCATGCCCCGACAGGCGTTCACAACCCAGGGCAAGGCGTGGGCCTCAAGGTCGAGCTTGAGAACCACGAATGGCTGGCGCATGAACAGATATCGCGGCGTTTGTCGGCTTTTGATGAAGCTGTATTCGGCCAGCGCCGCGGGTCTGCGGCCCAGCTGGGTCAGGAGGATGCTGCGGCAATAGGCGAACCAGTGAGGCAATCCTCCCGCGTTCGCGGCCCTTTGCAGGCGCCGCAATTCCAAGACCGCGAAAGCCGGGCCCGCGACCGAACGGGGCAGCTTGCGCCACCAGGGCCACACCATATTCTGCGGCTCCGGCATGCGCCCGAACCGGTCAAGCATGCGTTCGCCCAAGCGGAAGGCCGACTCATAACGGCCCGCGCCCAAGAGCGTGGAGAACGCCGCGTGAGCGGAGTGCGCGTCTGAAAGCAGGCTCATCCGACCATCATAACCCCGGCCCTCCCCAAATGCAAGAGTCTTGGCGGGATGGGGTCGACGTGAAATGATGATCGGCGCGCTCAGGAAAATGCTCAAATGAGCTGGGCGGGCGCCGATCTCAACTTGACCAATGACTCATTCTCTGGATTCTAAAGACGCGGCGAGCGCCGCGCTGGAGGGCACGCACATCACCGCCGGCCCGCGGGCCCTGGCCGCCATGTCGCGGCTGCTGGGGCTGGGGCGATCCGGGAAGGGCTGGCGTCTGGACGGCCTCTGCGGGGTGGGCGGCGAGAACGTGCGTCTGAGCCTGAGAAGCGGCGAGCATCGTCTCGTCTTCTGCCTTCTGCCCAAGCAGGCGCCCGGGGCGCACGTGCGGGCGGCGGAGATCGGCTTGGCGGCGGAAGGAGGCGCGGGGCCCGCGGTCAAGAGATTGCTGGCGGCGGCGGCGGCGCGCCTGGGCAGCCGGGGCCTGGCGGATGTCCTGCGGCTCATCGGCGAGGATCCCGAGTCTTTCATCGAGGAGGGGGCGACCGGGCAGCCGGATCGCGTGCGGGTTCCCATCGTGGGCGGGCCGCTCGGGCTCCTGGGGTCCGGGTGGCGGAACTTCTTCTGCGACCAGGACTTCGAGGTCCCGATCGCGACTCCGGAGTGGAGTTCGAACAAGACGCTCACCGTCGAGTATGCGGACCGCGAGTGTTTTTACTCGGAACACACCCCCGACCCCTTGAAATGGTCCTTCCTGGACTATCCGGCCGAGAAGCCGTCGCGATCCACCCTCGGCCTGGGCAACTATGAGGGGGGGATCGTGATGGAGATCGAGAACGGCGACGTCATCCTCGGGACGGAGGAGAAGGTGCAGGCCCTCCTGGATGTGGTCCGGCGGAAGTCGGTCGGAGCGGAGTTCATCCTGGTCAACAACCTCTGCATGCCGGTCGTCATGGGCGACGACATGAAGGGGCTTGCGCGTCGCTGCGAGGAGGCCAGCGGCTGCACTGCGGTGAGCTGGGCACAGAAGGAGAAGCACTCTCTGGATAATTTTGGTCAGTTTTTCCGTTCCGTGCTGGGCCGTTCCGGCTTCTTCGACGGTCCCGGCGACCCGCTGGCGGTCAACCTCTTCCACTTCCCCTCGCGCTACCGCGAGGACGAGTTGTCGCCGCTGCTGGAGGAGCTCGGCCTTAGGGTGAACGTCAGCATTTTCCCCATGGTGGATTTTACCGCCGTCGAAAGCCTGCCCAAGGCCGCCTGGCAGGTCTTCTGCGAGACGTCCTTTTATGCGGACAAGGTCCGCGAGCTCCTGGCCAAGTCCTCCCGACCGGTCGTCTCGGTGAGAGCTCCTTATGGGATCGAGGGGACCAGGGAGTCTTTGAGGGAAATCGCGGCCGCGGTGGGCCAGGAAGAGGCGTTTGCGGCGGCCTGGGCGAGCCGGCTCGAGAGGGTCCGGCCGCGATGGGAGGCGATGAAGAAGGAGGCTGCGGGGTATCGGCTGGCTTTCGTGGTATCCGAGGCGACCCTGCCGATGTTGAGCGGGCTGCGTTTCGGCCAGGGCGCGCCGCTTTTGAAGATGATCGGGGAGATGGGCTTCGGCATCGATTTGCTCTGCTACGACCAGCATGGTTTGGCGCCGGAGCTTGCCGGGGACCTGCGCGGCGCGCAGGTCGCGGTCTTCCGCAGTCCGTGGGAGCTGGAAAAGGCGCTGCGCGAGGGCGGGTTCCAGGCGGTGTATTCGGACATGTTTTTCGACTGGCGGGTGAGTTCGGCGGGGAAGTCGAGGTTCTCGAGCAGGGATTTCGAGATGGGGCTGGAGGGGGCCCTGCGGAGCTTGAAGCGGCTGCTGGCGGTCTGCCGACTGCCCTTTTACGGGCGCTATGCCGCCCATCTGGCCCGGCTTCCCGGCAGAGAGCAGAGAATCACTCATTGACAATAGGAGGGCAAACGCATGGGCGGCGCGAAAACGGCTTTGGTGACGGGGGGCAATCGGGGCATCGGTCTTGAAGTGTGCCGACAATTGGCGGGCTTGGGCATGCGCGTCATTTTGACGGCGCGCGACGCGAAAGACGGCGCCCGGGCGGCCAAGGAATTGGGCGTCGACTTCGAGGTGATGGATGTCTCTCAGGAAAAATCGGTGGCGGACTGCGCGGCGCGTCTCCTGGAGAAAAAAATATCCGTGGATATCCTGGTCAACAACGCCGGAACCTATCCGCCGGGCGGAGTCCTGGAGGCGTCCTCGCAGGCGCTGCGCGAGGCCGTCGATGTGAACTTCTTCGGCGCGGTCTGGACCTGCCGGGCTTTTGTGCCCGCGATGCTCAAGGCGGGCTACGGGCGCGTCGTCAACGTCACCTCGGGCAACGGCCTCTACTCGGAAGACCTTGAGGGGCCCGCCGCCTACTCGCTGTCCAAAACGGCGCTCACCGCGCTGACTTTCAAGCTGTCCAAAGAGTTGAAGGGCGACGTGAAGGCCAACGCCGTCTGCCCGGGCGGGGTCAAGACGCGCATGGGTCCTGCGAGCGCGACGCGTTCCGTGGCCAAAGGCGCGGAGACGATCGTTTGGCTTGCGATGCTTCCTTCCAGCGGCCCGAGCGGCGGGGTCTTTCGAGACAAGCGCCCCCTGGGCTGGTAGCCATGTCGGAGAGCATCGGCGTCCGCCTCAGTCCGCCGTATCTCCAGGGCGCGTACCTCGCCTTGAACGCGATTTCCGACGCCTATTTTCTTGGAGACGGTCCGAACTGCCTCTTCGCCAAGGCCGAGCACATCCATGGCCGCCACGACCTTTTCTCCACGCTTCTTTCCTGTCGAAGCGAGCATCGGATACACCACACGGGAGTCAATGTCTTCAACATCGCCGGCAATTTCGAAGCCGAGATCGCCGCGGCCTTAAGACGCATCGCCTCCTGGCCCGGTTGCGGCGCGATCTTCATGGGTTCGATGCCGATGTGCTCGATTGCCGGGACGGATTACGAGAGGATCATGCGGGAGGCGTTGTCGGCGGGCGGCAAGCCCGCCTACCTTATCCCCCAGCGCTTGGGCCTTTCCGGGGATTGGCTCGACGGCTACGCCGCGGTCCTGGAGGTCATGGACAGCGGTCACTATACCATGGGTCCGCGCACCAGGCAGTTTGAGGAGGAGTTTGCCGACTATTTTGGGATGAAGCATGCCGTCATGGTCAATTCCGGGTCCTCGGCCAACCTGCTGGCGGTGGCGTCGTTGTTCTTC
>CAYHNV010000078.1:3558-11277 GCA_964358065.1 uncultured Elusimicrobia bacterium | reverse complement strand
CTGGAAGCACTTCGACGAGCGGGAGCGGCGGATCGACCACCGAGACGGCGATCGATTTGCGAATCGCCACCGACGCGCCGAAATCGGTCTGTAAAGCGGCCGTGACGCGCATGGACACGCCGGCAGGAAGCGTCGCCGGGACCGCAAGCGTCGCCGCGAGGTTCCCCGTCGCGCCGGCGCTGACACCCGAGACAGGCGCCTTCGCCGAGACGAGGAGGCCGGTCGCGTCGATCAACTCCACGTCCGCTGGGCCGACGAAGGCATCAGAGAGGGATCTATTCACGATCGTAGGCCGCACCTCCTCGAAGAAACCTCGGGTTAGTGTAACCGGCGAGAGAGACAAGTCAATGGCAGGAATACTGGCCCGCGCCTTCGGCCCTTCCACTCCGTAGGCATCCACTGCTGAGACCTCATAAACGTGGGCGGTCCCCGCAGTAAAGGCCGGGTCCACGAAGGACATGCTGTTTAGAAAGCTTCCACTGATCCGCACGCCGTCCCGATAGGCCCGGTAGGCGACTACGCCGGGCTCAGGCTGTTCCCAGGAAAGACGCGCGCCGTCTTGGATGAGGACCGAGAGATTCCCCGGCGCAAGGGGGCCGGCGGCCAGCTGGAATGTAAGGGTGGCGGTCGAACTGTTTCCAGCCAAGTCCGTCGCTAGCCCGAACAATACATACCTGCCGTTGCGGACGATGAGATCGCCCGAGCGATACGTGACGGTAGTCCCCAGCACCTGGTTGTAGAGCGAGAAGCTGGGAGTTCCCATGTTCGCGTCGGTGACGGTGATCGAGATCGCGCCGCTGCTTCGCAGAAGTTCCCCCTCCAGGATTCCGCTGAGCACGATGGCCGGAGGAGTCTTGTCAATCGCGAAAGTGACGGTCGCGGTCGACACCCGTCCGCGCGTATTGGCCGCGGTGACGACCAAGGTGTGGCTGCCTTCGACTGACACGGGAGAGCCAGAGAGGAAGGTCTGGCTATCCAGGGTGGCTCGAACGCTCGCGGCATCGAGGATCAGGCTCGAAGCGGTGAACGACGGGAATACGGTCCGGTTATAGAGTCCGGCGTTCGCAACGCCCGAGACGTCCACGGTGGGGCCTGCCCTGTCGAAGGTGATGACAGTCTCAGAAGACGGCGTGCTCTCGTTGCCCGCGTCGTCGAGCGCGGTGACCACATAATGGTAGTTGGCATCCTGAGTCGGCAGATCGGTCAGAGGCGAAACGGAGTCACGGGGCGCAACGCCGGCGAGACCGACGATGACGGCGGTAGCCCGATAAACGCGGAAGCGGACCGTGTCCGTGCTGCCGGCCTGCCAGGTGAGGAGGATCTGCCCGGCGCTGTTGATTGACGAGGCAAGGTCCACAGGAGGCGCGGGCGGCGTCGCGCGCGCGCGGCCGATCACCGCGATGGTCGGCCCTTCGTTCCCCGCCAAATCCACGGCCGAGACCGTATATTGATACGAGCCCTCCGCGGGCGTGTCGATGAGCGATCCGCTTCGGTCCGCGGCAGGCGACACTGCCATGAGGAATGCGCCGTCACGGTAGACGCGGAATGCCGCTAAAGCGTCGCCCACGGGCGCGCTCCAGGAGAGCGAGACCCGCGCTCCGCTCAAGCTCGTGGCTCGGAGGGCTATAGGCAGGCCCGGCGGCGCGGTCTTGATGTCCAACCGCGTTACGCCACCCGTCAGCAGGCTGGATGCGTTGCCTAACGGATCTGCGGCTGAATAGAGCAATGTCGCTGAGCCATCGCCGGTTGCAGTGGTGATGGCGACCTGGCCTGTCCAAATACGGCTGTTGGTTGAGGACTCGACGAGCGAGACGGGCAAGACTGACCCGCTTAGCAGCGCGATGGAGAGCGAGGGCGGCGACGCCGCCGACTCATCGAGGGCGAGCGTGATCCCGAGCGGGCCCGGTCCTACGGGAGAGGACTTGGACAGGGAAACCGTTCCAATCGGGCCCTGAGCGTCCACAACCAGCGTGCCCCCTTGAGTTATCGTCTTTCCCGCGTTGCCGACCAAATCGGTTCCGTTGAAGCCGAAGACGGCGACGCCGGAGGGAGTATTGGCCGCGATCGTGACGGTGGTTCGCCACAGGGTTGCGGTCACCGCGGTTAACGGCAGCGGAGAAGGCGAGGAACCGAACGGCGCCAACGTCAGCAAGGGCGGCTGCGCCAACACTTTGCTGAGACTCAGTTCCGCGGCATAAGTGCCGGGCCCGACCGGAGCGGCGGCGGATGTAAGGCGGAATGCGGCGGTCGGAGCAGTTCGGTCCGATACCGCGGACGCCAGGCTGGAAAGCCCGCTCTGGTTTCCGGCTAAGTCGATGGCGGTCAACGCGTAGTAATAGACACCGTCGGCCTGCGGGACATCGGTATAGCGGGAACCCGCTATGTTCGTGGCGACTCGCGACGCCGGCGGCGCCGCGGCGCCCGGCGGTAATAGAGCCGCATCGGTGCTCCGGTAGAGCGCGTAGGAAGCGGTTCTCGTATCCGTTGAGACCGTGACCCAGGAAAGGGTGATTGCGCCTCCCGCGACGGACTCCGCCAACAAGTCGCTCGGAATCTGAGGCGCGCCCAAGAGCAAGACCACTTGAATGGAAGGCGAGCTAGGGCTGGCCGCCCTGGAGTCCAGCGCCCGGACGCTGATGAGGTTCGCGCCTTGGGCGGCAAGAGGGACGTCCCTGAAAATGAATGCACCGTCGGTGAGCGGCGCGTCGGCTACGAAAATGCTGGCCGCGAGATTGCCGTTAATCAGGAGTTGGGCCGTCGTGCCGGCCTCCGCCAAGCCAGAGACGCTGATAGTTGAGACATTCGTCGTAAAGCCGTTCACGGGCGAGCCGATGGATGGGACAGCAGGTGGAAGATAGCTGACGGTAATACTCCGGCCTGTCTGGACGGTATTGCCCGAAGCGTCGGTCGCTTGTACGGTCAAAGAGTGGATGCCGTCAACAAGCTTGCGCGTATCCCAATCGAAGGCATAGGGCGGAAAAGTGACCGTGGACTGGACAATATCATCAACGGAGAACACCACGGCGGAGACCGCGATGTCGTCCGTGACGGCGGCTGTCACGCGGCGCGGTCGCGAAACGACCGCTCCGTCCAGGATATCGATCGCCGCTACCTGGGGAGGAGTCAGGTCCCATAGAGCCGTGTTTGAAATCGCGGAGAGATTGCCCGCCTCGTCGGACGATCTCATCGCGAAGTAGACGGTCGAAATCGTGGGGACCGAGACGACGAACTGTTCGGCGGCCCCCTCCGGACTCGGCGTCGTGGAGACCGCGACGGTCGGCTCCGCGTCGAAGTTCGCGGCGGTGAGCGGGTAGGCGGCGGCCTTGACGACGTAGCCCGCCACGCCGCTCAGCGCGTCGTGCGGAGAGGTCCAGGCCAAGGTCGCCTGTCCGGCGGCGGGGTCCTTGGCCGTCACGCGCAGGTCCGCGACGGCCGCCGGCGGTGTCTTGTCGAGAATGAAGACGGCGCTCGCCGAAGCCGCGTTGCCGGCAAGGTCGCGCGCGGTGAGCCTCAGCAGCCGCGCGCCCTCGGCCGCGATCGTGTAGGACGGCGCAACGACGCTGCCGAACTCATCCTTGACGACAAGCTGCATCTCGGACGTGAGATCATCCGCGGCCTGGAAGGCGACGAGGACGTCTTGATTGGTGATCAGACCATTCGGTGGAGAGAAAATCGCGATGGTCGGCGAGGTCTTGTCGATTGTGAAGAAGGCCGTGGCCGTGCTGGAACTGCCGAATGTGTCCTGGGCCGCGACCGACAGGAAGTAGGCGCCGGGCAAAGTCAGCGTGATGCCCGGCACGCCGCAATTGATCGCAAGCCGTCCGTCTTTGGAGCACCCGGGCGCGGCGTCGCCGCAATGCGCGTTGTCAAAAACGACGGTGCACGACGTGCCATCGATGGGGCAGCTCCCGCAGTTCTTCGGATTGCCGCAACTCGTTGCCCACACGGAGGTGTAGCTTTGGATCGTTCCGATCGAGCAGGACAGCGAGGCCGTGCCGCCCTCACCGACGGTCTGATTGAAAGTCCCATAGATCGCTACGGTGCTGACGAAAGGCTGGCCGTTGAGGGTGGTCGTGGAGAGAAAGGAACTGAAGTCGGTGATCGAGATCGATGGCGTCAGGTCGCGGTTTGAATATTGGCCGTTAGTCACCCGCGTGACGGTGATCGCTGGCGCGTGAACGTCGAAGACGACGGCGGACTGGTTGGAGGGCGCGCCCTCGTTGCCGACAAGGTCCACGGCCGTGACCAGGTAGTAGTAGGTCGAGTCCAAAGCGGTCGACGGGGCGTCGACGAAGGCCGTCGTCGTCGCACCGGTCAGGAGCGCCGCACGGCCGGCGACGCCGGGCGCCGAGAAAGTCGCGCGGTAGACGTTGTAGCTCACGGCCGTCCCGGTCGAGGCCGTCCACGACAGCGATATCCGCTTCTGCGCCGCGCTGAAGACGGCCTCAAGGCCGGACGGCGCGGCGGGTCCCGTGTGCAGGGACTGCGCTGCGAGCACGTTCGAGATGCCGCTTTCGTTGAAGGAAGGGTCCAGCCCCGTCACGGCGTAGAAGTACGTCCCGTCGGCGGCCGGGACGTCCGTGTAAAAGGTCGAGGCCGCATGGAGTTGAATCGGCGTCAGGCCCGAAGTCGCGGAGAAAGCTTCGGTTGCGAGGTAGAGGTTGAAGGAGGCCGTCTGCTCGCCGGTCGCCGCCGCCTGCCACGACAGCGAGATACGGCCGCCCGCCCCGCCTGAGGCGCCCACGAGAGCCGGGGGCTGCGGTGACGTGAGGTCGATCGGCGTAAGCGTCGAGATCGCGGCCGAATAAGTCGATATGCCGACGTCGCTGGTCGCCGCGACGCGCAGGTAATAAGTTGCGTTGGGCGTCACGCCGCTCAAGGCGGCCGTCGTGAGCGGAACCGTCGTCGAGAGCGCGACTGTCGAGAAGCTGGAATCGGTGGAGGCCTGCAGGGTATAAGAGACCGCCGCGACGACCGGGTTCCAGATGGCCGTCACATAGGTCCGGCCCGCCGCGTCCTCTCCGGTCGCCAAGACCGCCAGGCCCATCGGCGCCGCCGGCCCCGGCGGCGCCCGCAGCGTGCACGTCGAAGTCCCCCTGTTGCCGCCGCGGTCTCGGGCCGCGAAGGCGAGCTGATTGGTGCCGTCCGGCACTCCCTGCTGGATCGAGACGCTTGCGGCGGTCAAGGTCACGAATCGGGTCGTCCCGTACAAGAGAGAATCCGCGTTCAGCGTCACGGGCGTCCAGGTCTGCCCGGCATTGTTCGTGAACCGCGCGCTGGCTCCCGTTCCAATGCCCCCCTGAATGTCCTGCGCGATTTGCGCCGCCGACTCGGCGAAATTAAGGATGCGGACGTCGTCGATCTTCCCGTTCAGGGAACCGGCTCCGGTGATGCCCGCGCCGATGGTGACCGCATAAGCGTTGCCCACCCCCCCCGTGGGCGAAATGCCCGAGCCGCACAGCGTGCCGTCCAAATAGATTTTGACGGGGCCTCCGCTGTAGGCGACCGCGACATGATGCCACTGGACGTCTGCGATAGCGCCGCTGCAGGTCAGGAAGTAGTCCGAGATTTGACTGTTGTCGGTGACGAATTCAGGATGGCCGGTATCGGTGATGTGCAGGTACCAGCCCCACACGCCTCCGGGAGGGATTCCTTGGTATTGACTCACGATGAAGCTGTTGCCCGCGGCGTTTTTCACCTGGACCCAGGCTTCGACCGTGAAGAGGCGGGCGGAGGAACTCACGCTTGCGCCGAGTGTTCCCAGGTTCACCAGGGAGCCCGCGCTTCCGTCGAATTGCAGGGCGGCCGCGCTGTCGTGTCCGGGGGTCCAGGCGGCTGCCTGCAGCGCGCCGTTATAGCCATTGGCTGAGGAGTCATGCGCGACGGCGCCGCTGAACTCATCGAGATGCCACAAACCTATTGTCCCCGGGACAGCCGAAAGTCCGTTGAAGTCGAGTCCACTGCCCGTGTCCTGGACGATGATGCGGGCCGCGGCTGAACTGGCGCGGATGACCGTGTCCGTCGAAACCCAAGCGATCCCATCGACTGAAACTTGAGGGAAGTTGAAAGCCGGCGGCGTAAAATCCAACGGCGCCAGGATTTGCACGATGCCGGAATAGGCCGAAATGCTGCTGGTGTTGGCTGCCAGAACGCGCAGGAAATAGACCGCGTTGGGCGTCAAGCCCTCGAGCGTGGCCGACGTGGAAGGGACCGTGGCCGAGAGCATTCCGCCGGAAAAGTCGGACGCCGTGGAGGCCTGGAGGGTGTACGAAGTCGCCGAGGCGGAAGGGGCCCAAGTCGCCGTCACAAAGGATTTTCCCGGCGCATTCTGCCCGCTTGCCGAGACCGTCAGACCGGTCGGGGTGGGCGGCGCCCCGGGACAGTCGACGGGGAAGAGCGTGCTGACAATACCAGCACTTCCGGCCGCAGCGCCGGCGCCTCCCGCCGCCCCGCCGCTGACGCCCCTTGCAACGATGCTGCTGTTGCAGCCCGTCAGCGCGATGATCCCCCCGCCGCCTCCACCGCCAGGGTAGGTTCCGCCGGGCGAACCGCCGCCGCCGTTGGCACTCAAAATCCCCGAGCCGGCCAGGTTGGCGACGTTCAAGTTGATGCTCCCGCCCGAGCCGCCGCCCGAACCGTAGGTCGACCCGCCGCTCGCGGTGAGGCCGTTGGCCGTGATGGCCCCGTCGATGGTGAGCGTGCCGCCGACCTGAAGGATGACCGCGCCACCGCCGTCGCCGCGGACCGCTATGTTGTCGCCGCCAGCGCCGCCCGAGCCAAGGTCCGTCGGGTCAGTCAGGCTGTCGTACGCGATCCCCGCGCCGTACGGAGTGAGGGCGCTACGGCCGCCTGCGCCCCCGTGTCCCGCACCCGCGCCTCCCGCGCCCGAAAAGGTGCCGTAACCCGGGCCGCTGCCGTTCTGATATTGGCCGCCGCCCGCGTAGCCCAGCCCGCTGGCGGCGATCGTCGCACCCGCCCGCAGGTCGAAGTTCCCCGCCACGTTCAATTTGAGCATGGCCGAACGGGTCGCGGCGTTGGTCCCGTGCGTCAGCACGCCGCCAGGCTCCACCAAGACCGAGTCGAACCTGATGGCCTGGGTATTGATCTGCCGGAACGCGCCGCCGCTTCTCACATTGAGCACGCCGCCCGTGTTGGTGCTCACCGCCAGCGCCAGCAGTCCCCGCACCTCGATGGGCGAGCCGACCGGTATGGTGAGAAGATTAGCCGTCACCTGCAGCGAGCCGCCGGCCTGCACGGTCAAGCCGGTTGGAAACGTCAGTTGGTTAGCCGTGATTTGCAGCGAACCGCCGGGCTTGAAGGTCAACGGCGAAGCGCTGCCGAAGAAGAAGTTGTTGCCGGTGATCTGCGCGCCGCCGGCCACGACGAGGGAGTTGATCGTGACGCTGCTGCCCGCGTCGAAGTTGACGATGCTGTTGTTTAAGGTGACGGTCGAGAAGGTCAGCGACGAGCCGGCCACGCCGGTTCCGGACTGAGGCACGGCGCTCAGGTCGCCGATGCTCAGGTTGTAGTTGGCCCCGCCGGACGTCTTGAGCGCGATGACGCCCGCCCCGCCGCTGGCCGCTCCCGTACCGCCCGCGTTGCCGCTGTTGGCCTGGATGTTGAAACCCGAGTCGTCATTTGACGTCACGGCAAGCGCGATCCTTCCCCCGCCGCCTCCACCGCCAGGGTAGGTTCCGCCGGGCGAACCGCCGCCGCCGT
>CAYHNV010000078.1:0-3458 GCA_964358065.1 uncultured Elusimicrobia bacterium | reverse complement strand
CGTAGCCCAGCCCGCTGGCGGCGATCGTCGCACCCGCCCGCAGGTCGAAGTTCCCAGCCACGCTCAGATTAATGAGGAACGAGCGCGCCGATGAGTTCGCGGTATGAGTGAGCAGGCCTGCGGGCATCACGCTCAGCGAGCCGAAGGCGATCTGCTGGTTCGTGTCCTGCTGGAGCTTCGCGCGGGGATGAACGACTACTGAGCCGCCGGTGCTTTCGGCTGCGGAAAGCCTCAGGGTGGGAGAGAAATTCCCGGCGGCATCGCCCAGGGCCAGCGTCGCAAACGAGATCGATGTCGCGCCCGCAACGGAAACGGTCGTGTTCGAGTCGATGATGACTTGGTCGGCGGACGTGGGGACCTGGGCCGGCGACCAGTTCGCGGCGTTAAACCAGTTGCCGTCGGAAGCACCCGTCCAGCTGAGGCCAGCCGCAAAGGCGTCGCCGGGGAGAAAGAGGCTGCAAATGAAGCCCAGCGCCCATGCCGACAGCAAGGAAACGGCGCGACCTCGGCGGGCCGCCATTGAGCGATATCCGATCCTTGGCTGGATCGCGGTTGACGTAATGGGTTCCTAAAAAGAACGACGCTGGGGAGGAGGATACCCCCTCCGGCCAATTTTGACAAGACCCATTTCCGCCAATCGAAGAATACCGATATTTATTACATCCCGTTCTCGTCGAGAGTGAAAAGTAAACATTTAGTGAACAAAAACCCCTGTCCGGCCAAACTATCCATAATGGACCTACACTTTCCGGCCTATGCCAACGCGGTTAAAAACTTGTCCGCGCTGATGACCCTGACTCCGTCCTTGATGTAATCCTCCCCAGGCTCGCGCAGGACTTGGTAGACCAAGGGCAGGTCCAGCTTCTCTTTGAAGTGAAGCAGAGATCGGGAAACGGTCTTATCCGACGTCTTGGCCTCGACGCAGAACCAAGGCTTGCCGTCCACGCTCAGCAGGAAATCGACCTCCCGCCCTTCGACGTCCCTGAGGAAGCGCAACTCCGCCCTTATCCCCTCGGCGTCATGAAGGTAGTGGCAGAATTTCAGCAGATGCGACGCCATCAGGTTCTCGAAGCGCGGGCCGTCACCCGCCACCTCGGACCAATCCCAAAGGTAGAGTTTTGGTTCCTTGCGCAGGGCCTTGATCCGGGAGCTTTGGTGAGGGTGAATCCTGAAGTGGTAGTAGAACCTTTCCAGCACGTCCACCCAAGACGCGGCGGTCTTGTGCGTGACCATGAGGTCCTCGCGGAGCGAATTGACGGAGAGCAGCCCTCCGACTTTGCCCGGAAGCAGGTGGATCAGCGTCTCGATGCCGGCAAGGTCCCTCAGGTTCTCGATATCGCGAATGTCTTGGCTGACCAGCGCGTCCAAGCGGTGGTTGTGCCAGCGATGGAGGGCCTTCTCCGTCCCCTTTAAGAATATCTCCGGGAAGCCGCCGAATTTGAGGAGGCGACCCAGCGCGTCCCGAGTCTCACGGGTCGAATCCTGAAAACCAAGAGCTCGTCCGGCATGCGCCTGCGGCGCGCCCTTTGATACGACTTCGCGCAAGGACAGAGGATGCAGGCGGTAATGATGGTACCGCCCCAGCAGGGAATCCCCCCCCTTCCGATAGACATCCAGCCTTGAACTGCCGGTGACGATGATTTCGTATCGCGCCTTATTCTTGTCGAAGAAACCCTTGATGAACGTCTTCCAATGCCGGTACTTGTGGATTTCATCGAAGAGGATGAGGGCCTCATCGGCCGCGAAGGTCCCCGCGAGAATCCGCTTCCTGTCTTCCCTCGCGTCCCAGTTGAGATATTTGACGTTCTCCTTAAAACGGCCCTGGCCGATCGTCTTGACCAAGGTCGTTTTGCCGACCTGCCTGGGCCCTCCGAGAAAGACCATTTTTTCCGCGAGGTCGTCCAAAATCGATTTCTCTAAATAACGAGACAGCATTCATCCTCCAACAATTTCCACCATAGTATAAAATAATGGCAATAATATTCTACCAGTGGAGACGGCTGTCCGGGCGGAGGTCAGTAGGTGACGAGCGAATGGATCTTGCGTCCGGGAAGCTTGGCGCGCCCATTCAGGAAGCCAAGCTCGATGAGGAAGGCGGAGCCGACGAGATGTCCCCCGATGGCTTCGATGAGTTGGACCGCCGCGGCGGCGGTGCCGCCCGTGGCCAGCACATCATCGACTAAAAGGACCTTGGCGTTGTTCGGGAATGCGTCGGCATGCGCCTCGATGGAGTCCGTGCCATACTCCAGCGCGTAGCTGGCGGATTTGACGGCGCGCGGGAGCTTCCCCTTCTTGCGGATGGGCACCATGCCGGCGGCCAGGCGGTAGGCGATGGGAGTCGCCAGCAGGAAGCCCCGCGACTCGATGCCGGCCACGATCTGCACGCCCAGGCCCACGAAGGGCTCAGCCATGCGGTCGATGGCCGCCGCGAAGGCCTTCGGGTCGGCCAGGAGCGGGGTGATGTCCTTGAAGACGATCCCCTTCTTGGGAAAATCGGGGACGTCATGGATGTGCTTCTTGAAGTCCATCATTTCCTCTTTTTGGCGGAATGCCTGTGCTTGGCGGAATGCCTGGCCGAGGCGGCGGTAAAGATCATCTTGCGCGGCCGGCGGCGGATGAGGTGAGGGCCAGTCGGCGCGGTCTTGCGTCCCATCGGGATGGTCTGGCCCAGGATGTCGGTCTTCAGCTTCGGCTGGTCGAAGCCCGGCTGAAGATTGGTGGGGCCGCGGCGGCCGCCGTCTTCCAGGTCGATGAGGCCCATGCGGTTGGCCACGCGGCGCAGGCGCAGCAGCGCCCGCTCTTCGATCTGCCGGATGCGCTCGCGCGAGAGGCGCAGGCGCTTGCCCACTTCCTCCAGGGTCATCGGGGTCTGTCCGGTCAGCCCGTGGCGGAATTCCAGTATCATGCGCTCTCGGTCTCCGATTTCGCGCAGGGCCTGGTGCAGCTCGTCGTGGAGCTTCAGCACCCCGATCACGTTCTCCGGCGACTGCGCGGAAGTTTCGGCGACCATATCCTCGACGGTGATGTTGTCGTCGTCGGAGTCGATCGGGGCGTCGAAGGAGCCCATGCCCTTGGCCGCTTCGGCGGCGTCCAGCACGCCGCGCACCTGACGGGCCGTCCAGTGCATGGCGCGCGCCATCTCGGCCAGCGAGGGGTCGCGATTGAGCTTGACGTGCATCTTCTCCCACATTTTCAGCCACTTGCGCAGGGCTTCCCACGCGTGCGGCGGGATGCGGATGGTTTTGGACTGCTCCTCGACCGCGCGGCGGATGGATTGCTCGATCCAGTAGGAGGCGTAGGTGGAGAAGCGGTAGCCCTTGGAGGGCTCGAACTTGTCGATGGAGTGCATCAGGCCCAGGTTGCCCTCTTCGACCAGGTCCATGAAATCGATGCCCTGGCGGTGATACTTCTTGGCGATGGGCACGACAAGGCGCAGGTTCGCCTCCATGATGCGTGAT
>CAYHNV010000077.1:0-11350 GCA_964358065.1 uncultured Elusimicrobia bacterium | reverse complement strand
CTCTATTGCGCGGCGTTCGCGGTGACGGGCCGCCTGCTCTTTATAGCGCTCACGCACATGCTCTTCAATCTTCTGGCGCTGGACAAAGTGAGGCGACAGGCTTGAGAGCGCGGCGCGAGGCCTTTTCCAGCAGAGTCTCCAAAAAATGGTAAAATACGGGCGTATCGTGGAGGGGCTATGGGCGGCTTTGGAACGACGGAGATCGTCATCATCGCGGTGGTCGCGCTGGTCCTTTTTGGGCCGAGCAAAATCCCGGAGTTCGCGAAGCAGTGCGGACGCGCGGTCAATATGTTCAAGAACGGACTGAAAGAGGGCATCGCCGACGACTCCCCGAAGAATGACGAGGCGGCCAAGAAGGACTCCCCCGCACCGAAGGCCTGACCTGAACCGCCCGGTCACCGTCTTCGCCGCCGGGTGCTTCAACCGCGTCCATCCGGCCCACCTGAGGCTGCTGCGCCAGGCGCGAGCCCTCGGGGACAAGTTGGTGGTCGTCATCTCCAGCGACGCTCATAACCACAAGCCCGGCGCCGTTGCGGCTTCGCGCCGCAAGAAGTGGCTCGAGGACGCGCATGTCGCCGACCGCGTGGTGGTCGGCAGCCCACACGGCTTCGCGCAGACCCTGCGCCGGGAGCGCCCCGACATCCTCATCCTAGGCTACGACCAGAGGCTGCCCGACGCGGAGACCGAGAGGGAGGTCGTCCGCCTGGGCATCGAGGTCGTGGTCATGCCCTGGTACCCGGGAAAGGAAGACCCACGGGTCTCCCGCTGCGGCTGAGGTGACCGCGCGCGAGTGCCGTCTCTACTCCTTCTTCGCGGTCAACTATTTTGCGCAGGGCATGGGGGGCCTGGCTTATGAGCCCGTCTCCTATCTGCTCAAGGACTCCTTGGGACTAGGCCCGGCGCAGGCCGCGGCCTTCGTGAGTTGGATGACCATCCCGCTCACCATCAAGCCGATCTTTGGACTGCTCACCGACCTCCTGCCTTGGTCGGGTCGTCGGCGTGCTCCGTACCTGGCCGCGGTCTCGCTGCTCACCAGCGTGGGCTGGCTGCTGCTGGCCGCACCTCAGACGCACCGCTACGCCTCGACTTTGGCCCTGCTGATCCTCATCAACGTGGGCTTCGTGCTCTCCGACATCGTCTGCGACGCGGTGATGGTCGAGCGCGGCAAGGAGCGGGGGCTCACCGGCCCCTACCAGGCCGTGCAGATCGGAACACTCTACTCCACGCTCATCATCACGGGCCTGGGCGGCGGCTGGCTCGCCGCGCATGCGTCTTACAGGAGCGCCTTTCTTCTTGCCGCCGCCTTCCCGATCCTGACCGCGCTTTCCGCCATCTGGATCGAGGAGTCCGGGGTGGGGGGCATCTCCGAGACTGCCGCGCGCGGCTGGTCGGGCCTCGGGGCCATGGCCCGCGACCGCCGAGCCTGGGGGGCCGCGGCCGGAATTTTCCTTTGGAGCTTCTGCCCCTTCCTCGGCACCGCGCAGTTCTACTACCAGAGCACGGCCCTCAAGCTCTCGCCCCTCTTCATCGGAGGACTCTCCACGGCCGGCGGGCTGGCTGGAGTGGCCGGGGCCGCGATCTTCGCACGCCTCTCCGCGCGCGAGGGCGCAACCGCGCGCCTAGCGCTCTGGTCCATCTTGGCCGGAGCGCCCCTGTCCCTGCTGTACCTGTTCTATGTGGGTCCCGGCTCCATCCTGGCATTGACCGTACTCTTCGCCCTGACCGGAGTGGTCTTCCGGCTGGCCTGGATGGACCTGGCCGCGCGCCTGAGCCCCGCGGGTGCCGAGGCCACGGGCTTCGCCGCCTTCATGGCGGTCTTCAACATCGCGGCCGCGGCCTCGAACTGGGCGGGGGGCGCGCTCTACGAGCGCCTGGCCGCCCCCCACGGCGCCTACACGGCGATGGCGGCTCTCAGCCTTGTGGGGACGCTTGCGACCGTCGCTGCCTGGCCCGCCCTGCGCGTCGCCTTAGCGAACGACGCGGCGCGCGCCTAGGTAGCGCTGCTTGTAGTAGTTCTTGTCGAGGTCGGCGAAGCTCACGCCCTTGGAGGATGAAGCGTGCATGAACTTATTTGTCTTGGCGTCAACGACTAGGCCAACGTGCGAGACACCCACACCCATGGTGTTGAAGAACAGGAGGTCGCCGTCGCGCAGGGCCGCGTCGACCTTGTCGCCCGCCTTCCACTGGTCGCGGCTCACGCGGGGGATCTTCACCTTATTCTCGCCGTAGGAGTTCTGGGTGAAGGCCGAGCAGTCGATGCCCTTGTGCGTGGTCCCGCCCCAGACATAGGGCGTGCCGAGGTAGGACTGCGCGCTCCCCTCGAGGCCGGGCCAGATCTCAGAGAGCCGGCGGCTGGAGGCGGCAACCTCGTGGTCTTTCTCGGCGACGGGCGGCTTGGCCATGACGATGGGGGGCTTCGGCGCGGAGGGTGCCGATTCCGGGGTCGAGGACGCGCCCTTGGCCGTCGGATGAGACGAGGGCTTGGATTCGACGGCGCGCGACTGCGCGGCGGGGGCCTCGGCGGGAGTCTCGACCGCCGGGGTCTCGGCGGCAGGCGCTTCCACGGCCGGAGCTTCCGCGGCGACGGTCTGGGTGAAGACCCCCTCGTAGGCGGGCAGGCTCACGCGGCGGCGCTCCTTCGTGGCCTTGGCGAAGACGAGCGCGGCGGCGCCGGCGACGCGGCCCGGGCCTTTGCCGTCGGAGACATGACCGAAGAGGTAGGTCGCGTAGTCCTTGGGGTCGTGGCCTTTCTTGACGGCGTTCACCATCGCCCACTTGAGGATGTTGAAGTCCGAGTCGGGCAGGTCCTTCTCCATCGCCACTCGCACGAGGTCGGCGGCAACGTCTGCGGGGACCTTGTTCTCGGTCAGGTTGCGGTAGCCGTTGGCCCAGGCGGCCAGGCGCTCTCCGGGGAGCTTCTTGCGGTAGCCGTAGAGCGCGATGCCTTCGACGACTTCCGGGTCAGCACCCCGCGACATCGCCTGGTAGGCGGCGAAGGCGACCTCGGCGACGCGCTCGGCGGGAGCCTCGTCGAAAGAGCCCTCGGTGATGACGTGGAGCACCACGGGGATGGCGGACTTGCGGCTCTCGTTGACGACCTGCAGGCCGTAGTCGGCGAAGCGGGCCTTGATGGCCGAGAGCAGCCGGGCCCGTCCCGCGGCGTCATAGCCCTGGTCGGCGGCCAGGGCGGTCGTGAGGGTCTCCATCACGTTCTTGCGCCCTTGGGCCGAAGCCGGGGCCGACAGCAGGGCCGACAGCAGAAGCAGGTGGATCATTGTCGTCTCCTCTGGATCTCGCCCTGCATCTCGCTCCCCATATCTTCCATCTGCTTGATCTCCGCCTCGATGAGCGCGTCGGGGCTATAGTCGTAGGGCGCGGTCTCCGAGATCTGCACCGGCTTGGCCGCAGCCGCCGTCGGGATTGGTCTCGGCGCGGAGGGCGGGGAGGCGACGGCCGTCGTCACGGCGGAGGCGCCGCCATAGGCGAGCTTCAGCCCCTGTCCCGCCATCCAGCGCCGGGCGACGTCCGCGCGCACGGCGAAGTTCACGGAGGTGATGGCCAGTCCATCGGCGGCCTTGCGCGACATCATGGTGTTGACGCCGATGATCCTTCCCGAGGCGGCCAGGAGCGGCCCGCCGGAATTGCCGCGGTTGATGCTGGTGTCGGTCTGGAAGACGTCCTTGCCCTTGACGCCGCCCATGTCGGCGAGCAGAGTGCTTACGACACCGGTGGTCAGCGTCCAGAGGCCGCCTTGCTCGGGGTGTCCGATGGCGGCCACGCGGTCTCCCACGGAGACGTTGCGCGGGTCGTCAAGGCCGATGGCCGCGGTCCCTGCGGGAAGGCTGGGGACTTCGACCAAGGCCAGGTCCAGGGCCGCATCCCAGGCCACGACCTTCCCATCGACCGCGTCGGCGAGATCGCGCTTGGGGTCGCCCGTGAGCTTGGCGGGCTTAAAGTAGACATGCACTATATCCCAGGGTTGGCGCGTCGAGTCGCGGATCACGACGTGGGCGTTGGTGAGGATCCTGCGGCGCGCGACGTCCACCACGGAGCCCGTCCCAAGCTCTCCGGAGCCTTCGGAGGAGGCGCACAAGAGGAGGACGACGGACTTGGATGTCTTCTGATAGAGGGCGCGAGGCTCGAAGGGCACATCCACGGCCGCAGTCGCCGCGGGTTCCGGGTCGGGTGGAAGTCGCGAGGGCAGTCCAACGGCAGAGGCAGGGGCGTGAGCGCGGAGTTCCGCCTGGGCCAGGGCCTGGAGGATCTGACCGGCGAGGAGATGCGCCTTCGCCTTGGACTCGTCGTCGAGTTCGCGCTCGAGGGTCATATCGCGCACCGACTTGAGGCTTTCGTCGAGCCTGGCCGTTTCCGGGGCAACGGCCCAACCGGCTTCGGCCTGCCGGAGCTGCCCGGCGACGGGTGTCAGCGAACGCGCGTAGGCTCCCCAGCCCGCCGCCACCAGGGCCTTGTCGTTGATGCGCGAGGCCGGTCCCGTCAGCAGGGTCTTGACCGCGCTGGAAATCGGCGTCTGATGGGGTTCGCCGGCCCAAGACTCCAAGGCCGCCGAGGCGTCCGGCTTGGCCTGCGTGCCGCCGACGATGGAGAGCGCCTGCGTGAACTGGGAGGCGGCCAGCGCCGAATAGATGCCGCGCAGTGTTTTCTCTTCAGCCGCGGAGGCGTCCGAGCGGCGGAGCGTCTGGCGCAGGAGATGAGCGCGGTCGAGCAGACGCTGGTCCAAGTCCTCTCCCTGGTCGGTGGGGATGCCGCTTCGCACCGCGGCCACTCCCGCCACGCGGCGGGCTTTCTTCGCCGGTCCCGTTAGGTAGCCGGCGACGCGGTTGAGCAGAGAGGTGACGGTCCCGCTGTCGCGTCGAGCGGCAGCTGAGATCGGTGAGGGGGCCATGAGAAGGGCAAGCAGGAGGGGGAGCATGACTGGATTATCGTATCACTCACGCCCCTTGTCAAGGCGCCAATGGATTTTGTCAATGGATTTTTCCCAGCCAGATCGAGTTCAGATAGGTTTCCGGGCGGCGGACGCCCCTGGCGCGCTTGAGTCCCGACTCGAGAACGGCGCGCATCTCCTCGCGGCCCGGGGAACCGGTCTTCGGCCCGCCAATCGCGGCGACGATGTGCTTCGGGATTTTGGCGAAGTCGGCGGCCATGCCCTCGGCGTCTCCCGCGTCGTCGCGCGCCAGAGCGCGGTTGAAATAGGCCCATACGTAGCCGGGGTCGAGGGCCAGCGCGCGGTCGAGGTCGCGCAGGGCCGCGGTCGTGCGTCCCATGAGGCGTCGGGCCTCCCCGCGCCAGAGATGCGCCTCGAGGTCCTGGGGGTCCGTCGCGATGGCCGCGTCGAGGTCGGCCAGGGCCTCGCGGCGTCGGCCCAGCTTCAGGTAGGCGGCGCCGCGCCAGCAGTTCACCCAAATCTTCGTCCCGATGGCCGCGCCCTCGTCGAGCTTCTCGAGGGCCTCCCGGTAGCGTCCCGCCCAGAGCAGCGCCGCCCCGTGCCAGGTCGTGACCGCACGGCGCGCGCGCACGTCGCTTGAGACCGCGGCGGCGCGCTCGAACTCGCGCAGGCCGCGAGCGACGGCGCCGTCGGCCATGAGCGCCTCCGCCATGCGGCAGTGAAACCACCAGTAGTCCGGAACTTCCCTCAGAAGAGCCCGACACTTAGCGATCGTCCACTTAAGCTTGCCCGCCATCAGGCGATGCATGACGAAGGCGTGGTGCATCATGGAGTACCGCGGCGAGCGCGAGCGCTTGATGACTGCGTACTCCGCCATGGCCTCCGCGTCGCGGTCGAGGCCGAGCAGGAGCACGCCGCGGCAATAAGCGAACCAGACCTCGAAGCCCGGGGCCCTTCCGGCCAGGCGCACGCGCTTGAGCTCATCGGCGCAGAACGCCATCTTCGCGTCAGAGCCGCGCGAGGACACCGCGTACCACCACGGCCACAGGAAGACGCTGGCCGACGGGATGCGCACGGACCGGTTCAGCATCGCCTCGCCGAGCGCGAACGCCTCACGGTAGCGGCGAGCACAGAGCAGGGCCGAGAACACGTCGGGCCAGAGAGCCTCGCCCTTCTCGCTCGAGTGGACGGCGGCCGCCTCGAGCGCCGCGACCGCCTCCATGTATTTCTTCTTGTCGAGGAAGGAGTGCACCAGGACGAAGTTCGACTTCTCGCCGTCGTCTTCCTTCCCGCGCAGGCGGGCCAGGGTGCCTTCCGCCTCCTTTCGCGGCCAGCCCAGCTCGATGGCGCGCGCGAGATGCTTCGCGGATTCCTCGAGTCGGCCGCAGGCCTCGAGAAAACGGGCGAACTCTCGGTGCAGGGAGTTGAAATCCGGATTGGCGTCGAGCGCGAGGCGATAGGCCGCCTCCGCCTTATCCAGGCGCCCCCGCCCTTCCTCGCGCTTCCCGCGCTCGAGGCAAGCCTCCCACGCGGGAGCCTTAACCGTACATCACCTTCGCGCCCTCTGCCCCACCCGAACAGTTTAACCTGACTTCCCCGCCAACGCAAGGGAGGCCTTATGACTGGGAGGCCTTATGACGTCCAGATTTCACTTTCGCGTTTTTATGTCTTGAAGAGGTAGAATCCATCCATGAAAGTGAGCCCCTTCTGGATCAAGGCCGTAGCGGCCGCGGCGGCGACCTCCGTCCTGGCCGCAGGCGCAGCCGTCGTCGCTCTTAAGGTCATTTTTCCAGAGCCCGTTCTGCGCGAGCGAATCCTGAGCGCTGCGCGCAAGCAGCTCGGCCGGGAGGTTCGCTTGGAACGCATCGGCTTGGGATTGACGGGCTTGTCCCTGCGCGGCCTGGAGATATCGGAGAGCCCTGACTTCAAGGCGGGAACCTTCCTCAGAGTCGAGGCCTTCCACATCCGTCCCAGCTGGAGGGCGTTGTTGAGCAGAAAGCTCGTGGTGGCCTCGGTCTCGGCTGAGGGGCTGAAGGTCACGGTCGTCAGGGGCGTCGATGGGCGCTTTAACTATGCGACGCTGACGTCCAGCGCGCCGGCCGCAGCACGCGCGGGCGCTTCCGCCCAGGCCGCCGAAGCTCACGCACCGGAACTAAACGTGCACCGCGCTCGTGTCAGGCGGGGCCTCATCGAGTACCGCGACGAGAAGGAGAAGTCCTCTTGGACCGTGTCGGACTTGGCCGTATCATTGGACGACTTCAGCATGGCCGAGCCTTTTACTCTGGACACCTCCTTCCACGTCCGCGGCAAGGCTGGAGTGCGCCCCGTGAACGCTTCCGTGATCTTCGCCGGCACCATCGACCCGGCCAAAGGTGAGCGCAAGGCTTTCAAGGCCAAGATCAAGCGCCTGGTCCTGGAACAGGACGGCATGAAGCTGGCCTCCTCGGGACGCGTGGCCGATCTCGTCCTTCCAGACCTCGCCTTCGAGATGACGCTCTCCGCCTCCGGCAAGACATTGCTCTCCGCGGAGGGCAAGGCGAAGGTGGGAGAGGGGACCGCCGAGGCCGACTTCAAGGCCAAGACGCCGGGGCTGGACACGCGCCTCATCGCCAAGCTCCTTCCAGACGCGGGGATTCCGGCCTTGGATCTTCCGGCCATCGAGGCACACGCGGCCGGCCGCTACTCCCCCGGGCAGGTTGACGTGCGCGCGCTGAGCGTGGCGTGGAGCGGGGGGAAGGTGACCGGCTCCGGTTCCGCGAAAGGACTGGGCACGCCCAAGCCGGTCTTCGAGGGCAAGGCGACCCTCGGCGTCGATGTGCCTGAGATCACGCCCGGCCAATATCCTTTTCTGAAGCTGCCGCCCAAGGCCTGGGTCCCGGCGGCGCGCATCGACGGCGAGATATCGCTTTCCGGCGACGAGCTCAAGGTCGTCTCTTTCAAAACGAAACTCAAGCAGGGGACCGTCTCCATCGCCGGTTTCATCAAGCGCCTTGGCTCAGCCAAGCCCGTGCCGGACCTGTCCGTCGCCCTGGCCCTTGATGTCCCATCCTTCAAGGCCTCCGATCTCCCTGTCGAGGTCGCGGGGCTGCCTGCTTCCTTTGCGTTGCCCTCAGCGCGCCTGGACGGGACCGTGCGCGTCTCGGGCGACGACGTCCGCTTCGACAAGGTCGTCGTCAAGGCGAAGGACGGCTCGGTCAAGATCGACGGCACGGTGGCCAAGGCGCTGGCCGGAACGCCGCAGCCCGATGTCTCCATCGAGGCGGACGTGAACCTCCCCGCGCTGACCGACAAGGACCTGCCTTTCCCCGGCGTGCCCGCTGGGCTTTCGACCCCGCCGTCCCATTGGGAGGCGGCGGTCGATTACTCTGCGAAGGTCGTGCGGGTGAGAAAACTGCGCCTGGAGACGGGTAAGAACATCATCTCGGTCGAGGGGTCCGTCTCCGACCCCGCGGGCCGCGCGGCCTTCGACCTGCTGGTCAAGTGCAAGAGCTTCGTCCTCGACGAGTTGACCAAGTTGACGCCTCAGACGCGGGATATGAAGATTGCCGGTTCCGGCTACTTCGCCTTCTCCGTTACCGGCCACAAGCTTAAGCCCATTTATGCCGGGAAACTTCTGTTCAAGGATCTCGGGGCCACGGTCGCAGGTCTGCCGCTCTCCGAGTTCGCCGGCACCGTCTCCTTCGACGAGAAGCGCGTCGATCTGCCCAACCTAAAAGGGAAAGTGGCCGATGGGACGCTGCAGTTGGATCTGACGATCAAGGATTACTCCCGCACGCCCGACATCCAGTTGGAAGCCTCCCTCGATTATTTCGACCTAGCCAAGTACCTGACGGCGAAGAATAAGGTCGCCGCTGACAGCCAGGCCGCCAAGTTGGCCAAGCCCGCTCAGAGCGGCGCTGCGGAGGGAAAGACCAAAATCGTGAGCACGCGCGGACGCTTCGAGGTCGGGGCTCTGAGCCATACGGACTCCACGGTGTCGCAGGTCAGGCTGAACTGGGACCTCTCGGACCTGACCCCGGATCTCAAGACCCTCAGCGGTGAGGCGAAGTTCTCCACGGGCCCGGGGAAGATTCACTCAGTGGGTGCGATGGCCACTCAGTCCAAGCTTCTGAAGGTCCTGGTGTTTCCTCTGCTCATCGTTCAGAAGCTGGGCCGCGTCGGGGGAATCCGTCTATTTCCCGACTTCAACAATATCGCCTTGCGCCAGATCACGGGCGACTACGGGTTCAAGAACGGCCTCATGACTCTGCGCCAGTCGGAGATGAACTCAGACGCGGCCCAGGTCTCGGCGAAGGGGACCATTAACCTCCCGGCCGAGGTCTTGGACCTGATTGTGACCGCCCAAGTCGCCAGCGTGGCGCCCATCGACGTTGCCGTGACCGGAACCTTCAGTGACCCGAAGTCCAAGGTCAACCTCGGCAAGTTCCTTGCTGACCCCGCCAAAAACATACTCAACAGCCTGCTAAGAAAATAGGTGTCAGGCTTTCAGTTCTTTCAACTACTCGGGGTAATTGAAAGAACTGAAAGCCTGACACCTTTTCTTTTTCTTCTTATTGGTTCTCGAAGTAGGAGGCGATCTCGGCGTTGACCTGGGCGGCGACCTTCTTGCCCAGTTCGGTCTGGCTGCGGCGGACCGCCTCCTTGTAGTCGCCCGAGCCCTGCTTATCGGTGACGTTGAACTCGGTGAAGATCTTGGAGGTGCGGCCGTCGCGGAGGGTGATGGTCACCGAGGTGCGGGCCCATTTGATGCGGGCGTCGTTGCCCTGGAACGGGTTGGTCTCGACCTCGCCCTCGACGATGATGTCGGCCTTCTCGGAGGCCGAGCCGGCCTTGGCCTGGATGCCGAACGAGTTCAGGCCTTTGACGACGCCCGTCACAACGTGCTTGCCGGCGCCCCGTGAGGATGATTCCGATACGGCGGAGGCGCGCGCCGGCTCTTCCATCGCTGCCGTGCGGGGGGCGACGGGGGGTGAGGAAGCCGCCGGCGCGCGCCCGGACATGTTTTCGTCCATCGCCTTGACCTCGACGATGGTGATGTACGTGTTGTGGTAATACCCCGAGATGTTGACCGACACATAGACGTCCCCTTCGGGGCGAGGGAGCTTGGCGGAGATAAAGCGCGTGTCGTATTTTGGGGCGTAGTGCCCGACCTGGGTGTCGGTGTCCCCGTCTCCGCAATCATCCTTGCTGCAGCTGAAGATGGTCTGAAAGCCCGACTGCTTGAGGGAAGTTTCGTAGTTCCGGAACAGCTCCAAGGTCGAGCGCTCCGCAGGATTCTTGTATTTCAAGTGCTCGATCTTGCCTTCCAGCGGGAGTTCCTTGGTGAACTTGTTGGCCCACATCTTGGCGACGGGGAACTTGAACTCGTCGAAGGCGACCGCTTTGCGGTCATCAAGTTTTGAGCCGGGATAGACGGCGACCAGGGGGTGGTCCTGCGCCGACGCGAGGGCGGCGAGGAGGGGGGCGAGCGCGAGGATCAGCGAGAGCGGGTTGAGAAGTTTCATTTGGCCTCCTTGATGTCGACGATGACGTCAAGCTCGGCGACGGTCTTGGCGGCCCCGGCGCGCACGGCGGCCTCGTCGAAGGGGCTGGGGACGGTCTTGCCGCCCGGATCGAGGACCCGCATTTCTCCGTTCAGTTCCACGCGGGCCTTGAGGAGGGCCAGCAGCTTCATCGCGGCCTTGACCTTGCCCACCTTGTCGGAGGCTGAGTCCATCGAGGACTTCCATTGCTGGGCCTGCCTGTCGAAGTCGTCGAGCTTGTCTTTGACCGCGGCGAGCGCTTTGGAGCGGTCGAGCACCGCCAGGGCGTACTGCTGCATCGTCGCCCCGTCCTTCCAGCTCTCCACGACCTCCACGCCCTCGAGCACTTTTTTCGAGGCCGTCTGTAGGCTTTGGGAGATGGCCTGGGAGAATGAGTTCTCGGTCTTCGCGCCCTGCTTCGAGCTGCTTTCGGATTCGTGGAGATTCGTGGTCACATTGACATTGGTCGTGAAGATCTTCGAGATCTCCGAGCGGGCCCGGTCCGAGGCCGTGGCGCGGTCGTCGCCCATGCCGATGCCGACGAGATATCTCTCGCGCGGGTAAGAACGGCTCGTGCCGTCGACCCAATCGGGCCTTGAGCCGGCTTTCACGGCTGAGGCGCAGAGCATCAGCGACATCGCGATCCAGGGGGTGCGTTTCATGGGTTCTCCCATTGAGTCGGTCTTTAGAGGGCCGTTCGGTCGTGGAGGTAGGTGCGGCCGCCTTTGCGGATGGCCACGTCCTTGAAGGTTCGGGTGGCGATGACGGCCCCCGTGGGGCCGGCGTAGCTGATGGTCACGTCGTGAGTTCCGGGCGGCAGTCTCAAGCGGGCCATGCGGAACTGCGAGGGCAGCGTCGCCCAGGCGCGGGTGTCGGCGATCTCCGTGGCCGCGGCGGCCACGGCAGTGGTGGCCTTGGTAGCCAA
>CAYHNV010000076.1:0-11384 GCA_964358065.1 uncultured Elusimicrobia bacterium | reverse complement strand
AGGTCGCCATCATCCCCGACGCCCAGCGCCTCAACGAGGCGGCCGCCAACTCCATGCTGAAGTATCTCGAGGAGCCGCTGCCTAAGACGATCTGGATCCTATGCGCGACCCAGCGCGAGCGCCTGCCCAAGACCATCGCCTCGCGCTGCTTCACCGTGCCCTTCGGCCCCCTGCCCGCCCCGGTGCTGGAGAAAATCCTGACCGGCCGCGCGATCCCGACGGACAAGGCCCGCCGCCTGGCCTCCCTCTCGGACGGCTCGGCCGGACGCGCACTGGAGCTGTCCGAGAAGGAGTTCAAGTTCGGTGACGGGCCGCTCGACGCCGTGACCGCCGCCGATTCCCTGCCCCGCGACTTGGCCGCCGCGCGCGTGGTGGTGGAGAAGACCCTGTTCAGCCTCGGCCAGGACCTGCGCCTGCGCCACCTGGAGGGCACACGGAACTTTTCGCAGGTGGAAGGACCCCTGCGCGAGCTGTCCCGCCTGCGCGCGGCGCTGAAGTCCAACGCCGACCCGAAGCTCATCCTGACCCTGGCCGCCCTCGAGGCCGAGTCCGCCCGATAACGACCGGTCGAGAACGCGGCCAAAGCCTCGGGCTCATTGAATCATGGAGGGGTGGAGAGTTATAATCTGTTCAGGATGCTGAACAATTTGTTATTTATACGATAAACGATTATTCTAGAAGCGTATTTTTATGACATTTAAGCGGCAGCTGATTCTATCACCCCTTCACACCAACCTCGCAAGGGCGGCCCATGTCCTCCAGATATTGACAGGCCCCAGACAGGTCGGGAAGACTACCGAAAAACATTCCTAAACCGCCATCCAGAGACGAAACCCGTTCTCATCGGTGGAGCGCACGCCGACCTATCTGTGGAACAGTTCCTGGAACGAGGATTATGAAAAAATATTACATCACGACCCCGCTCTATTACGTGAACGCCGCCCCGCACATCGGGCACGCGTACACGACCGTCGCCGCCGACGTCCTGGCCCGCTTCCACCGCGGGCGCGGCGAGGCCGTCCACCTGCTGACGGGCACCGACGAGCATGGTCAGAAGATCGAGGACGCGGCCAAGGCCGCCGGCAAGCACTCGATCGACTTCTGCGACGCCGTCTCCAAGAAGTTCCTGGACCTCTGGAAGCACCTCGACATCCGCCACGACGACTACCTCCGCACCACCGAGAAGCGCCACGAAGACAAGGTCCAAGAACTCTTCGCCCTCCTGTTGAAGAACGGCGACATCTACAAAGGCCGCTACGAGGGCCTCTACGACGTGGTCAGCGAGTCCTTCGTGAAGGCGGGCGACGCGGTCAAGGGGCCGGGAGGGGTGCTGTTGTCGCCCGAGTCGGGCAAGCCGCTGCAGACCCTCTCCGAGGAGACCTACTTCTTCAAGCTCTCCAAGTACGGCCCGCTCCTGCTCAAGCACTACAAGGCGAACCCCGGCTTCCTGGCCCCGGCCTCGCGCGCGCCGGAGGTGCTCCGCTTCGTCGAGGACGGCCTGGAGGACATCTCCGTCTCGCGCACGAAGGTGAAGTGGGGCGTCGAGGTCCCCGGCGACGAGGCCCACACGGTCTACGTCTGGTTCGACGCGCTGATTAACTACTGGTCGTCGACGACCGGCACGCAGGACCTCTGGCCCGCCGACGTGCACGTCGTCGGCAAGGAGATCTTCCGCTTCCACGCGGTCATCTGGCCCGCCATGCTGATGGCGGCCGGCCTGCCGCTGCCTAAGAAAGTGTTCGCGCACGGCTGGTGGACGGTGGACGGCCGGAAGATGTCGAAGTCGCTCGGCAACTTTGTCGACCCCTACGAGATCACGCAGGAGTTCGGCGTGGACGCCTTCCGCTACTTCCTGCTGCGCGAGATGCCCTTCGGCAACGACGGCGACTTCTCGAAGACCGCGCTCTGCAAGCGCTACAACGCGGAGCTGGCCAACGACCTGGGAAACCTCGTCTCGCGGGTGGTCGAGATGGTGGACAAGTTTCTGAGCGGCAAGCTCCCGACCAAGCCGCCGGTCGCTGGAGACTTCTACACCACCGTGGTGGCCAAGCGCTCCCACGAGATCGCGGCCAAGATGGAGGCGCTCGATTTCCACGGCGCTCTCGAGACGATGTGGGGCGCGGTCCGCGACCTCAACGCCCGCGTCAACGAGCAGTCCCCCTGGAAGCTGGCCAAGACCGACCCGGCCCGGTGCGAGGCGGTGCTCTTCGACATGGTCTGGTCTTTGCGCCTGGTGAGCGGCTGGATCGACCCCTTCATGCCCCACACCGCGGCCAAGATCCACATGCAGCTGGGCGTGCGGCAGTTCCCGGACGCGCTGACGGCCGAGGACGTGCTGTCCGGCGTCAAGGAGCGCGTGGGGCTCATCCAGAAGGGTCCCGTCCTGTTCCCCCGCAAGGGATGAGCGCGGGCAGCCAAAATCAACGAGAGCCTTTCACGCTCACGGCCAGGCCTGCGTGCTCGGCCTTGTTTCCTGCCAGGATTGGCGGAACAGGATGACATTCAGTGACGGCACGCTCAGGGTGTCGTCGTAGAATATCCCGCAGTAAGCGGTCGCGCTGGCGCCCGTCGCGATCACGTCGCCCTGCACCCAGACGGCTCCGTTGAAATCCATATAGCCGTCCGGGTTGGTGATGGTCATATTCCCGCCCACGTAGGTAAAGCCCCTCATCCCGACGGTGGTGTAATATCCTCCAGCCCAGGTATCCGT
This sequence comes from uncultured Elusimicrobia bacterium, assembly GCA_964358065.1. Taxonomy (GTDB): domain Bacteria; phylum Elusimicrobiota; class Elusimicrobia; order UBA1565; family UBA9628; genus GWA2-66-18. The sequence continues at coordinate 8,674 of CAYHNV010000076.1, read as the reverse complement.
GCCGAAATTGAAAATCCCGGTGCTCGTATTCAAACCGATGTCGGCGGGGTATTGGCCGCTGGCAGAACTGTCGTTGGTGGTCTTGGTCAGTCTCTTATGGTCCTCCCACGCGGTGGCCGGCACGGGGCCGGTATAGTTGTACTCCCCAGGCGTGTCCACGATCAAATTCCCGCGCACGATCAGCATGCCCCTTAATCCGCAACTCTGGTTGACCGGGACTCCGACGTTCACTCTGCCCGTCAGCCTGAGGTTCCCGTCATAGTACCAGACATAGTCGGTATTGGGCTGGTACCTGGGGGACTTGGGATGGTTCCAGGGATTGCCGAAATGCTCCGTATGCGGATTCCCCCCCGAGCATGCGCTGCGCAGATCCCACGGGGCCGCGCCCGCCAGGACGTTGCCGGTGGCCGGGTCGGTGTAATTCGCGCCGCCCTTGCACCCATAGACGTTCAGGGTATGGGTGGCGGCAGCTGAAGCGCGCAGAACGGCGAAGTCAAGTATAGGCAGTTCCGGCACATACTGGTAATCAGACCACCATTCATTGCCGCCGGTATTGGGAGGGTCAAGGCCGTTGATGTCCCGAGGGTCGGTGGCGCTGCCCGTCACGACGCCCTTGGAGTACTTCCTGGGATAATAAATCCCAGCCAGGACGTTGTCCAGCGTTATGTTGCCCTGCGACATGACGGAACCCCAAAAGACCCCGAGTCCTTTTTTCCAGGTCATATTGCCGCCGGTGAGCAGCGGGCTGTAAATAGTCTGATTCCTATAAACCGCGGAGATAGCCCGCACCTCTTTATTCGATTTATCGCGACCTTCGCCGATGATCATCACGGTTTTGGTGCCCACGCTGGAGATGCTGATGCGGTAGCTCCCGCCGGGAACGTCAGTGTATACGGCATCAAAATCATAACCAGCGAGCGCCACGCCGTTCATCGCCATATCGCAGGTGGAGGTCGAGCTTTTGATCTTCCAATAGCCGCGGTCCACGGCCGCCTCGGCCAGATTGAAGGCGAGGGAGGCCTTCTGGTCCTTGACCGAGATGCGGGACTCGTTCTGAACCCATTGCACCAGGGCCGGCACCATGATAAGGAGCGCCATCAGCACCAGAATGACGCCGACCAGCACCTGGCCGCGTCCCTCCGTCATCGATTTCATTCTCATCAGTTCATCACCCGGACCTTCTCGGACGCCATGTGAAGGGCCTTCTTCCTGCCCTCATAAATCAATCCTTCCAAGGTCAGGGAAACGGAAACAATGGAGAGTTGGTCGGAGCGCGGGAAGCTGAACGCCAGGTAGCGCACGTTCTTGGAAAGGGTTTGAGTCTTCGTTCCCACGGTCATGACAAGATCAGCCCCGCTTTGATTGAAGCTCATCGTCGTGCCCTGGATCTTCGTGAAGGTGATCCGGGAGTAGAACGGCTGGCTCGTCGCCGCGCGGTCGATGAGGATCGAGTCCGACTGTGCCTGACGCAGTCCCCGCGTGACGACGTACATCACGGCGCGGGCCTCTCTCTGAAGGTCCAACCGCGTGCGGCTCATGATGAAGTAGCGGTTGACCTGGAGAAGGATCTGCGCGGACATGGTGGCCAGTATGCCGAGGACGGCGACCGTCAGCATCGCCTCGATGAACGTGAAGCCGACTCGACCGCGGGGTCTCACCATGACAGATTCTGCCCCGTGACGGTCTGCCCCGCCAGGACCTGGACGCCGATCAGCGTCTGCGCGGTGATCGTGACGGCCCCGGTGCCGCTGAGGGTCGTGTGGTAGCCGTAGACCCGATAGGCCGGCGACGTGCTTTGGCGCACGCCGACGCTGTAAGTCCCATCCTCCAAACTGGACGTGATGTAGTAGGGGGCGCTCGCCAGGGTGCCGCTGCTCAAGGCGGGCGGGGCCGGAGGCGTCCCGGCGAGAGTCGAAGTCGTCACCACGATCAGGACCCCCGTCGCGATGGGGCCGCCCCCGGATGTCACGCTGCCCGCGATGGTGCCGAGCGCTCCGGTGATGGTGAATGTCCCCGCGAACACCGTCTGGCCGCCGACGACGGTCGCGCTGTGATATGTGGGGCTGGAGGTCTCCAGAGAGTCGACGGAGGGCGTCACCCGATAGACGCCGGTTGAGATGTTGATCGTCGTGAAACGTCCGTTGGTGCCCGAAATTTTCTGGTCTCGGGACAGGCCGTTGACGTCGATGGCGGCGATCGCCACCCCCGGCAGGGCGTTGATCCCGTCGCGCGTGATGAAACCCGAGAGGTGGCCTCCCTGAGAAAGCACGAAGTCGACTCCGTTGGCGATCTGTCCGAGCGACACGGGCACGGACAGGGACGAGATGGAGACGTAGTTCGCGTTGCCGTTGCCCACGTTGGCCGTGACGTCGACGGACCCGGTCGTGACGATCAGGAGGTAACGCCCCGTGGTCGTATTGGCGTTCCGGTTCGCGCCCGCCGGACCCGGGCTGACGGGGATGGGCGTCGGCGCGGAAATCGGCGCGCCGCTGACATCGGTGACCACGCCGCTGATGAAGCCGTAGAGGGCGGTCTGGTTGATGAAGGTGGTGCTGCTGGGGTAGACGTAGGTGGAGCCCGAGTCGGCGAGGGTGACGGTGTCGTTCTGTAGGACGAACAGCCCGCTGGAGATGAGCACCGTCCAGGTCCCCGTGGCGACATTTATCAGCGAGAATACGGCTTGGGGAGGACTGCCGACGGCGTAGGCCGTCGCCGGGTCGGAGAGGCCGTCGTTGGCCGAGATGACGGCGCCGACCGCCGGCACGCCCGCGATGATCGTCTGCGTGCCGGCCGCCGTGCTGAAGGCCCGGTACTGGACGGTCGTCGTCGTGAAGTCCAGAATGCTGTTGCCCGAGTCGTAGGCACGGCCCCACGCATCGCTCGTGAAACTCGGGCTGGAGGTGCGCACGATCTGGAGGCCGTCCGCTAGGCCGCCGTCGACTCCCGCGGGGAACGGGATGCAGTTCGGGTTGCAGCTGGGATGAACCTTGGCACCATGCGCCCAGCCGACGGAATCAATGGTGTTGCCGGAAGCATCGGTCAGCCAGACCGCGCCGCCGTGGCCCTTACCAACTCCGGGGGGGCCAGGAGTCATGCTGATGATCTGCTTGATGGGCGGCGATGCCCCCGTGTTCCAGTTCCCCGGCTGCGGAGAGCAGTAAGCGATGTTGTTGGCGTTGTCGTCAAAGACCGCGTCAGCGTAGACGTAGAGGCCGTTGACCATGAAAGTCCCGGTGTTGGCGATGATGTAGTAGCCGCCGGCGGCGATGCTGTTGTAGACGTAGTTGAGCTTGATGCCGTAGGTGGGGTCGGCGCAGAGGGCCTGGTTGGAACAGCTCGTCGCGGTCTGGTAGTTGACCTTGATGGGGGGGGTGGCTCCGCCGATCGTGACCGCCGCTGTCGTGGGGTTGAAAATTTCGATGTACTGGGCGACGAAGCCGTCGGCCTGGGCCGTGGAGGCGACGACCTGGCTGATGACGAGCCCGGGGTTGACCCAGGCCGTCCCGCTCACCGTCCCGGAGGCGATGGGCGCAAGGGTGAAATCCAGGTCCGTGGTCACGCCGGCCGCGATGGAAACAGTTTGGAACTGGCTGTAATAGCCGGGGGCGGAGGCCATCAGCGAGAAGTTCCCGGGAGATAGGTTGATCGAGTAGAAACCCGAAGCGTTGGCCGTGTCGCGCCAGCCCATGTTCTCGGCGACGTTGACCAGGGCCCCGGGGATGACTCCCGCTGCCTTCCTGACGTACCCCCGGAAGATGGCGTTGGCCATGACCGTGTTCGGGTTGACCAGAACGCTGCTGACCGCGAGCTTCTTCTTGGTGCCGCCTTCCTGCCAAAGGACGGTGACCGTGATCATGCGCATGCCCGTGTCCGGCGTCTCCGGTGCCTGGGGCTGGAGGATCCCGGAGTTCTCCAGAACCACCTGGATGTAGGTCAGCCGCTGGTAGCGAACTCCTCCCTCCAGGATGTTCTCCGGGGGGAAGTAGACGGTGTCATAGCGGATACTGGGAGAGTAGTCCGTATTCGTCCCGCCGGGGGCCGGCGTCGCGATCACCTGATAGTAGGTCTTCTGCTTGATGATCTGCATCTTCTCCTGGGCCAGGCCCGAAGCCAGGGTCTTATTCTTTGAAAGCTGGATGCCCTTCTGGATGCCGGCGAACGAAGCGATGAGGCCCATGACGCCGATCGACATGACCGCCACGGCGATCATCAGTTCGGTCAGCGACACGCCGGAGCGAGAGCCGGCAGATAAGAGGAGGACGCCGCGGGAGCGCTGGTTCATCTGACCCTGGGATTATAGGTTCCGCACGGGTGGAAATCAAGGCAACATATACAAAATTCACTCAAACCTACTTTCGTTAAATTAAGGAAGGAACTATCGCGAGGGAGTATAGACGATTCGGATGGTCTTGATGTCCCCCGTTTCAGGGTCGCGGACCTGGACTAAATCCCCGCCTTCCTCTGAGGATGCCGCAGCCCGGTCGCGCGCGCGAAGAGTCTCGAGGTGGACATACCAAGCGAAGAGCGCGCACCAGATGACGGCCGCGCCCAAAGCGAACGAACGCGCGACCCGCGAATCGAGGGGCGGGTCGGGCTTGACTTCGAGCTTGGCCAGGGCCGCGGCCGCCTCGCGCTCCTCGCGCTCCTGGCGCTCCCGCCACTTCGAGAAGAGCAGGCCGCAGGCGCCGCACTCCAGGGCGCTCTCCGCGCAGGCGACGCCGCAGTTCGGGCACTTCATGGCCTAGCGCCCCGTACTCCCGAAGCCTCCAGCGCCGCGCGCGGTGGCGCCGAGGTCCTCGGAGTCGATCGGCGCCGGGACGGCGATGGGCACGACCAGCATCTGCGCGATGCGCTCGCCCTTCTTGACCGACTGGGGCTCGCGCGAGATGTTCCAGACCACCACGCCGACCTCGCCGCGGTAGCCCGCGTCGATGACGCCGCCGGCGGTCTTCAGGCCCCGCCGCGCCATCGATGAGCGATCGCAAACAAGACCGACATACCCGGGCGAAACAGCCATAGCCGCGCCCGTGCGCAGCACCCGCCCCTCGCCGGATGGCACCGTCGTGTCCTCCAAGGCGTAGAGATCGAGCCCCGCATCATCGACGTGAGCGCGAGTGGGCAGGACCGCCGCCGGGTCCAGGCGCCGGACGGGCAGGACCGCGCTCACAGCTGCTCTCCGAAGTCGCCGGGAGGACGCGGCGCCCAGCCGAACAAGCGACCGGCCAGACGGACCGCCCAGGAGACGGGACCGAGCAGAGCGTAAAACAGGAAGACCAGGAAAAGAACGGTGAGGGGATAGTAGAACAGCAGGAAGCCGACCGCGCACAGGACGGCGATGGTCGGCAGGGACTTGGGACGGATCAGCCCCGGCTGCTTGAAAGTCGGGTAAGGGATGGTCGAGACCATCAGGAAGGCGATCACGACCACCATCACCGGGGCCAGACCATAGAGAAGCGGGATCTGGTCCATCAGGAACTTCCAGGTGCGGGCCGGGCGACCCTCCTCGATGATCTGATAGAGGAGGACGAAGCTGGCCAGGAAGCCCGCCCCTCCGGGGATGGGAAGGCCGGTGAAATGGGTCTTGCCGCCCGTCCCCGCGTGAGCCGTGGCGTTGAAGCGCGCCAGGCGCAGGCCGCCGCACAGGGCGTAGGCGAAAGCGATCGGATAGCCCCAGGCGCCGTAGTCCTTCAGGATGAAGGCGTACATCATGTGCGCGGGCGCCACGCCGAAAGTGAGGAAGTCGGCCATCGAGTCAAACTCCACGCCGAAGGCGGACTCGCCGTGCACCAGACGCGCCACGCGCCCGTCGAGGGCGTCGAAGACCATGCCCGCGACGATGGCCGTGGCGGAGGACACGAACTCCCCCTGCACCGAGGCCAACAGGGCATAGAAGCCGCACGCCATGTTGCCCAGGGTGAAGAGCGAGGGGGCCAGCACGCGGCCGCCTCGCTTTAAGACTTGCTTGTCCACTCGCCGATCTCCGTGAGGCCCGCCGCGACACGCTCGCCCGGCTTGACGGTGCACCGCGAGCCCGCCGGGAAATGCACGGCGGCCTGCGAGCCGAAATAGATGAGGCCGTAGCGCTGGCCCGCGGCGAGGCACTCGCCGGGCTTCGGCCAGCATTCGATGCGGCGCGCGATGAGGCCCGCGATCTGCTCGACGACAAGCGGCGTGGAGCGTGCCTCCGGCTCCAGGGTCATCGCCACGCGCGCGTTGTAGCGGGCCGAGTCCTTCATCGCGGCCGCAAACGAGCCCTCGATGACCTGCACGTCGGCCACCTTGCCCGCGCAGGGCGCGCGCTGGATGTGCACGTCGAACACCGAGAGGAAAATGCGCAGGGTGACCGCACCCTCCGGCCCCTCGCGCGCCACGCTCATCACGACCCCGTCGCCGGGCGCGTAGATCTTGGAGGGGTCCGCCGACAGGAGACGCTCCGGGTCGCGAAAGAAGAATGCCGTGAACGCCGCGAAGCCGAAGGCGAGCACCGCCAACAGGGCGCCCGCGACAAAGGTCCCCCCAGCCCCCACCCCCCAAACGCGGGCCGCGCCGGCGGCGACCGCCGGGACCACGAAGCGCCATGCCTGGGGAGCGATCTTCATTCGATGTCTTGAATCCGTGGGCAGGGCGGGACTCGAACCCACATGGTCTTGCGACCGGAGGATTTTAAGTCCTCAGCGTCTACCAGTTTCGCCACCTGCCCCGCCTGGATGATAGCAATTCAGCGGGAGGCTTCGGGCGCAACGCGAAAAGGGCCCCCGGCGTCCCGGGGGCCCTGGTCTTCGCTTGCGGCGCCTAGGGTGTCTCCCTCAGGCGCAGGATCTGGTTCTTCTTGCCATTCGTGTCCGATTGGGGCATACCATGATACGGCGACCCCCCCGAAAAAGTTCCCTGCCGAACGGCAGGAATGATGCTCCCTCACAATCGCCGCGCATCAAGACGCGGTCGGAGGGCAACATGAAAGCCAAGGACATCATGCGCAAAAGCGTCGTCACGGTGAAGTCCTATCTCACCGTTTCGGAGCTGGCTCAAATCTTCACCGAGCGCTGCATCAGCGGAGCGCCCGTCGTCGACCAGAGCGGACAGGTGGTCGGCGTGGTCTCGCAGACGGACCTGGTGAACGCTCGCAGCGGGCAATCCTCCGCCGTCCCCCTCTTCCATGCGGCCGAAGACGAGCCCACGACCGCCGTGGGCATGCACTATGAGGTCATGGACTCAACCCGCGTCGAGGAGATCATGACGCCGGGAGCCATCTCCTACGACGAGGAGACCCCTGTCGCGGAGCTGGCACGCGCGATGACCGAGCGGCACATCCACCGCGTGCTCATCACGCGCAAGGGACGCCTCATCGGCATTGTCACCACGATGGATATGATCCAGGCACTCCTGCCTTCCCTGAAGCGCAAGAAACCGGCCGCCCGGCCGACGCGCAAGCACGGCCGCCTCGGGACAAGGGAAAGGCGGGCGGTTGCCATGAGACGATAACCCCATGGAAGCACTGCCCTTGCGGCCAGACTCAGCCGTACTTGTACTTGACGCCCTGGCCGCCGCCGGGCCACTCGCAGTTGATGTTGTCGAAGGGGCAGAGCATGCGGCAGGCGCCGCACTCGATGCAGTTCTCGTAGTTGACGACGATCTTGTGATGGGCAGCCTCCCACTCGTAGACCTTGGCCGGACAAACCGTGGTACAGGTCTTGGGCGCGCATTGGCTCACGCAGGGCGCGTCCGCGCCTGATTTTCGGAGCAGGATGTTCGCATCCGGCTGTTTCTTCCACTCCAGCGTGCCCAGCTTGGCCTCGACTGAAGTCTCGACCTTGATGTCCATTTAAATCGCCACCTTCCTCAGGGGGAACAGGTCTTTGGCGACGCGCAGCAAGCCCCGCTTGCGGATCATATTAATCGCCGCCTTCAGGTGGCGGCGCTTGGGCACGCCGGCGGCCGAGAAGCGCAGGTGCGCCAGCTCGCAGGCCAGCTTTGGATAGAACTCAAGGAACCCGGGGGAGTTCTCGACGTGCTCCTCGAGGTCCTGGATGTCCTCCATGTCGGAGAGGACATAGGAGGCTTCGAGTTTTCTCTTGTACGCCGACAAGGTCGCCTGGGAGTAGTCCCCCTTCTTCTTGGCCTCGATCACCGTCTCGCCGGCGAGCTTGCCCGCGGTCATCGCGAGGTTGGAGCCCTCGCGATAAGCGGGGTTGGTCATCTGCGCAGCGTCGCCGGCGACCAGGAAGCCGTCGGCGGCCAGGGGCGGCATGGACTTGTAGCCCCCCTCGGGAATCAGGTGCGCGGAATACTCCAGCAGTTTGCCGCCGGAGATCAGCTTCTTGATCAGCGGATGCTGCTTGACGTGTTCGAGATGGTCCGAGGGACGCAGTCCCGTCCTCTGGTAGTCGGAAAGCTTGCAGCCCACGCCGAGGGCCAGAGACTCCTTGTTCGTGTAGATGAACGCATAGCCGAGCATGCCCAGCGACACCGAGCCGAACATCTCCATCGTCGCACCCTCGCCGGGGTTCAACTGGAAGCGGTCCTCGATGACGCCGGGGGCCAGAGCAATGACCTCCTTGGCGCCCAGAGCCACCTCGGAGGCCTTCAGTTCCTCCCGGAAGCCGGCCTTCTGCGCGATGATCGAGTTGACGCCGTCGCAGGCGATGACCACCGACGCGGTGAGGTCGCCGTCGGG
>CAYHNV010000075.1:7357-11414 GCA_964358065.1 uncultured Elusimicrobia bacterium | reverse complement strand
TGATGGCCTCCTCTTGGCCGATAACGCGCTTATGGAGGTTGGCTTCCATGTGCACGAGCTTCTCGGTCTCGGACTCGGTCAGAGCGGTGACGGGCACGCCGGTCCACTTGGCGACCACGTGCGCGATATCCTCGCCGGTGATGACGGGAGTGGACTGATCGCGCTTCTCGCGCCATTTCTTCTTGGCTTCCTCGAGGCCCTTGCGCAGCTCCTTCTCCTTGTCGCGCAGGCGCGCGGCCTTCTCGTACTCCTGGCCGGAGATGGAGCCGGACTTCTCCTTGACCACCTTCTCGATCTCGGCTTCCTTGTCCTTGAACTGGGGAGGCGTGGCCGAGGACTGCAGGCGCGCGCGCGAGCCGGCTTCGTCGATGAGATCGATGGCCTTGTCCGGCAGGAAGCGCTCGGAGATGTAGCGGTCGGAAAGCTCGGCGGCGGCCCTGAGCGCTGCGTCGTCGTACTTGACCTTATGGTGCGCCTCGTATTTCTCCTTGAGGCCCTGGAGAATCTCGACCGTCTCATCGACGGAGGGCGGGTCCACCACGATCGGCTGGAACCTGCGCTCAAGCGCGGCGTCGTGTTCGATGTATTTGCGGTACTCGTCGAGCGTGGTCGCGCCGATCGTTTGCAGCTCCCCGCGCGACAGCGCGGGCTTGATCATGTTCGAAGCGTCGATCGCGCCCTCGGCGGCGCCCGCGCCGATCACGGTGTGGAGCTCGTCAATGAAAAGGATGACCGACCCCTTGGAGCGGCGGATCTCTTCGATGATGTTCTTCAACCTTTGCTCAAACTCGCCTCGGTACTTCGTGCCCGCGACCACCAGAGCCAAGTCGAGGGTCAAAACCCTTTTATTGAGCAAAATCTCCGGCACGTCGGCGGAAGAAATCTTTTGCGCAAGACCTTCCACGATCGCCGTCTTGCCCACGCCGGGATCTCCGATAAGGACAGGATTATTTTTTGTTCTGCGGGCGAGAATCTGGATCATCCTCTCGATCTCGTTGACGCGGCCGATGACGGGGTCCAGCTTGCCCTCGCGGGCCATGATGGTCAGGTCCCTCCCGAACTCGTCGAGGGTCGGGGTCTTGGATTTGGTGCGAGACGGGGAGCCGGAGCCGGCGCCGGCGGCTTCCTTGCCGCCCTGCTGTTGCTGCTGTTGGCCCTCGCCAAGGAGGTTGAGGACCTCTTCTCGGACCACGTCCAGGCGCAGTCCCAGGTTCTCCAAGACCCGCGCGGCCACGCCCTCCTCCTCGCGGATAAGGCCGAGAAGCAGGTGTTCGGTGCCGACATAGGAGTGTCCCATGTGTTGGGCTTCCTCGACGGCGTACTCCAGGACTTTCTTGGCGCGGGGAGTGAATGGGATCTCACCCAGAAGCATCACGTTGTCCCCGGTGCCGACGATCTTCTCGATCTCGGACCTGACACGGCGCAGGTCCACGCCCAGATTGGCAAGGACCTGGGCGGCCACACCCTCTCCCAGGGCAATCAAGCCGAGCAGGATGTGCTCGGTGCCGACATAATCGTGGTTGAGGCGCTTGGCTTCCTCTTGCGCGATGAGGATGACGCGCTGCGCTCTCTCTGTGAATCGGTTCGCCATGGTCGTCTCCTTGGTACGACAGCCTGGGGTCATTCTATATATTTTGGGGCCGAGGGCCGCGGATTCGCTATCATTGGAAAATGCGCCGCCTTCCCGCGACGGGAATCAACCTCTTCCAACAAATCTATGCCCTCCTGCATGAGTACAAGAAGCTCACGGGGGAAGAACCCCTCAACCTCTCCCTCGGGAACCCCGACGGCGCACCTCCCGAAGCCATCCGCCGGCTGAAGTCCCGCTACGCGCAGGACCCCGGCTACGACTATCACACCTACGCCGAGGACAAAGACCTGCACGGCTTTGCCGGCGCGATGGTCGATCTTCACGGCGGGATCAAGGTTGAAGAATCCCCCCACCTGCGCGCGCTGCCGATTGCGGGCATCAAGACCGCCAGTGCTTTGCTCCCGCTGGCCTGCGGCCTCCATCTCCCGGACAAGTCCCGCCGCAAAGCCTTTCGCGTCGCCTCCAACCTCCCGGCCTACGACATCGTGGGAACCTGGAGCGACCCATATCTGGCCGCCAACCGCACCGTTTGGCCGCTGGTCTCGGCCGACAACATGCGCCTCAACCTGGCGCGGCTCAAAGAGGCCCTCAAGAAGGACGGCACGAACCGCGCTGACCTGATCTTCGTCGTCCGCCCCGGCAATCCTGCGGCGGTGGGCGCCAACCGCTCCGAGTGGAAGGAGCTCGTCGAGTTCTGCCTGGAGAAAGGCACGCGCCTGGTCAATGATGGGGCCTACACGGGCCTGGCGTCAAAAAATACTCATGTGCCTCTGGCACAAGTCGCCAAGGACTACCCCGCGCTGGAGTGGCTGGAGTTGTATTCCGTCAGCAAGTCCTTCAACGACCCGGGCGCTCGCCTGGGAGCCCTCGTGGGGTCCAAAGACTTCGTCGAGGACTTCATCCTCGTAAAAGGCAACACCGACTCCGGCCCCGTGCCCGGGGTTATGGCGGCTTATGGGGACTTCCTTGGCGACCGGACTGCGGCGAGAAAGGCCTTAGGCGCCATCCGTTGTCTCTACGAGAAGCGCCTCGCCTATCTGATCTTGAAGCTCGCGGCCGCGGGGCTTAAGCCCGCGTGCAGGGCGGAAGCGGGCTTCTTCACGCTTTGGAAGGTCCCGAAGAAGGTCCTCGGAACGCCCCTGCCCAGCGAGAAGCGCGCCGAGACCTTCAACCGGGCGGTCATCTCCGCGACGGGCATTGTGGGCGTGCATTTCTCCGGCTTCAGCTCAGACGGGAAGTCCGAGCCCCTCATCCGCTACGCCGTGTGCGCGGACGTGCTGAAGAGAGGCTTCCAGGCCCGCTTGGAAGAACGCCTGTCCCGGCTCAAGCCGGTCTACTAACGATAACCACTCGCACCAGTGCGAGTTATTGACTTCGTGTCATTCTGCCACTATACTGTGACGTAATATGACACATACTCTTCCGCGGGAAATGACCGGGGCCATAGAGAGCGCCCTTAAAACCTTCCCCGTGGTCGTCGTCACCGGGATGCGACAGGTGGGCAAGAGCACGCTCTTGCAGAAGGCTCCTGAGTTCCGGCATCGGCGCTTCACGACTCTTGACGATTTTGCCGAGTTGGAAGAGGCCAAGTCCTCTCCCGACACCTTCCTGGGCCGGAAGGGGCCGCTGACCATAGACGAGGCGCAACGCTGCCCGGAACTGCTCGTTGCCGTTAAGAAAGCGGTGGATGATGAGCGCGTTCCCGGCCGCTTCCTGCTTTCCGGTTCCGCCAACTTCGCGCTTCTCAAGAACGTTTCCGAAAGCCTTGCCGGCCGGGCAATTTACTTGCCGCTGCAACCCTTCACGAGGCGCGAGATCGCAGGCGTTACCGGCTCCCACCCGTTTCTGACCGGCTTTATGAAGACAGGTGACTTGCCGAAATCCTTGCCGCGCTTCAAGCCGGTCTCGAACCGTGAGGTCTATCTCGGGGGGATGCCCAACGTTTGTCTGGGACCGGCCCATGATCCCGGCCTGTGGTTCAAAGGCTTCGAGCAGACCTACCTGGAGAGGGACATCCGCGGCATCGAGGATCCGCTGGGTTTCAGGCGCCTGATCCGGCTGGCCGCCTTGCGCACCGGGAATCTTTTTTCACCCAGCGAACTCGCGCGGGACGCGAAGCTCACCGCCGCCACGACCGCGCGTTATTTGGGCCTGCTGGAGCTTTCCTTCGTCGCCAGTCGGCTGCCGCCCTTCTTGAATAACAGGGCCAGCCGCTTGATCAAGTCTCCCAAGTTCTACATGTCGGACAGCGGTCTTGCCTGTCATCTGGCCGGTGTCGCGGGAGAGGCGCTGCTGCGCTCGTTTCCTTCCTACGGAGCGCTCTTTGAGACCTATGCGTGGAACAATCTGGCGGCGATCCTCGCGGCCCACCCGGCCGAGGCCCGCCGGTCTTTTTTGGGGGGGCAAGGGCGGAAACAAGTGGAGTTGGTTGTCGCATCGGGCGCCGACTTCTGGGCCGGGGAAGTG
>CAYHNV010000075.1:0-7347 GCA_964358065.1 uncultured Elusimicrobia bacterium | reverse complement strand
CGGAAACCGGCCTCTCCTTTTGGGGCGTCCAGGGCCGTCACGAAGTCGATTTCGTGATCGAATCAGGCGCCGACTGCTGGTCGGTGGAGGTAAAGGCCGCCGAGCGCTGGGACGCGCGGGACCTCGCCGGCCTGAAGGCATTCCTGGAGCACGCTCCGAGCTGTAAGGCGGCCATCCTGGCCTACAATGGCAAGGTTCCAGTCCGCCTGGGCGAGAAGCTTTGGGCGCTGCCTCTGGGCCTTCTTCTCAGTTAATTTCTACTTTGTAGGGCACAGTCGCGGCAATCAATTCGGGACAAGTATTTCCGCCCAGCGCAAGGGAGAAGCCGTCGACTTTAGCGCTGCCAATTCCGTTCTGCCGATCGAGACCAATAGGGAGATTCGGTCAACAGATATCCGGTTGGTGAGGATATACTCAAGCACTCCTTTTTCGTACTTCTCTCGGGAAGCTTCCGGCAGAGGTTTTAACGATTTTCGGAATCCAGCCGCGTCAAAGGGAACTTTCATCAAAAATAAATTATCTCGAACAAAAATTTCGTCCTGTGAGGGGTCCGAGCGAATTCGCAGCGTGACCAGGGCATCCCGTTCCTGGAGCGGCTTCCCAAATACCGTCAACACCGAGTTGACGAATCTTTCCATCCTCTCGCTTCGTAGTTTGGCGAACACATAGTCTGCAAGCTTCTCAACGGCGGATTTCTTGAATCGCGCTTTAAAGGGAAATCCATCACGCATCGTCCAGTCCTGATATAAATTGCGCTTTTCAAGGGTAAAGATGCCTTTCAAGGTCCCGTCCCATGTGTCGAAATGCGGCTCCAAGTAACCTTTTTTTTGTATTTGCCTCCATGCGCGCAGGGTGGTCACGTGGTACAAATACTCCGGCTGTGCAAGGACACCTCTGGACGCGCTCGTCGGCGCTCCGACGGAAGTGGCTCCGCCGTCCCAGGCCCGGCGCATCGTCAGGGCGGCAAGCTCCCCGGATGGCATGCGCTCGACTTCCTCGACGACGGACCGGAGAGCCTCCCCCGGTGAGCCGGGCGCGAGGGTCGGCACGACACCCGGCACGATGGGAGCGGCGCTCGGAAGGAGCCCGCCCGTGTACCGGGGCAGAAAGGCGGTCGCGCCAAAGCCTCGGGCCGCGGCGGAGGGCAGGGCGGGGCGCGCGACGGTCTGCACGGCGGCTTCGAGGGTCATGCGACCGGGTCCGGAGACCAGGACGGCGGCGGTCACGACCGAGGCGGCGAGCTTCTTGATCATGTGGATTTCCTCCCGAGTCATGCGCACGAAACGTCCCCTGATTCTATCCCGGTTCGCTCATCCGGCCCTATGGGTCGTTGGGGGTCATTTCGCTCATTCTTTGGGCCTAGACCGGACTGGGACGTTTTTCATGGATTCACCTCGGTGCTCTCCGGCCGCATTCGCCCCCCCAAGCGAGCGAGTTTGATTCTCATCGGAGAATGCTTTACACTGTATCATCATGAATCAAGCCGAGACTTTCCTGCCCGTGGAACCCGACAGCGCCGATCTCAAGAGCAAGACACTCCTCATCATCTCGTCGCCCTCCCCCAAGAAGAAGTTCATCTACCAGCGCCTCAAGGAGCTGGGACCGAAGATGATCCTCCTCTCATCGGAGCCTAACTGGGTCTCCAAGCTGGGCGACGGCCACATCGAGGCCGATCCCCTTAATGAAATCGACTGCATGGCCAAAGTCGAGGAGCTGGTCAAGACGACGAAGATCGACGGCGTCATCACCTTTTGGGAAAACGCCGTACCCCTGGCGGCCACGCTGGCGCAGCGCTTCGGCTGGATCGGCCATGCCCCGCAGGCCGCGCTCAACTCGCGCAACAAGTACCTGACTCGCCAGACGCTGGAGAACGCCAAGCTCGCCAGATATCAGCCCGCCTGGGCGCTCATCATGAATCACGGCGACCTGGAGAAAGCCGCGGCGCGCATTGGCTTTCCCCTTGTGCTCAAGCCCGCCTGGGGCGTCAAGAGTCAGTTCGTCGTCAAGCTCGACAGCCTGGACGAAGCGAAGAAGGCCTTCGACTACATCAAGACCAACATGACGCCGGCCTTCGACGCGATCTATAAATACGGCACCGATATTCTGGCCGAGGAATATCTCGACGGCGCGGAGATCGACGTCGACCTGCTCGTGCAGGGCGGCGAGGTCAAGTTCCACGCCTTCACCGACAACTTCCCGACCAAGGAGCCCTTCTTCGTCGAGACCGGCGACGCCATGCCCTCGCGCCACGAGGACAAGGACCTCTCCGACGTGCTGAAGATGGCCAAAGACGTCGTGAAAGCTCTCGGGCTCAGCAACGGCGCCCTCCATCTGGAGGCAAAAATAACTCCCGCCGGGCCGAAATTGATCGAACTCAACGCGAGGATGGGTGGAGATTACCTGTACGATTGGATCAAGACGATCTGGGAAGTCGATCTTGTGGAGGAGGCGTCCAACATCGCCGTGGGCATCCCCTGCCAGCCCAAACGTCTCAAGGCCCCGCGTTGTCATTTGGTCGGCAAGTACCTCATCCCCGAGCACTCCGGCGTGGTCACGGGCGTCAAGCTCCCGCAGGAAAAGCCGGACCCTCTCATGGTGCACGACACCACGGTCCAAAAGGAGCCCGGCGACGCCGTGCTGGTGCCGCCGGAAGGCTTCGAGACCATGGGTTGGATCGTCGGCCGCGGCGACACCTACGCCGAGGCCGAGGAGAACCTGGACTGCGCCCTGCGCCAGGTCTCGGTCAACATCGTCCGCTTCGACTCCACGTCCTCGCTTGGCAAGACGCGCCGCAAGAACCGCTTCGGCGCCGCCCAGGTTTCGCGCCGCCGCATCCTGCAGTCGGCGCGCATCGAGAAGGTCCGCGGCCTCGATCTCGGCAAGAAGAGCCTGCATGTGGGCATCCTCTGCAATATCTACGACGCCGAAAGCAGCGAGGAGGGCGCGGTCCAGTCCGATCTCACCTCCGTCGGCCTCAATATCCAGAAGGCCGTCGAGTCCAAGGGCCATCGCGTGACCTTCTTCGACATGAACGAGACACCCCTCCCCTTCGAAAAAATAGCCAACGCGAATGTGGACCTCATCTTCAACGTTTGTGAACGGATCAACAATTCCTCTCTTCTCGAACCGCACGCCGCGGCCATTCTCGATTGCCTGGGCATCCCCTACACGGGTTCCAACCCGTTGACACTGGCATTGTGCATCGACAAGATCAAGGTCAAGAAGATCCTGGAACAGCACGGTCTTCCCACGCCGAACTTCGACTACGTTTTTCAGAAGGATGAGCCAATTAGGGAAGATTTACGCTATCCGCTGATGGTCAAATTGGCGAACACCGACAATTCCATCGGGATCTCGAACGCCTCGGTGGTCTCCAGCCTGAAAGCCCTCAAGGAACAGGTCAACCATCTGCTGGAGAAATACAACCGCCCCGTGCTCATCGAGGAGTTCATCGAGGGCGATGAGGTGGACGTCACCATCGTCGGCAACGAATCGCGCGTGAAGGTCCTGCCCCTCTCGCGGTCCATCTTCGACGACCTGCCCAAGGGCGTCTGGGGCATCTATCCCTTCCAGGCGAAGTGGACCGAGAACTCGGTCTACGAGAAGATCCGCGTCGAGCGCCCCGCCAAGTACAGCCAGAAGCTGACCGCGCTCATCTCCGAGATCTGCCTCGACGCCTACCGCATCTTCGACTGCCACGACTACGCGCGCATCGAGGTCCGCGTCGACCGTTCGGGAAACCCCTACATCCTCGAGATCAACCCGAACCCCTCGATCAGCGCCGGGGACTGCGTGCCGGCCTGCGCCGAGATGATCGGCCAGAATTACGAGGAGTTCATCGAGGAGATCATGAAGGAGTGCATCCTGCGCTACCGCGCCAAGCCGCCTTATTATCACCTGCAGAGCGCGATGGCGCCCTTCTAGATGCTATGAGCCCTTCCTCCGCGCATCTGTGCCGAGCCCGAAGGGTCGAGGCCTGGTGAAAGTCCTCGTCACCGGCGCCTCCGGCTACATCGGCAGCCACGTCTGCCTGGAACTGCTCCGCGCCGGTCACGAAGTCGTCGGCTTCGACAACCTGTCCAACTCGTCGCCGAAGTCCATGGACCGGGTGCGAGAACTCTTCCATGGGTCGCTGCGCTTCGAGAAACTCGATCTGCTCGACAAGGCGGGCCTTGAGAAGATCATGGGGCTCGGCTTCGACGCCGTCATGCACTTCGCGGGACTCAAGGCGGTCGGGGAATCCGTCGAGAAGCCCGACCTCTACCGGCGCAACAACGTGTCGGGCAGCGCCAACCTTCTCGCGGCGATGAAAGGCGCAGGCTGTCGACGCCTCGTATTCTCATCCTCGTGCACCGTCTACGGCGAGGTCCAAAAGAATCCAGTGGCCGAGGGCCATCCGCGTTCCGCCATGAACCCGTACGGAGAAACCAAGCTGGCCATCGAGGACATGTGCTCCGAACTGGCCCGCGCCGAGAAAGGCTGGCACATCGCTCTGCTGCGCTACTTCAACCCCGTCGGTGCCGACGCCAGCGGCTGTATTGGGGAAGACCCGAAGGGTCTTCCCAACAACCTGATGCCCTTCGTGATGCAGACCGCCGTCGGCCGCCTCCCGAAGGTCCGCGTCTGGGGCACCGACTACCCCACGCCGGACGGTACCGGCGTGCGCGACTACATCCATGTGACCGACCTGGCCCTCGGACATCTTGCGGCCTTGGGCCGACTCGACGCCTTCGCCGGCACCGAGGCCGTCAACCTCGGCGCCGGACGCGGCTATTCCGTCCTGGAAGTCATCAAGGCCGCATCGAAAGCCGCGGGCAAGGATATTCCCTACGAGATCTCCCCCCGCCGGCCCGGCGACTCGGCCGCCATCTGGGCCGACCCGTCCTTCGCGAAGCAGAAGCTCGGCTGGTCGACGGTCCGCGGTCTTGATGAGATGTGCGCCGACCACTGGCGCTGGCAGAAGGACAATCCGGAGGGCTACCGCGCGTGACGACATTCCTGGTGAAGGTCTTGCTCACCGCGCTCGTGGTCGCGGGAGCCTCCGAACTCGGCAAGCGTTCCAGCACCGCCGGCGCCATCCTGGCGTCCCTGCCGCTCACCTCGATCCTGGTGCTGAGCTGGCTCTATCTCGACACGAAGGACGCGACGAAAGTCTCGGCGCTGTCGACGGGGATCTTCTGGGCGGTTCTGCCCTCGCTGCTCTTCTTCCTCGTCCTGCCCTTCCTGCTCAAGCGCGGCTGGGGCTATTGGCCGGCGCTGGGCGCGTCGTGCGCGGCGATGTTCGCGGGCTATACCATCTATACCGCGCTACTCAACCGACTTGGCGTGACGCACTAACGAACCGAATTGATGCGCGAGGGCGGCCAGTAGATGAACCAGCCCTTGCCCTTCAGGTAGCGCTCCTCGACGGGACCCCAGTAGCGGGAGTCGCAGGAGTGGTCGCGGTTGTCACCCATGGCGAAGTAAGCGTGTTCGGGAACCTTCACCGGCCCGAAGTAGTCGCGCTGGATGTCCTGGAGTTCGCGGTCGAGGACATGAGTCTGCCAGAGTTCCTGGTAGCGCTGTGGGGTGACTTCCTTGGCACGGACCGACTGTGGCTGGCGGTAGGTGTCGGTCCACTGAGCGTAGGGCTCCGAAGCCAGGAATTTTCCATCGATGAACACGCGCCCGTCTCGCACTTCAACGACCTCGCCCGGCAGGCCGATCACGCGCTTGATGAAATCCTTGCCGTATTGAACGGATCCGCAGTGGAGCTCGCGCACGTCGTCGACCGGGAACTGGAATACGATCACGTCCCCGCGAGAGACCTCCTTGAGCGGCAGCAGACGGCGGCCCGAGAAGGGCACGCGCAGGCCGTACAGGAATTTATTGACGAAGAGGTGGTCGCCGATCAGGAGCGTCTTCTCCATCGAACCGGAGGGAATCTTGAAGGCCTGGAGCACGAACATCATCAGAAGAGAAGCCATGAAGGCCGCCGAAAAGACGGTATCGGCCCACTCCAGATCCTCGCCGATGAAATGGCGTCGGCTCAGGGCGCTGTCGCCCTTGGAGAAAGCCCTCCAGAAGCCCAGGGCGCCAAGGACCGCGCCCACCGCCAGGGCCGGATAGACCTCGCCCACCGAAAGGACGTGCGCGGCCACCGAGATGAAGCGCGCGCGGCTCTCGAAGGACATTGCCAGGACCATCGTAGCGGAGAACCCCGCCAGGAAAAAGAAGAGCGCGTGCCACAGGGCCGATTTGATCGGCGTTTCCGGTCCGCCCACGCGCTGCCAGCCGCGCGAGAACCAGGCAAAGAGCCCCATGGCCAGTCCGATGAAGAAAAGTCGGTATTCCATATGTCAGTTATCCTCGTCGATCTTGAGTGCGGCCAGGAACGCTTCCTGAGGCACCTCAACGGTGCCGATGAGCTTGGCCCGCTTCTTTCCTTCCTTTTGTTTGCCCAGAAGTTTCTTCTTGCGGGTGATGTCGCCGCCGTAGCACTTGGCGATGACGTCCTTGCGCTTGGCACCGATCGTCTCGCGCGCGATGATCTTACCATTGACGCTGGCCTGGATGGCCACTTCGAAATTCTGCCGGTCGATGAGCTCCTTGAGCTTCGCGCAGAGCTTGCTGCCGACATCGTAGGCCTTATCGCGGTGGACGATCTGGCTCAGGGCGTCGACGGGCTCCTTATGGATGAGCACCTCGAGCTTGGCCATGTCCGATTCACGGTAGCCGATCGGGTGATAATCCAGGGTGGCATAGCCCTTGGAGACCGACTTCAGGCGGTCATAGAAATTGACGACCATCTCGGCCAGCGGCAGTTCGTACTTGATCAGCATGCGCGTCGGCGAGAGGTACTCGATGCCGACATAGACGCCTCGACGTTCCTTGATGAGATTCAGGACCGCCTCCTGGTGCTCGATGGGCAGCACGATGGTGAGCAGGACGAAGGGCTCCTGGATGGATTTGATCTCGCCGTGGTAGGGGAACTTGGCCGGGTTGTCGATGACGATCCACTCCCCGTCTTGAGTCTGCACATGGTAGATGACGTTCGGCGCGGTCACGATAAGGTCCAGGTTGAACTCGCGCGTCAGGCGCTCCTTGACGATGTCCATGTGGAGCAGGCCCAGGAAGCCCAGGCGGTAGCCGAAGCCGAGCGCGAGCGAGGTCTCCGCCGTGAAGCTGAATGAGGAGTCCTCCAGGTTCAGCTTATCGAGCGCGTATTTTAGAGCCGTGTACTCGGTCTGGTCGATCGGGAAGATCCCCGCGAAGACAACGGGTTTGGCTTCCTTGTAGACGGTCAAGGCCGCGGCCAGAGGCCGCGCCGTCTCCATGACCGTGTCGCCGACGCGCACGGTGTGAATA
>CAYHNV010000074.1:0-11466 GCA_964358065.1 uncultured Elusimicrobia bacterium | reverse complement strand
ACCGAGAACTCCAACGCAACGGCTGAACCTTGGCTTGGCAAAACGCGCACATCCGCGCTGACGGTTCCCGTCTTCGTGAATTTAACGGCATTGGCCAGAAGATTGGTGAGGACCTGGCGCAGGCGCGTCGGGTCGCCCATCAGATCCCAAGACGCCGCCTCTCCTGCGTCAATGCGCAGACTCAGGCCCTGACTGGCCGCTTGTGTTGCGACCATCGAGAAGGCGTCTTTGAGGATGGGACCGACGCGAAGAACCGTGGATTCGACCGTCATGCGCCCGGCCTCGATCTTGGAGAAATCAAGGATGCCTTCGACTATTTCCAGGAGGGCATGGGCCGCGCGGGAAAGGGTCTCGGCATATTCGCTCTGCTCGTCGTCGAGCTTCGTGCCGCTCAGGAGTCCCGCCGCTGCGACGACAGCGTTGAGGGGGGTGCGGAGCTCATGGCTGATGCCGGTGAGGAACTGGGTCTTGATCCGTGCCGCTTCGAGGGCCTCGTCACGCGCGCGGGAGAGCGCGGCCAGGACCTCGTAATGGAGCGTGAGGTCCCGGGTCGTGACCGTGCGGCCCGCCGCGTGGCCGCCCACCCGGAATGGCGTGGTGATGCGCTCGAAGACCCGCCCATCCTTCAAGCGGAGGATGTCTCTGGCGTCGGCGGCTTCGAAATCCCAGGAATGCTTGGTCGTCACGGCCATGAAGGCGTCGGGGTCCTGGAGCTGCGGCAGGGCGAACGGGGCCAGGCGTCGCATGTCTTTGGAAGCCGCGAGCTCCTGAGGGAAGTTCCACATTTGGATGAAACGATTATTCATGGAGATCGCCTTCAAGCCCGGACCGATGACCAGGATGCCGTCGGCGCTCGCGTCCATGGCGGCTTGGGCCAAAGAGAGCGCGTGCTCAAGCTGGTCGCGGGAGACGACCGTCCGCGACAGGGTCTCGCTCATGCGGTTGAAGGATTCCGCGAGCAGGCCGACCTCGTCGGATGTCGGCGCCGGGACCTTCACCGTGTAATCTCCGGAGGCCACGCGCGCGGTCGCTGCGGAGATGGCCGCGACCGGTCCCACGATCATTCTCACGAGCATGAGGATGATCGCCAGGCCGAGGAGGCAGAATCCTGCGGCCATCGCTCCCATGATCAATCCCAAGCGGCGCGCTGAGTCCAATGTGTGCTTGAGCGGCAGAGCCAGCCTCAGCGTCCCGAGCCGCGCGCGCGGCCTTGCGGACAGGATGAACTCTTCCTCAGCCCCCCTGATCGGCGTCGAGATGATGAGTGCCCGTTCTCCTCGCGCCAGTTCCAGTGCGAAGTGCGTCTGTCTCGCGGCAAGCGCGCGTTTGGCCGTCTCGTCTTCCCGACGCTTGCCCTTCTCGAGGATGCTCGTATGGGCCACGACGAGTCCCTGGGCGTCGAGGATTTCAGAGAAGAATGCTCCAGATAATTTCTGAGAGGACTGGAGGAGAGAGATGAGACGGTTTTCCCGGCCCAGAACCAGCGGCTGAGCCAGGCGTGCGGCGTAATCCTCGACCTGCGGAGTCAGACGGCGCCCCAGTTCGCCGACCATGACGACTTTCGCGGCATGGCTTGACAAGCCGGCCGCCAGGGCGGCGAAGGCCGCGCTCAGGGGCAGAGAGAGGACGAGGACTTTAGTCTGGAGCCTCAAGGAATGCTCATTGTATCAATGTCGCGTCGCCGTAGGAATAGAGCCGGTAGCGGCGCAAGACGGCCTCTCGGTACGCGGACAGGAGGCGCTCGCGTCCTGCGAAGGCGCCGGCCAGCATCAGGGGAGTGGAGCGCGGCAGGTGGAAGTTGGTGATCAAGGCGTCCACGGCGCGGAACTGGTAGCCGGGACGGATGTAAAGGGAGCTCTCGCCGCGCCCGGGTGAGATGCCCTTCGGGGAGGCCGCCAGCGTCTCCAGGGTCCGAGCGGCCGTCGTGCCGACGGCGACGAGGCGTCCGCCCCGGGCCTTGGCGGCGACGATGACCTCCGCTTGCGCCGCCGAGACCTCGTAGGTTTCCGGCAGCATGACGTGCGCCGCGGCGTCGTCTCCCTTGATGGGACGGAAGGTCCCTCTGCCGACATGCAGGGTGACCCATGCGGTCAGGATGCCTTGTGCGCGCAGGCGGTCGAGGAGTTCGATGGTGAAGTGCAGGCCGGCGGTCGGAGCGGCGATGGAACCCTCGTCGCGAGCATAGACCGTTTGATAGCGGGCCAGGTCCTCCCGGGAGGGGGGGCGCTTGCTGGCGATGTAGGGAGGCAACGGAGGCAGACCGTGTTCGGCGAGATAGGACCGGATGTCTCGCGTCGAGAAGGACAGGAGGTATTCCCCGGCTTCGTCGACGCCTTCGACGCGGGCGCCGAGTCCGCCGACGAACTCCAGAGTCTGCCCGGCCTTGAGTCCCGAGGACAGCGCGCTCCAGGACGACGGCCCCAGCTCGCGGACCAGCAGGAGGTCGACCTTGCCGCCGGTCGACTTGCGCCCGATCAGCCGACACGGCATAACCTTGGTCCGATTGAGGACCAGGCAGTCTCCCGGGCGAAGGAAGCGGGGCAGCTCGCGGAAGACCGCGTGCTCAAGCGCTCCCGAAATCCGGTCGATGACGAGCAGCTTCGATGAGTCGCGCGGCTGGGTCGGGACCGAGGCGACCAGTTCGTCTGGGTACTCGAAGTCGAAATCGGAGAGCGGGATCAGAGCGCTCATTGCGTCACGACGGATAGTGTTGAGCCCGGGAAGTAGAAGTGCAGTATCTTCTCGTAAGAACGCCCCTTGAGGGCCTGGAGTTTGGCGCCCCACTGGCAGAGCCCGACTCCGTGTCCCGAGCCGCCCCCGAGGAACTCGACGCCGTTCTTCTTAAGGATCAGACTGCGGATTCTGGTGCTCTTGAGCTCACCGGCGCCCAGGGAGCGGCGCAGGTCGGAGGAGTCGACCTCGACGCTCGTCCTCCCGGCGCGGGCCGTGAAGTTCAGCACGTATCCGGCGATGTCGCGGTGTCCGATCTTGAGCGAGGTCAGGGGGCCGGGAAGGTCGACCTTCTCCTGAATGGCCGACATCAGATCCGACCAGGTGAAGTAAGCGCTCCAGGTGTAGTTCGGCGTGCCCCGGCACCAAGGGTCTTTGACGCCGCGCAGGGGACCTGGCGTCTGCTTCGGCTTGCCGCCCCAGGCCCGGGCCAGGTCCTCGGTTCTGCCGCCGCAGCAGGAGTGGTAGAACACACGGAGAAGCTGTCCCTGCCAGCCCAGGACCTCTCCGCGAGTCTGGCTCACGGCCGAACGCACGTTTTCGTTGACGGCGGTGACCCCCCGGTAGACCTGGGACCGCGTGTCGGCCGTCAGGTCGAAGCCGTCCTTGCGGAACTTGCCCAAGTTGGCGTAGGCGAAAGTGCGCGCGACCACGGCCTGGGCTTTGAGCGCTTCCAGCGGCCAGTCAGGGTCCATCTCATGAGGGAGCACGCCTTCCAGATAGTCCTCGAGCGGGATATCCTCGACGATCGTCACGGTCTGCCCAGGATCGAGGCGCAGGATGAGCGTGCCGCGGTGAGCGTCGGCTCCCACTTTAATGGTCCCGCCGGAGTGCGGCTCAAGCCGGGTCTCGCTCGGCAGCCTCAGGTCCGCCAGCTTGAGGCCGCCTTCCCGGGGCGTCAGGCGCAATTCTCCCTTCCATTCAAGGAAGCGCGCCTGGCCGCCCGGCAGGACGAGGCGAACGGGGCCCGAGGGGACCAGGGTCGACGACTCCGCCTGGCGCACGATGGCGATTTGAACCGACGCCTTGCCCGCCACGTCCACGGGTTCGGCGCAAACGAGGCAAGCCAGAAGGACGATGACCGACGACGCGATCACAACAGGTCGAGCGGGCGACGCGGCGCCTTGAGACCAAGATGCGCGTAGGCCTTGGGCGTGGCCACGCGGCCGCGCGGCGTGCGGGCGAGGAAGCCCGCCTGGATCAGGAACGGCTCGACGACGTCGGCGACGGTGTCGAGTTCCTCGCTCACGGCGATGGCCAGGTTCTCCACGCCAACCGGCCCGCCGTCGAACTTTTCGATGACGGCTTTCAGCAGCCGCCGGTCCATGGGGTCCAAACCCTCTTCGTCCACCTCCAGCTTGCCGAGGGCGTACCGAGCCGTCTCGCGAGTGATCTTGCCGCCGCCATCCACCTGGGCGAAGTCGCGCACGCGGCGAAGCAGGCGGTTGGCGATGCGCGGAGTTCCGCGGCAGCGGCGAGCGATCTCCTCGGCGCCCTCGCCGTCCGTGGGCACGCCGAGCAGTCCCGCCGAGCGCAGGACGATGAGGCGCAGTTCCGCCGGCTCGTAAAAACCGAGCTGGGCCACGATGCCGAAACGGTCCCGCAGAGGCCCGGTCAAAAGCCCGGACCGGGTGGTGGCCCCCACCAAAGTGAACCGCGGCACCGACAACTTCAGAGTGGAGGAGGACGGCCCATTTCCCGTGGAGATGAAAAAGGTGTAGTCCTCCATCACGGGATACAGCGCCTCTTCGACGATCGCGTTGAGACGATGGATCTCATCGATGAAAAAGACGTCGCCTTCGGAGATGTCCGTCAGGAGCGCGGCCAAGTCGCCGGCGCGCGCCAGGATGGGGCCCGAGGCGGTGCGCAGGTTCACGCCCATCTCGCGCGCGAGGATGTTCGCCAGAGTGGTCTTGCCCAGGCCCGGGGGGGCGTAGAACAGGCAATGATCGAGGGGCTCGCGGCGCTGTCGCGCCGCGCTGATAAATACCCTCAGATTGGCCTTCAGGTTCTCCTGACCGATGAAATCATCAAGGGTCTTGGGTCTCAGGGCGCGGTCGGCCTTCTCCTCGGCTGGCCGGCCCTCGGCACTGAGCAGGGATTCTTCGCGGGGATTTGTCATGAGAGCTTTTTGAGCGCCTGGCGTACCAGCTGTTCGGCGGGGAGGTCCTTGCCGCCATCTTCCTCGGCCAGGGCCTGGAGCGCTGAGCGGACCTCGGCGGGCTTGTAGCCAAGAGACGACAGCGCGCTGAGAGCCTGGGCCCACGGGCCGGAGGCGGGAACGCTCTCGGCCGACTTCATCATGCGGGGCGTGCCGCAGACGCGCACGTCCTCGAGCTTGCCCTTGAGCGCGTCGAGCATCTTCGCCGCCGTCTTTTTCGTGAAGCCGAAGACTCCGCACAAGAGTTTTTCGTCTCGATCGATGACGGCGCGGCGGAAATCAGGGAGGGACTTGGAGGCCTTGTCGAGGTACTCAAGGGCCTTCTTGGCTCCGGTGCCGGGGATCTCGTCGCGAAAGGCGCAGAACAGGGCCTTCTCCGAGGCGTCGAGGAAGCCGTAGAGCATCTCGCCGCCCCCGTACATGGCGTAGGAGGGCACGATGAGGAGGAAAGCCTCGCCGCCGGCCGTCAGGCGCGAAGCCGTCGAGGCGGTCATATGGATTTCCCGGCCCACGCCCGCGCTTTCCAGCACGATGGACTCCAGGTCTTTGGCCAGGACGATGCCGCGCAGGGAGGCGATCACCGCCCCCCCCAGGAATCGAGGACTTTCATGCCCTTCAGACGTCCCGCGCGCATGTGGCAGAGAGCGATGGCGGCCGCGTCGGCCACGTCGTTGGGGCGAAGCTTGTCGGCCAACCCCAGGGCCTTCTGAACGACGGCCTGCATCTGGGCCTTCTCGGCGCGGCCCGAACCGGTCAGTGAGAGCTTCACGGTCTTGGGATTGTACTCGTGCACGGGGCGCCCGGCCTGGGCGACGGCAAGCAGGGCCACGCCGCGGGCTTGGAGGGTGGCGCGCACCGTGACAGCGCGGGTCGTGAAGAACATCTCCTCCATCGCGCAGGATTCGGGAGAATGCTCGGCGATCACGTCCGCCAAACCAGAATGGATCGCCTTCAGGCGCTGGGGCAGCGGGACCCCGGCAAGCGTGCGCACCACGCCCGAAGCGACCAGGCGGGGGCAGGACGCGGCGCCGTCCAAGACGGCCCAGCCGGTCTCGTGCAGCCCCGGATCGACGCCCAGGACTCGGCTCATGTCACGCGGCCAGCTTCTCCATCACCTTGTCGGGGATGTCGAAATTCGCGTAGACGTTCTTCACGTCATCGAGGCCCTCAAGGAGTTCGATGAGCCTGAGAACCTTCGGAGCGTCGGTCTCGCCGACCGCCACCAGATTGTCGGGGAACATCCCCGCTTCCGCCGAGGCGATGGGAATCTTCTTCGCGGCGAGGCCGTCTTTGACCTTCACGAGGTCGTTGGGGGCCGTGTAAATCTCGTAGACGTCGTCTTCGGGCTTGAAGTCCTCGGCGCCCAGGTCGAGCGCGGCCTCCATGACCGCATCCTCGCACGGCGAGCCCTCCTGGTTGACGATGATGAGCCCCTTGGACTTGAACATCCAGGCCACGGAGTTCGGCGCGCCGAAGGAGCCTCCGTTCTTGGCCATGACCGTGTGGATGTCGGTGCGGGTGCGGTTGCGGTTGTCGGAGGTGCATTCGATGAGCAGCGCCACCCCGCTGGGGGCGTAGCCCTCGTAGGTCAGTTCTTCAAAGGCCGCGCCCTCGAGCTCGCCGGTTCCGCGCTTGATCGCGCGCGTGATCGTGTCGGAGGGCATCTGGACGGCCTTCGCCTCTTCCACGGCTTTGCGCAGACGGGGATTGGACGTGACGTCGCCGCTGGCGCCGAGCTTGGCCGCGATGGTGATCTCGCGCGAACACTTCGTCCAAGCCTTGCCGCGCTTGGCGTCCGCCGCGCCCTTCTTATGCTTGATGTTCGCCCAGTGGGAGTGGCCGCCCATGTCGTAGAATCCTCCGTGGAGAGTCTACGCTTATGATACCACATGCCTGCGCTTCAAAACCTGCTCGGCAATTGCCGCGCCTGACCTATTCCCCTGACCTATTCCCCGTCCCAAGCCGTATTTATTGTTGTAAACTCACGTCTTAGGGCCCGTAGTTCAACGGATAGAGCACTTGGCTTCGAACCAAGAGATCCGGGTTCGATTCCTGGCGGGCCCACGTTTTAAGACCGGCGGCGCGTTGAAATACTCCTGTAACGCTTCCCTGATAACATCCTTAGGAATGCTTCTCTTGAGCGCCGCGCCGGCCATCGCTGCGGCCGTTGCGGCCGCCCCCGCCCAAATCGGCCGAGAGGCCGTCACGTTGCTGGCCGAGCGAGCCAAGGACCCCGACCCGGAGGTCCGCGCGGCCGTGGCGACCGCCTGGGGCGAGTTGAGCAATCGAGCCGCCATCCCTCTGCTCCAACGCACACTCCAGGACGCCAACCCGGACGTGCGCGCGGCCGCGGCGTACAGCCTCCACCTCCTGGGCGAGGTCCAGGGACTGACCGCGCTCATCGATGAGACCAAGACGCTCAAGTCCGGCCCCTCCGCCTCGCCGGCCGAAGAGCTTCGCCGCTTGGCCCGCGACGCCGCGCGCGCCCGCGCGATCCTCAAGCTGGGTGAGGCCGGAGATGTGGGGCGGGAAGCCATCGAGGCTGCGCTGGCCGACCCCGCCGGTGAAGTGCGGGATGCGGCGGCGGTGGCCCTGGCGCGATTGGGCATTGGCGACGGCGCGCAATTCCTGGAGGCGCTCAAGGACCCCGACGAGGGGGTGCGCGCCGCGGCTGTGAAGTCCCTCGGCCTCATCGGCCGCGACGGCCTCGACCTGCTGAAGAAGGCCCTGAGCTCCGATGCGTCCGTTACGGTCCGCGCTCAAGCGGCGACGGCGCTCATCTCATTTAAGTCGGACCACGGCTCCGTCACGATCCTCATCGCCGCGCTCAAGGATAAGAGCGCTCGCGTGCGCCTGGCGGCCCTGCGCGCCCTGGCGCGGCGCGATGAGAAGGGCTCGACTGCGGCGCTGAAGACGTTGTTGGCCCAATCGCCGCCTCCGGAGTTCGCTCTCATCGCGACCGCGGCCCTGGCCAAGCGGGGAGAGGAGGCCGAACTCGACCTGCCCGAGCTCACGCTGGGGCAGAAGGACCCCGAGCTCAAGGCCTTGGCCGTGTCGGCCCTCGCCTTTTCGCGGCAGCCTCGTGCCCGAGAACTTCTGGTCAAGATCATGCGTGAGGACGCCGACATTCGGATGCGGGTGCAGGCCGCGGCGGCCCTGGTCGCCGACCTTCGGCGCGTGGAGCCTGCCCGATGAGGCGCCTGGCGAGCGCGTCGATCCTTCTTGCCTTGCTGTCAATCCCGGCCCGAGCCGCGCGCCCGACATCGGAGAACCGAGCCGATGCGCGCCGCTTCGGCCTGGACCGTCTCGAGAAGACTCAGCGCCGCACGCCCTCCAACCAGACCCGCGAGGAATTCCGCGCCTTCAGTGCCTCGGAAGGTGGAGGATGGAAGGTCCGCTATGACCCCCGCACCGGCCTGCCCTCGGCCATCACCGGCGGCCGGGCCGCGACGCGCGGCGACCGTCCGGAGCAGGCGGCGCGTTCTTTTCTGAGCTCCCGAGGCGTCATGCTCGGGGTCGATCCAAGCAGCCTCAGTCTCAGCGCTCAGTCCAGCGGCAACGGCCATCGGCACTTCCTCTATCGTCAGAGCTACCGCGGCCTCCTGGTGGAGTTCACCTCGGTGAAGGTCCATCTCGACGAGCAGGGTTTCGTCATCGGGGCCAATTCGAGCTATGAACCTGACCTCGACCTGCCCACGACCCCGGTCCTCGACGCCGCGGCCGCGGTGCGCGCCGCGCTCAATGATGCGCGTGGAGGCACGGCGTCCGGCCCGGCCCAACTGGTGGTCCTGCCCCTCGAGACCACGGGACGCGCCCATCTCGCCTGGAAGGTGCCCATTCGGGGCATAGCCGCATCCTGGCGCTACTATATCGACGCGATGACCGGCCAGGTCCTCTTCCGCTACAACAACCTTCGGTTCACCCAGGGCACGGTCGACGCGATGGTCTACGATATCGACCCCACCGCGACGCCCGGGCCGGTCGCCCGCCCTGTCGCCCACCAGTACGTCCACATCGGAAGCAACGCCGACCGGGCGGAGACCGGAAGGACTGGAACCTTCAGCAGTACGACGAACGGCAAGGTGGTGATGTCTCTGCAGGGACCCTTCGTCAACGTCGCCCAGTTCCGAGGCCCCAGCGCGCATTATGACAACGGCGGCGGCGTCTGGAGCACGCTGGCGACCCCCGCATCATCTCCTCATCCTTATCCCGACTCATCAGTCCTGGTCTCGACGATCGATCTCACGTCTGTCGCCCCCAATGTGGTCGCATTTCTTCCCATCTTCTCGACTTTCAAGGTCGGAGGCTACGAAGTGGACCCCTTTCTGGGCGGAGATATCACGGACGACGACCAGGTCGCGATCTACAACCGATATGGCGAAGCTGTCGCCGGCTATATCGGCGACTTCGCCAGCCTCTCCGGACGTCTGCCCTTCCACGCCGCCATGGTCCATGGCAAGAAACTCAACATCGCCCTGAAGTCGAACGAGTCGGGGACCAATGACGGCTACGACGTTTCCGTCTCAAGTTGCCTCACGCTGAGCGCCCCCGACGCCGATGCCGGCGCCGGCAATTCCAGCCACACTTGGACCACGGCCGACACGCTCGGCAATCGACGCAGCGAGATCAGCCTCTTCTACCACCTCAACGCGATGCATGACTATTTCTTCGACGACGTCAACAAGTCGAGTGCGGCGCCGGTGACTCGCCCGGTCGCGGCCATGGCTCATGTCGGACCGAGCCTGCAGAACGCCTTCTACAACCCCGACCACGACAACCTCTTCTTCGGCGACCTCGATAACGTCTCCGTCTCGGACGCCTTCGCCAACGACGCGACCGTCTCGCGACACGAGTACACCCACTACCTCGTTGAGAAAATCTGGTCGATCCAAAACTTCGGACAAGCGGGCGCCATCTCCGAAGCGATCGCCGACTATTTTGCGGCCAGCTCCCTGGACTATTCGGCCATCGGCACCTACGCGAACGGATCCGCCTTGCGCGAACTCGACAGCACAGTCAGCGGCATCAGAAACCTCAGCGGGGGAGGATGGACGGGCGAGATCCACGACGACAGCATTTTTTTCTCCCAAGCCCTCTGGGACATCCGCCGCAACCGCGTGGCTTTCGATCCGGTCGACGGCCGGTCCTGCGCTGACGGGCTGGTCTTCCAAGCTCTCCTCTTCTTCCCGGAAAGCTTCCGGGAGTTCCAGGAAGCCATGCTCCGGGTCGATCAGACCCCGGGCGCCGTTTTCAACTGTTATGGCACGGGCGTCGCCTCCCTCAGCATCGCTTCCGCGTTCACCGCGCATGGGCTGAACTTCGGCGGTGGGGACGCCTACGAGGGCAACGACGGTTTCGAGACCGCGGTCGACATCAGTACTCTCGGGGCCGTCTCCGCCACGCTCTATCCAGCGGCGGACGCGGATTTCTGGTCCTTCGGCGCGGGCCCCGGACTCGTCGAGCTCACGCTGGACCTGCCCCCGGTCGGACCGTTCTACAAAGCCTACCAGATCAAGCTCTTCGACCGTTCCCGCCGCCTGGTCGCCTTCGCCGCTCCGCCCTATAATGGGACAGAGATCTCATTTAACGGGTTTTGCAATGCCAATGATTGCTACACGACGACATCCCGCGTCATGCTGCGCTACAACAACCCGGCCGGAGGACTTCTTTACGCGCAGGTCGTCGGCGGCGATACGGACTTCGGATCCTCCAGCGGCGTGAACTCCACCGTGCCGTACGCTCTGCGCGCCGTTTATCCCCCCAGCGGCGCGTTCCAGGGATCGATCATCAGCGCCTCCTACGACAACGACACCATCGCTTTCAGCGTCAACGTCTCCACTTTTATCAGCAACCAGGACTGGAGGTTCGACCACGCGCAGCTGCGCAACCAATCTTTTCAGGCCATGCAGAACACCCAGACGAACGTCCCGCCCGCCCCTGAGGATTATCTCGCACTCGTCTCCTCGTCCAACGCGGGGGGAATCATCACCGGCAGCGCGCGTATTTCGCCGGGATTTGCGGCGCGCTTCCCCTCGGTGGGCACGGTCTACTTGGAGGTCTTCGGCTACAACGTCTTCGGCAGCACGATCTCCTTGGGCCTCTCGAACCCGATCAACCTCGCCGCTTCGCGGACCTCCCTCGATGCGTACAACAATCTCTTCAATCCCCTGCGCAACGAGAAAGCGACCATCAAATACGCCGTCAGCGGGACGGGGCGGCTGAGCATCAAACTCTACACGGTTACCGGCAACCTCATCCTCACGCTTTTTGATGGTGTCGTCGAGGCGGGCAAGGGCTCATTGGATTGGAACGGGCGGAACATGGGCGGCTCCGTCGTCGCCAGCGGCGTCTATGTCGTGCGCGCCCAAGGCCCAGGCCTGGATAAGACGCAGAAGATCGCCATCGTCAAATGAGACGAACTCCCCTCGCCGCGACCCTCGTGCTGGCGGCTTTAGCCGCCGCCAGCCGCGCGTCGTCGGCGGAAAACATCGGCGTGACCGCCGCACCCGTCCTGCAGGTGCCCCTGGGCTCGCGCGCGCACGGCATGGGCACGGCATTCACCCCCGTGGCGTCGG
>CAYHNV010000073.1:0-11677 GCA_964358065.1 uncultured Elusimicrobia bacterium | reverse complement strand
CCGCTCCGAAAACCTCGAAGTAAAACAGCAGAAAACCCGCGCACGGGTGGTGGAACTGGCAGACACATACGCTTGAGGTGCGTACGCCCGAAAGGGTTTGGGGGTTCGAGTCCCCCCTCGCGCAAGTTTGTTCTTTCGTCTACACTCCCATGATGAGTCGGAGGGCGCCGCCTCCCGCCGCCGTTCTGTTCGCCGTCCTCGTCCTTGCCGCGCTCCTCTGCCACGGCCTCCTGCTCTGGGCGCCGCCCATCTTCGACGATGAGGCCTTCGTCTTCGCCAACACCAAGGTCACCGGACCTTGGCCGGGCCTCGGCGCCTTCTTCGGCGGCACCTTCGGCAACGGCGAATACGAGCCGCTGATGACCCTCCTCCACTGGGGCCTCCATCATCTCTTCGGCGCAGCCGTGTTTCCCTACAGGGCGACGAGCCTGCTGTTTCATTGGGCAGTGGTCTTTCTCTTCTGGAGGCTCGCGCGCCGCTTCCTCGACGAGGCCATGGCTCTCGCGGTCGCCGCCCTTTTTGCCGTGTTCCCCGCGCATATCGAAGTCATTGCTCTGACGAGCTTTAAAAAACACATCGCGGTCGCCTGCTTCGGCCTGGGCTTGATGAACGTACAGCAGGAGGAGCGCCTGTCGCGCCTCCAGCGCGCGGTCCCAGGCGCGGTTCTTTTGGGCCTGGGCCTGCTCTGCAAGGAGAGCGCCGTTATTTTCGCCCCCTTGGCCGCGGCCGCGGCGGCGGCGCGGGGAGGTTTTCGAGGATTGCGCGAGGAGCGGGTTTTCCTCGGCTCTCTGCTTGGGGTCTGCGCCGCCTACGCCCTCCTGCGTCTGGCCATTCTTCCGCGGACATTGATGCCGCTCATGGGCGGAGGCTGGCTCACCCATGGCCTGACCTGCGGGAAAATTCTTCTCTGGCACCTCGGTCAACTGGTCCTGCCGGCGAGCCTCGCCCTCGAGCACAGCCTCGGCGTGGTGCGCGGGACGGCGGAGGCGGCGCTCGTGGTTCTCGGCGTTCTCTCCTGGGGGGCGTTGGGGATATTCCTTTGGCGCAAAGACCGCATCGCCGCCTTCGGCTGGATGTGGGTCAGCCTGGCTCTTCTGCCGTTTCTCAATATCATCCCGTTCTTGAACTTCAGTCTCGTGGCCAACCGCTACGACTATATGGCCGGCGCGGGATTCCTATTGCTTGTCGGTCGTTTGTCGCAAGGAGCCCTGCGGGCGCGACTGCCCGGCGGCGGGCGCCGGGTCCTGCTCGCGGCGGTTCTGCCCTTCGGCTTCTACGCGCTGCTGGGGATGCGCTACGCGGTGCTTTTCTCCTCGCCCTTCGATCTCTGGTCCGACTCGGCGAGATCCGCGCCGGAGCATCCCCGCGTGCATGCGGCCTTGGGTGGGCTCTACGCTTCCTGGCATGATCTGGTCGCGGCGGAGCGGGAGCTGAGGCGCTCCATCGCCCTGTCGCCGGCCTTGCCCGAGCCCTACGTGCCGCTGGCCTGGCTGCTGGCCGAGACCGGGCGCGGACCCGAGGCCCTGCGACTGGCGCGATGGCGTCTGACCCTGCGCCCGGACGCCCTGGCATGGGGAAGCCTTGGTCAAATTCTTGCCCGCGAGGGGCGTTTTGCCGAAGCCTTGCCATTTCTGGAAAAATTCAAGGAGATGCGCCCAGGTCCTTACGCCGAATTAGCCTTGGCACAGTGTCTGCTCGCTTTGGGCGAGCCGGATCGGGCCGAGAAAGCCCTGCGTGCGGTGCGCGATGACCCGCAGCTTGAGGCCAAGGCCCTGCGTGGGCTGGGCGATGTGGAACTCGTGCGCGGCCATCAGCGCAAGAGCCGGGCGTTCTGGCAGGCATCTCTCCATGTGGACCCGCTCCAGTTCGACCTAATCGAGCAGCTTGCGCGCATCGACCGTGCCGAGGGCCGCGGGGATTTGGCGAGGCGGCGCTACGACGATTACCTGGGCCGCCTGGAATTTTTTTCCAAGGGCATCCGGGCGGGGACGCCGGACCAAAGGCGGGCGATGACGCTCTACGTGGAGGCGCGCGTCAAGGAGGCGACACGTGCGCGCGACGACCAGGAGGGCGTTTCAGCGGGCCGACGTCACTCTTTGACGGGAGCCGGCGGCACGCCGTAGAGCCCCTTGCGGCGGGCGTAGTCGAAGGCCGCATGCGGCATCAGGGTGTGCCGGCCGCTACGCACTTGGCTCGAGGAGGCCTCGAAGCCCAAGTGATCCAGGAAGCGGACCTCAAGGCCGGTGGGCACGGTCTCCGCGGGCGCCTCGCGGCTTATGAAAGCGACCTTCAGCGCGTGGAGCGTCGGGCTGTGCCCCAGGGGCCGGCGGTAGTTGCGCTCCAGTTTGGGCAGGGTGTCCGGGCTGCCATTCTTGTCGATTAAGCGGTAGTGGTCGTCTCCGACCATGTACCAGGCCTCGACCTTCTGTTGGGGATTGAGGGCGAGGAGGCGGAAGATGTTGGTCTCGCCGTCGAGGGTCCTGCCGACGGCGATGGGGGAGTACAGGAAGAAGGGAGAGAAGATTTTCAGGACCTCTTGGCCCATGGGGTGTCGGGTGGCGGCCGGGGTCATGGCCGTCTTGCGCGGGTCATCGCCGGCCAGCACGAAGACCACCTTGTCCACGCCGAGTTCCCCGATGGCGCGCAGGGCGATGATGAGATGCCCCCAATGGAAGGGGTCGGCAGCGATGGGATAGACGGCCACTCGGTTCCGGCGTTCCCGGACGTCCAGCTCGGGGTCGGACTCTGAGACGCGAAGCTTCAGAGTCGGGTCGATCTCTCCCAGTTCCAGACGTTCCTGAATCTTGACGAGGGCCTTCTCCGCTTCGCGGGCTACGGTTTCCAGCAATTCGGCCTCGGGGGCTTCGTAGTCGCGGGCGGCGGCGAGAAGTTGGGAGCGCACGCCGGCGCGGACCCGTGCCGTGAGCGAGCCGGCGGGCAAGACGTGCTTGGCGTCCAGGTTCCGGAAGAGCGCGGAGAGCCGCTCCGGAAGGTCGAACACGCCGTCGGCGGCGCGAGGCGCGGCGTCCGGGAGTTTCGCGGACAGCGGCCCGGCTGACGCGGCCAAGGGCGGCGTGAGGCTGAGGGTGGGAGTTCGGTTCGTGACCGCCGAGGCGGCTGCGATGGCCGAGCCGGGCAGGGTCGGGAGCGCGGCAATGCCGGTCCGGATCTGGGCAACGGCCTGGAGGGGGACTGCGAGGGTGAGGACAAGTAAGGGTTTGAAACACCTCATGACCATATTAAACCACGGAAAACCGATCTTCCCCAGTGTCCTTGGGCCCGACTTGGCGCAGGTCTAATGGCCTGGTGTGAGATGAGGCCCCGCGCCCTGACGTTGAGGTGTGCGGCGTGAATCTGTTATAGTCCCTCTCATGGGCCTGTAGCTCAGCTGGGAGAGCGCCTGCATGGCATGCAGGAGGTCAGCGGTTCGATCCCGCTCAGGTCCACCAATCTCGCCGCGATGCTCGACGATGAGGACGCCGGATGTTTACCGGATGTTTGGTTGTGCCCGATGAGTCCGGGAGCTATCCTGTGAACAGCGGAGGTTTTATGGATTTTGCGGATCAGCTTCGAATCGGCGAGTTGACGAAGGAGATGGTGGCGGAAGAGCTGCGGCTGCTCGGAGACCCTTGTGCCGCGGCTGCCGTGGTGGTGCGCAAGGCCCTGACGGCGGCCCTTCGCTCGGCCCCGACCGGCGTCGCCCCGTCCGCGCGCTTGATCGAGGACGCGGTCAAGGGAGCGATGACGGCCCTCCTTTTGGCGGATCACAGCCTGGCGCGCGGCGCCGTCCTGGTGCTTGAAGCCGTCCACGATGTCGCGGGGGAGTGCCATCTCGACCCCACCGAGAGCATGCGCGCCGCCCTGCGCGCGCTGGCGGAACTGCGCCGCTTCGTCGAGCCCGCCCGCTTGGATGATATCCGCCTGGAGATCGAGGCCCACTACATGGGCGCCGGGGAGGTCTTCGTCGGGTTCCTCCGCTCCCCAGTTTGATAGGATGGGACGGTGCTTGCCGTCGTCACCGCCTTGACCGCCGCGGCGCTCGCGGCCGACCCGCTGGTCGACCTGGGGCAGGTCATTGCTGACGTCGTCCTCGAGATGCGCTATGCGGGCGCCGCTAATTTCCTCGGCCGTGCGGTCTATCCCCGTTCGGCCGCCTTCCTGCGCCGTTCTTCCGCCGCGAAGCTGGCTCAGGCCGCCGCGGCTTTGCGGGAGAAGGGCCTGCGTCTGACGGTCTTCGACGCCTACCGCCCACTCTCGGTCCAGCGTCTGATGTGGAAGGCCAAACCCGACCCGCGTTTCGTGGCCGACCCGATGCGCGGCTCCGCGCACAATCGCGGCGGGGCCGTGGATGTCGGTCTCCGGGATGCGGCAGGCCGTGCCTTGTCCATGCCCAGCGCCTTCGATGAGTTCGGGCCGCGCGCCGCGCACGATGCTCCCGGGGCTTCGCGTGAAGAGCGTACGAATGCCCGCATCCTCAAGGCCGCCATGGAGACGGCCGGCTTTGCGTCGCTGGCCGAGGAATGGTGGCACTACCGCGATCCGGCCTCGAAGGACTGGCCCCTGCTCGACATCCCTCTGGAGGAACTTGCACGGTGAGTACCGTGCCGCGTCCCAGCGTGCAGGACGTCTCCGTCGAGGATTTCGCGCTCAAGGCCGCGGCTGCCCGCCGCGCCGCCCTGGTCTGGCGCCGTGCCAGCGTGGCCCAGAGGGTCGCGGCCCTGCGCGGGGTCTGGCGCGAGCTGGCCGCGCGGCGCGCCGAGGTCGTGGTCGTGGTCCGCGAGGAGACGGGCAAGCCTTCGGCTGAAGTCGAGCTGATGGAGCTGGCGACCTGCGGGCTGCTCGTAAAGCATTTCACCGCGGAGGCCCCGCGTCTGCTCGGGGAGCGGGCGGTCAAGACGCCGTGGTTCCTCTTCAATAAACGCGCCGGCATCCGCCGCGTGCCCCGCGGCGTGGTGGGGCTGATCTGCCCCTGGAACCTTCCGTTTCTCATCCCCTTCGGTGACGCCTTCGCAGCCATGCTGGCCGGAAACGCGGTCCTGCTCAAGCCCTCCGAGTGGACGACAAAGACCGCCCTGTGGCTGGAGGGCGCGGTCGCTTCCACGGGACTCCTGCCGGAAGGCCTCCTGACGGTGATCACGGGCGGCGGCGCTTCCGGCGAGCGGGTGATCGACGCCTGCGACCTCGTCCTTTTCACCGGCTCGATGGCGACCGGCAAGGCCGTGGCCGTCCGCGCGGCCGCCCAGCTCAAGCCCGCGATTCTGGAGCTGGGGGGCAAACACCCGATGATCGTGCTGGCCGACGCTCCGCTGGAGCGCGCGTCGGCGGCCGCGGTCTGGGCTTCCTGCGCCAACGCCGGCCAGGCCTGCGTCGGAGTCGAGCGCGTCTTTGTGGAGGCCGAGGCCCACGACGCCTTCGTCGAGAAGGTGCGCGCCCGCCTGTCACTCCTGCGCGTGGGCATCGGGAAGGACTGCGACGTCGGGCGCTTCGTCTTGCCTGCCTTGCTGGATCGGGCGCAGGCCCAACTGGAGGACGCGCGGCAGAAGGGCGCTCAGGTCGTGGGCGGCGAGGTTCTGGATCGCGACGGCCTGCTGATGGCCCCGGCCTTGGTCGTGGGGGCGCGCATGGACATGGCTGTCATGACCGAGGAGACCTTCGGTCCGATCCTCCCCGTCATGGAGGTCGCCCGCGCCGAGGAGGCCGTCGCCCTGGTCAACGCCGGGCCTTTTGGCCTGGCTGCCAGCGTCTGGGGCGGGAACCTGGAGCGGGCGGAAGGTCTTTGCTCTCAGCTCGAGGCGGGGCTGGTGGGCGTCAACGAGCCCGCGACGCACTATGCGCTCGGCGGGCTTCCGTTCGGGGGAGTTAAATCGAGCGGCTTGGGGCGCCGCCACGGCGACGAAGGACTGCTGGCCTTCACTCAGGCCCAGTCGGTTTTGGTCCATGAATGGCCCTCGGACATGCCGGACCCATGGTGGTTTCCCTATGAGGAGCGCAAGACCTCCCTGCTGCGCCGAGTCCTGGGCCTGCCGTGATCATCGGCGTTCATGCCTCCATCGCGCGCGGCTACGCCTATGCGCTCGCGGAGGTGCGCGCGCTGGGCTGCCGGGCTCTGCAGATCCTGCCCTACCCTCGCCGTCATAGTCCGAGTGAGGAGGAACTCTCCGCCTTCCGCGCCGAGCGCTCTCTCCTCGGCCTGCAAGCGCTCCTCATCCACTCGCGCTTCGTGCCCAGCCTGGCATCCAGCGACGGCGAGCGGCGCGAACGCTCGGTCCGGCATCTGTGCCGCGAACTGCGCTTGGCCGAGGGCCTGGGCGGCGACGCTTTCGTGCTGCACGCGGGCGCCTATTCGCCCGGTTCGCGCGAGGCTGAAGGCGTGCGTCTCTTCGCGGACTCCGTAAGGCGCGCGGTGCGGGAGTCCGATTGGAAGGGGCCGCTGCTGCTCGAGAACGTTCCGGGCGGGGGGCGGCGCATGGGCGGGACCTTCGAGGAACTTGCGCGCCTGCAGGATGCTCTGGGCCCCGAGGTGAGGGAGCTGGGCGTCTGCTTGGATACGGCCCACGCTTGGGCGGCGGGCTACGACCTCTCCTCGGCCGAGGGCGCCTTGAAGTTCCTCGCGCGCGCCCACCGCCTGCTCGGGGGGGACTCGGTGCGGGCCTTCCACATCAACGACACCCGCGCGCCGCTGTCCTCGCACCTGGAGAACCACGCGCATCTCGGCAAGGGACGCTTGGGCCTGGAGGGCCTGAAGGCCCTGCTCGATCGCTCGGAGTTTGCCGACACGCCGGGCATCCTTGAGACGCCGAAGGAAGGGCTGGAGGCGGACCGGGAGAACCTGGCGGTCGCGCGGCGCCTGTCGTCCGCTTCGAACTAGCGGCGGGTGCGGGCTAGACGCTCAGGCGCAGGCCTTCGCGCCCGAGGGAAACCTTCAGATCGTAGCCCTTCTCCGCCGCGCGTGCCGCGGCGGCCTGCGCCATCTTGTCGAGCACGTCGTCGGCGTAGCGGTCGTCCTGGTGCACGAGGACCAGGTGCTTGATGCGGTTGCGGCCCGCGAAGTCGACGGCGGCGATGAAGCTGGAATGTCCCGAGTTGCGGTTGGCCTCGTAGTCCTCGGGCGTGTAGCGAGCGTCGTGGAAGAGGAGGTCGGCGTTGCGGCAGAGCCCGCCCAGCTTCTCGTCGTAGTCCTGCAGAGCCGTGGCATTCTCGCCGTAGATCTCGCTGTCCGGGCAGTAGACGATCTTTCGGCCCTCGGTCTGGAGCGCGTAGCCGAGTGTGGTCCCCGGATGGTTGGCGTAGAAGGACGTCAGGAGCACGCCGGGAAGGATATCGTATGATTCCTCGCGCATCTCGTAAAGCTCGAGGCGGCAGGGAGGGGCTTCCGCGCCGAAGCGGGGCTCGAAGGCCTCGGAGATCGCTTTCTCGAGGGGCTTGTCCGGGTCGCTGGCGCCGGCGATGCGGAGGGTGTAGGCGGCATCGCGGGCGAGAGGCAGACCCGGCAACCCCTCGATGTGGTCGTGGTGGAAATGCGTGAGGAAAAGCCAGAAATCCTTAAACTTGCCGTTCTTCACCAGTTCGTCGCCGAGAAGGCTGATGCCGGAGCCGGCGTCGAAGACAAAAAGGTGTTTTTGGGTCTCCACGGAGACGCAGGATGTGTGCGTGCCGTAGCGGGTCACGACGGGCGAGACCGCTGAGGATGATGAGCGGCAGCCCCAGATCGTGATGGCGAGGTTCGAGCGCGGCATGGGCGTCTCGGCCGCAAGGCAACGGGGCTCCACGCCCTCCGTCGTGAGGCTCTCGGCGATCTTGGCGGCGAAGGAATCCACGTCGTAGGGCTTGTCGATGAAGCGCTCGGCGCCGTACTGCAGAGCGCGGTTCTTCTCGGCTTCAAAGGACTTGCCGGAGACGACGATGACCTTGATCTTCTCGGTCGCCGGATCTGATTTCAGGCGGTGGAGCAAAGTCAGGCCGTCGATGCCCGGCATCAGGATGTCGAGGATGACGAGTTGGGGCTTCTCCTTCTTGATGATGTCCTGCGCCTTCAGGCTGTCCTGGACCAGGATGGCGGCGAAGCCCGCGTCCTGGAGCAGTTCCAGGGTGAGCGTTCCGACGATTGGATCGTCGTCGATTATGATGATCGGGGTCGCCATGCGTGCGTATTCTATATAATATCCGTCCGATGCGAATCCTCGCGGGCGACAGCCGGGGTCGTCCTTTCAAGAGCGTGCCTAAGTCCCTATCGGTCAAGCCGATCTCAGCGCGCATCAAGAAGTCGGTCTTCGACATCCTGCGCCCCTGGCTGGGCGGGGCCAAGTTCCTCGACCTCTACGCCGGGACCGGCGCGGTGGGCCTGGAGGCGCTCTCGCGGGGGGCCGAGTCCTGCTTCTTCGTCGACCGGGACAAGCGCTGCCTGGCGGTCATCAACGAGAACCTGAAGACCCTGGGCCTGGCCGCGCGTGCTCGCACATCCTACGGCGACATCCTCCAGGACCTCTCCTGGGTCGCCTACCGCGCCGGTGTCTCCACCTTTGATCTGATCTACCTCGGCCCGCCCTACCGAGACGAGGAGAATCATCCTCTGCACTACTCGACGCCGTCCTTGGTCCGCGTGGCGCAGGCGGGCCTGCTTGCTCCCCGGGGACTCGTCCTCGTCCAGCATCACATCAAGGAGGAGGTCGCGGTCCCCGCGGGTTACGAGCGCTCTCGGCGCGAGAAGTATGGAGACTCCCTGGTGGACTTCCACCGCCGCGTCGCCGCCGCGGTCTGATGGAGATATCCTACACCCGGTATCGCATCTACCGGGAGTGCCCCTGGAAGTACAAGTTCCTCTTCCTCGACGGCCGCCGCATTCCGCTCATTGCCAAGTCCAGCTACGGCCTCTCCCTGCACCGGGCGCTGGAGTCCTGGCTGCTCAGGGGGGACATGACGCTCGAGTCCCTGCACGAGGCCCTGCGCTCCAAATGGCTGACGGACGGCTACCCCGACGAGGACGCCGAGGCGCGTTGGTACTCCAAGGCCGTGAGGGTTCTCGCCCGCTTTTACGATGCGGAATCCTCGCGCCGCTCGCGCCTGATCTGCGCGGAGAAGGAGTTCTTCTGGGACCTGGAGCGCCACCGGGTCCGCGGCAAGATCGATCGCATCGACCAGGCCCCGGACGGGACTTACGACCTGGTGGACTACAAGACCGGCCCGGGCGTGCCGACGACCGCTCAGGTCGCCGCCGACCCCCAGCTCCGCTATTACGCCCTCGGGGCCAGCCGCGCCCTCGGCGTGCCGGTCTCGACGGTGACGATGGACTTCGTGACGACGGGCACGCGCATCAGCGTGCCGTACGACCCTTCCGGCGAGGAGGCCCTGGCCGCGGACATCGCCGCCGCGGCCGACTCCATCGCGGCGGGCCTGTTCGAGGCCGACGCCCGTTATTGCCCGCGCTGCGATTTCCGCGTGGAGTGCCCCTACGCAAAGATATGAGCGACGTATGTCCAAGCACAAATCGCTATGCCGCGACGCTCGGCATGAACGGCCGATCCCTCCCGTCTGAGAGGATGCGGCGTCACGCCGAAAACGCGATGTAGTGGCGACCTTGGGTCTTGCGGAATGGGTCGATCAGGTCCAGCATTCGACGGCGCGTATCCTCATCATCCCTTCCGTTTCTGCACGTGCATGTAGCCCTTTTTGAAGGCCGCCAACAACGCGAGACCTTCGTCCCGCTTCTTGTTCGACGCCCCGTCCATCGCGTCGGCGGCCAGGACGTCCATGAAGGGTGAATAGAGGTCCTCGGATTCCCGCAGGAACCGATCCACATAGGTGGCAGCTTCGACCGACGCCAAAGAACCGACTTCTTTGCCGAGCAAGACCGCGCCCGCGGTCTCGTAATCTTGATGGGCCAGGTCCGGCTCATTTACGAGTTCGAAGCGCCTTTCGTCTTTGGTGCCGCCGGCATAGTTGCGCAGCCAGTACTCGATATCTTTCGCGTCATCCTTGTGCTTCGCGTCCGCTCGACTCTTGCGGTCGAGGTAGGCGATGATTTTTAACAGCACGAAGCCGGGTACCGTGATAACCGGTACGGGGAGATTATTCGACGCTGTAGACTTGCGCGCCGCCGCACAGACCTCATCGAAACCCGTCACCGTCATCTCGAAGCCCGATTCCGGCCAGGCGAGTTTCCCATCGGGAGCGATCTGAGATCCGTAGGGTATGAGGTCCACCATCGCGGTTTCGTGATACAACCGGTGCTCGATCTTGGGGTTCGGTTTGAACTTCCGATCGATCAACGCGTCACGCAGCTTCTTGTAGGTGGGCCAGTCGCGCGCATAGACGGCGAAATCGGCGTCGTTGGTCCGACGGAATCGCGGATAGTCAGCTTCTATTTCGGGGGAGAACTCCGCCATCAAGGCCCCGACGAGGACGATGTCGAGCTTCAGACCTTCGGCGGCGCTGGCGACCTCTTCGACCGCCTTCTTGAGTTCACTTTCCATGCGCGAATTCGGGCTCAAGGAAGCGGTCGTAGATCATTTTGGCTGTTTCCACCTCTCGTGCGCCGCCGGCCTCGAGGAGTTCGGCATAGATAAGAAGAGGGGTCGCCAAGGGCCAAGGCGTCTGGGGTTTGTCCGCGATCGCGGCTGTTCCGAAGAGGTGAAAAATAGTGACGTTGCCATTGGCGTCGTCACGCAGCATCGGCTCTGCCCGTAGCTTCGCCATCGCTTGATCATCAACGAAAAGCTCAGTGGTGTCGGGCTCGAGATAGCGAGTCAATTGTTTGGCCGCCATCCCGCCCGTCACGGCCCAATGGCCCTGCATGTCGGCCAGACGCTGCGCGAATCCTTCCAGAATCTCCCGAGGCGCTCGCTTGTGATGCCGGTAGCGGCCGAGGAGGCAAGCCGGGCGCAATTTGAGGGCATAACCGCGCAAGAAGAGTTCGACCAAACCTTTGAGCTCCCCGAATCGGCGCTTGTCCTCAGCCGCGGGTAGTAGCCACTGTCCTCGTTGGAGCTCCCTCGTGACCGTGTGCACGGTCGCAAGGCCTACGCCCGCCCTCTCCGCAATCATCCGTAGCGGATCACCTACTGCGGTCGGATGAGTGAGAAGGTAATGAAGGACCTTGAGTCCACCGAGCTCGATCAGCCGTCCGGGCTCGGCCTTGAAGGGGCGGTCCGGTTTCTTTCCTCTGATGTCCAAGACAACATGTGGCGGCTTTCGGATAAAGGCGTTGCCTTGGGCGTCTACGAAGAATATCCCCGCTTTACGAAATTCGTCTGCGATTGGATCGGGAATCCAATCAGCGAAAACTATCGCGTCGCCGGCTAGGGTCTGCAATCGGATGATGATATGAAGTGCTTGGTTTCTGGTTATGGTCCGGCGCTTGGCCTCGATGAGCAGGTGCAGGGGCGGCTTTGTCTCAATATGGAGATCAAGGTTGTGGCGGCCCTTCGCGGGCCTATCCAGACGGATGGGCAAACCGGGTCCGAGAGCTTGCTTGAGCTTTCCCAGACAAATCTCGATTAGGGTGTTGGTGACGTTCTCTAAAATAGACATGTTCCGTTGCATAGAACAGTATAAATAAAGGAACATTAAATGTCAAGGCCAAAGATAACTTGGAAATATAAAGGAAATCCAAGCCGCTGGGCCAAGAGCTAGCCAGCTTCTGCTGCGTTGACTGGTATGGGGTAACTGCTCAGGTCGAACT
>CAYHNV010000072.1:0-11695 GCA_964358065.1 uncultured Elusimicrobia bacterium | reverse complement strand
CCTACAAGGTGAAGGTCGGCGCGGCGTCGGTCGTTTTCCTCGACACCCCCGGCCACGAGGCGTTCACCGCCATGCGCGCGCGCGGCGCCAAGGTGACCGATATCGTCGTGCTCGTCGTCTCCGCCGTCGACGGCGTCATGCCTCAGACCATGGAGGCCATCGACCACGCCAAGGCGGCCGGCGTGCCCATCGTCATCGCCGTCAACAAAATCGACCTTCCCGGCGCCAACCCGCAGAAGATCCGGCAGGATCTTTCCAACCACGGTCTGCAGCCCGAGGAGTGGGGCGGCAAGAACATCTTCGTCGATGTTTCCGCC
Organism: uncultured Elusimicrobia bacterium; assembly: GCA_964358065.1. Lineage (GTDB taxonomy): Bacteria > Elusimicrobiota > Elusimicrobia > UBA1565 > UBA9628 > GWA2-66-18. The sequence continues at coordinate 11,378 of CAYHNV010000072.1, read as the reverse complement.
AAAAAGCAGCTGAACCTGGATAAGCTCCTGGAGAGCCTTCTCCTCCAGGCCGAGATTCTTGAGCTCAAGGCGAACCCCGACCGCCTCGCCTACGGCACCGTGCTCGAGGCCAGGATGGACCCCAAGCGCGGCGCTTTGGCCACCGTCCTTGTCCAGGCCGGCACGCTCAAAAACGGCGACTCCTTCGTCGCGGGCTTGGCCTACGGCAAAATCAAGGCCTTAGTCGACGACAAGGGACAGCGCATCGAGGCAGCGCCCCCCTGCAGTCCCGTTGAAATCTTGGGCCTGACCGGCAATCCGCAGGCCGGCGACGCCTTCACCGTCGTCGAGAACGAGAAGGCCGCCCGCGATATCGCGGAGAAGCGCCGCCTCATCCATCGCGAGCAGACGATGGCCCACCAGAAGCATATGACGCTGGTCGGCCTGCGTTCGGCGCTCAACTCGGGCGTTTCCAAGGCCAAGGACCTGCATATCGTGTTGAAGGCCGATATGCAGGGCTCCCTCCAGGCCCTGCGCGACTCGCTGGAGAACCTCACGACCACCGAGTGCCGCGTGCGCATCATCCATGGGGCCATCGGCAACGCCACGGAGTCGGATATCCTGCTCGCCTCGGCCTCGGACGCGGTCGTGCTGATGTTTAACGCCGACGCCGAGGCGCGTGCCGAGGAAGTCGCGGCGCACGAGGGCGTCGAGATCCGCAAGTATCAGATCATCTACGACCTCATCGAGGACGTCAAGGCGGCCCTCGAGGGTCTGCTGGCCCCCGAGGTCGTGGATGTCGTCGTGGGCAAGGGCGAAGTCATGAAGACCTTCGCGGTCCGCACCGGCATGGTGGCCGGCGCCGCCATCCGCGACGGCAAGCTCAGCCGGGGTGGTTTTATCCGCGTGATGCGCAGCGGCGCGATGGTTCATTCGGGCAAGGTTACCACCCTCAAGCATTTCAAGGACGACGTCAAGGATGTCGAGCGGGGCCAGGAGTGCGGCATCGGCATCGACGGCTACTCCGACTTCAAGGTCGGAGACCTGCTGGAGTTCTTCGTCAAAGAGTCGCGCACGCGGCGCCTGAGCCAGTCGCCGCGCTGAGCCGCGGAGGCTGACATGTACTCGCGCAACGACCGCCTCAAGGAGCTCTACAGGGAGCTCATCAGCAAGCTCTTGCGCGAGGTCAAGGACCCGGGCCTGACGGGCTTCTTGACCGTGACCGACCTGGCCCTTTCCATCGACCGCAAGACGGCGACGGTTTATTACTCCATCCTGGGCTGCGAGGCGGAGCGCCAAGCCGCGGGCCAGGCCCTGGAGCGCGCCGCCCCGTACCTGCGCGCGCTCCTCAAGAAGGAGGTGACGGTGAAGGTGGTCCCCACGCTCGTCTTCAAGTACGACGAGACCCCGCGCAAGGCCTCCCGCATCGACGAGCTTCTCAACAAGCTCGACAAGGAGCGGGGCCGCTGATGAGCGATCCCGCGGGCATGCTGCTTGTCGACAAGCCGAAAGACTGGACCTCTCACGACGTGGTGGCGGTCCTGCGCCGACAGTTTCCCCGCGGCACGAAGGTCGGCCACACGGGCACGCTGGACCCTTTGGCCACGGGGCTGCTCGTGCTCCTGGTGGGGGCCTGCACGCGCCTGCAGGCGCGCTTGCAGGGCTTCGACAAGACCTATTGCGGGACCATCCGCCTGGGCGTCAAGACGGACACTGGAGACATCACGGGCAGGACGCTGGCGGAGCTCCCGATTCCCCCGCTGAGCCTTGAGCGTCTTGGTAAAGAACTCCACGCCTTGGAAGGAACGATCGAGACCTCCGCTCCGGCCTACTCGGCGGTCAAGCACAAGGGCAAGGCGCTCTACGAGTACGCCCGCGCGGGCGCGGCCATCCCCGTCAAGCCTCGCACCAACACGGTCCGCTCCTGGAAGGCCCTCGCCTGGCAGGCTCCCGAGCTCTCGCATCGGCTGGAGTGCTCCAGCGGGACCTATGTGCGTTCCTTGGCCGAAGTCCTGGGCGACAAACTCGCCTGCGGCGGCACGGTCTCCACTCTGTGCCGCGAGAAGGTGGGGCCCTTCGACCTGGCTGACGCTCTCAGCCTCGATGCCGTCAGGGCTCTGGCTCCGGAGGCGTTGGGCAAGATCCTTCTGGAATCCCTGCCCAGCCTCGATCGCTCTCTGAAGGCCGCCCCGGTCGGATGAAGGCCTTCCGAGGCCGCGTGGTTCACGGTGAGCGCCTGGGCCGCAAGCTGGGGTTTGCCACGGCCAACTTGAAGCTGGCCTCCGGCGTCAAGCCGCCGCGCGGGGTCTGGCGCGTGAGCGTTCGCGGCACGACTTTAGGCGAGCGCCCGGCGGTCTGCAACGTGGGCGTGCGGCCGACGCTGGGCGGCAAGCGTCTGGTCGTCGAGGTCCATGTCCCGGGCTTTCGCGGCGACCTCTATGGCCGGACCTTGAGAGTGTCGTTCTTGTCCCGCATCCGGGGCGAGCGGAAGTTCCCCTCGCTGGCGGCGCTCAAAGCCCGCATCCGCCTGGACGTGGCCGCCTTGACGCGCGGGGCGGGGCGCGCTAGAATGAGCGGATGGTACCAATGAACGACACGGTGAACTCGGACGGCAATCTCTTCGGACGATTCGTGGCCCTGGTCCTGATCGCGGGCGTCATGTTCGCCGCGCATCGTCTGGCGGGTAGCGGCGTCACGGTCTCTTCGGCCCCGGTCGCGCAGGAGGCCAAGCCAGTCGAGGCCCCTAAGGCCCGAAAGGCCGTCCGCAAGCCGCTCCCCCTTGAGACGGCCCTGCCGTCAATTGGACCTTTGGTTCCTGATAAGATGACTCGTCCTTCGCGCGCCGAGTAGCGCTCCCTTCTACGAGCGTTCGGCCTCGCCGGGACGCGAGACAAACACCGCGTTGAGGACCAGCAACAGCGCGGTTGCCGTCAGCAGGATGACGGAGAGGGCGTTGATCTCCGGAGTGACGCCGAACTTCATCATCGAGTAGACCTTGATGGGCATGGTGACGATCCCGATGCCGGCGAGGAAGAACGAGGTCACGAAGTCCTCGAAGCTCACGGTAAACGACAGGAGCGCCCCCGAGACGACGGCGGGCATGGCCAGGGGCAAAGTTACCTTGACAAAAGCCGTCCACTCCGTGGCCCCCAAGTCCATGGCCGCTTCTTCAAGGTGAGACTCCCCCATCGATTTCAGGCGGGCGCGGACCGAGCCGACGGTGTAGGGCAGGCAGATCAGGGCATGGGCGCAGGCGAGGGCGGCGAAATTCAGCTCGTAGCCGGCGCGGACAAGAAAGCTCAGCAGGCCTACTCCGAGCGCGACTTCGGGCATCATCAGGGGCGCGTCCAACAGGGCGCTATAGGCGTCTTGTCCCGCAAAGGCGCGGTGGCGCGTCAGGGCGTAGGCGGCCAGCAAGCCCAGCACCGCGGCGATGGCGGCGGCGGCGGCGGCCAACTCCAAGGAGGTGAGCATGGCGCGCATGAGGTCCGCGTCGGCGAAGAGGACGCGATACCACTTGAAGGTGAAGCCGCGCCAGATGACGTTGCGGTGGGCATCATTGAAGGAGAACGCGGTCATCACGATGAGGGGCAGATATAGGAAGGCGTAAAGACCGGCGCAATACAGGCCCATGCCCCGGGAGCGCTTCATGACTCGGTCTCCCAGCGGCGGTAGACCCACAGGCCGCCGACCAAGCCCGTCAGGAGCAGGCAGGTCAGGGCCGCGCCGAAGGGCCAGTCCTGGGCCATCAGGAACTGGTTCGAGATGAGGTTGCCGAGCAGGTAGAAGCGCGGGCCGCCCAGAAGCTCGGCGGTCAGGAAATCGGCCAGACAGGGGATGAAAGTCAGCAGGCTTCCGGCCATGACTCCCGGCAGGGACAGGGGCAAAGTCACCTTATGAAAGGCCGTCCAGCGGTCGGCACCCAGGTCGTAGGCGGCTTCCACATACTGGCGCGGCACCTTCTCCAGGGAGGCGTAAAGAGGCAGGACCATGAAGGGCAGGTAGAAATACACCAGGCCGAGCAGGACCGAGAAGGGCGTGTACAGGATGCCGATGGGGGCGCTGAGGAAGCCGAAGCGGAGCAGGGCGGCGTTGAGCAGGCCCTCCTTGCCCAGGATGATCATCCAGGAATAAACGGCGACCAGGGCCGAGGTCCAGAAGGGGACCATCAGGCCGATGAGCATGGCGGGACGCCAGCGGCCGGCGCGGAAACTCAGGAAGTAGGCCAAGGGATAGCCGAGGAGCAGGCAGATCACGGTGGTCCCTCCGGCGAAGGCGAAAGTCCTCAGGAGGACGGGGATGTACTTCGCATCGAAGGCGCGGCGATAGTTCTGCAGGCCGAAGGTCCAGATCACCTCGCCATAGGCCCCGTTCTTGGCCAGAGACAGGAGTACCAGCCCCGCCGCGGGTAGAAGCAGGAAGACGAGGAGCCAGGCCGCCGCGGGGGCGAGCAGGAGGTGGCTGGCCAGGGGGCGGCGGCCGCCCAGGAGCCAGGAGAGGAGCTTGTTCAGCCTCACGCCACCTTCACGTCGGCCCAGGTCTGGTTCCACAGCTCGGACTGCTCGGGGTCAAGGACGTTGTGGAGCCTCAGTTGGGACAGGGCCTTCGGCGTCGGGTAGACGCGCGGATCGCGGCGCAGGGACTTGTCGACGAGGGGCGTGGCTTTCTCGTTGGGCGTCGCGTAGCGCACCGAGTTGGCGATGCTCGCGGCCACCTCCGGTTCCAGCAGGTAGTCGATCAGGTGCAGCGCGTCCTCGCGGTGGCTCGAGCCGCGCAGCAGCGCAAGGCAGTCCACCCACATGTAGGTGCCTTCCTTGGGGAGGCAGTAGTCGAGGTCCGGATTATCGCGCGCGGCCTGGAAGAGGTCGCCGGACCAGGTCATCGCCAGGTCGATCTCGCCGGCGACCAGGCTGTTGAGGTAGGAGGAGCTTGAGTACTGCTTGACCAGCGGCTTTTGCTTGACCAGCAGTTCTCGCACGCGGCGGAAGTCCGCGGGGTCGCGCGTCGACTGCGGTATCTTCAGGAGCTTCATCGCCACGGCGAGGCAGTCGCGCACGCTGTCCAACATCGAGATCCTATCCTTGTACTTCGGGTCCCAGAGGTCCCACCAGGAGGTCGGCACCTTGGCGAGCTTGCGCCGATTGTAGGCGATGCCCGTCGTGCCCCATAGGTAGGGGACCGTCGTCTCGTCCGGGTCGTAGACGGGACGGCGGAAGCGCGCGAGCAGGTTGTCCAAGTTCTTGAGCCGCTCGGTCGGCACCGGGTCGATGAGGTTGAGCGTGCGGAAGCGCGGGATCAGGTAATCGCCGATGACAATAAGGTCGTAGCCGCGGGCGCCCGCGCGGATCTTGGCGAACATCTCTTCCTCATCGGCGAACATGTCGTAGCGGACTTCGACGCCAGTCTTTTTCTTGAAGTCGGAGAGCGTGTCCTTGCCGATGTAGTTCGACCAGTTGTAGAAGTTGACGACCCGCCGGGAATCGGAGCGCCGGCAGGCCCCCAGCAAGGAGGGCATCAGCGGCAGGAGCACCGCCGCCTTCAGTAAATCGCGCCGCGAGAGTTCTGACTTCTTGTGGCTCATGTATATAGAGGTCCTCGGGCTGCACGGCGGCGATCACGGGGACATTCAGGTCGTCGTGCACCGCGTAGCGGTCGCCGCCCGCGCTGGCGACCATCAGCCGCTCCGGCGCTTTCTTGAAGAGCTGGAGATAAATCTGGCAGGCGTCTCCCAGGAACACCGTGTCCTTCAGCGTCGCATCGAAGCGCAACGCGCCGAAGGGGAGCTCGTCTTTGTAGTAGACCTTCACGCGCTCGGGACGGATGGCGACGCGCACCCGCTTGCCCGCGCCGGGCAAAGTCTCTCCGGGATCCAGCGGCACGTCCAGCTCGAACTCATCCTCGAGAAGCAACCGCGCGCGGCCCTCGGGCCCCGGCAAAACGAGGGCGGAGAAGATGTTGGCGCCGCCGATGAAGTCGGCCACGAAGCTCGTCTTGGGGGACTCGTAGATTTCCCCGGGCGTGCCGACCTGCTCCACGCGGCCGTGGTTGAAGACCGCGATGCGGTCGGACATCGTCATCGCCTCTTCCTGATCGTGCGTGACGTAGACGAAGGCGATGCCCAGGCGTTTCTGTAAATTTTTGAGCTCGAGCTGCATCTCCTTGCGGAGCTTGAGGTCGAGCGCGCCCAGCGGCTCATCCAGGAGCAGGATGGCGGGCCGTCCGACGATGGCGCGCGCCAGGGCGACGCGCTGCATCTGCCCTCCGGAGAGCGAGGTCGTGCGCCGTTTTTCAAAGCCCGAGAGCTTGACCATGGCCAGGGCCTCGGCGGTGCGGCGCGCGATCTCGGCCTGGTTGACATTTTGCAGGCGCAGTCCGAAGGCGATGTTCTCGGCGACGTCGAGGTGAGGGAATAGCGCGTAGTGCTGGAAGACCGTGTGCAGGTCGCGCTCGTAGGGGGGCTGGTCGGTCACGTCGATGCCGCTCAAACGCACGCGTCCCGAGTCCGGTGACTCAAAGCCCGCGATGATGCGCAGGGTCGTGGTCTTCCCGCAGCCCGAAGGGCCGAGGAAGGTCATGAACTCCCCTTTGCGCACGAACAGGTGGACCCCGCGCAGGACGGGAGCGGAGCCGAAGGACTTGGTCAGCGGGCCGATCTCGAGGAGAACGTCTTCGCTCATTGCGGGAAGGAGGCCAGCGCGTCTCTCAGGATGCGGAAGGCTGACTCCGCCTGAGCCTCGGTGATGACCAGAGGCGGGGCCAGGCGGACCGTGAACTCGTGCGTGTCCTTGGCCAGCAGGCCTCTGCGCATGAGGTCCTCGACGAGCGGCCTCACGGGAACGAAGAACTCCAGCGCCAGCATCAGGCCCCGGCCGCGGACTTCCTTGAGCTTGGGATGTTTCAGGGTCTTGAGCCGGGACAGAAGGAAGGCGCCCAGCTTGGCCGATCTCTGGGGGAGGCGCTCTTGCTGGAGGACCGTGAGGGCGGTTTCACCGATGGCGCAGGCCAGGGGGTTGCCGCCGAAGGTGGAGCCGTGGGTGCCGGGAGTAAATAGCGAGAGGACCTCGTCGTTGCCGATCAGGGCCGACACCGGATAAAGCCCGCCGGAGAGGGCCTTGCCCAGCACGTAGAGGTCCGGCGTGACGCCCTCTTGCGCGCAGGCGAACATCGCCCCGGTGCGGCCCAGCCCCGTCTGGATCTCGTCGGCGCACATGAGCACCTTATACATCGAACACCAGCGGCGCGCGGTCTTCAGGTAGCCCTTGGGCGGGATGATGACCCCCGCCTCTCCCTGGATGGGCTCGAAGAGAAAGCCCACCGTATTCTTGCCGATCGCACTCTTGAGGGCGTCGGCGTCGCCGAACGGAATGCGCACGAAACCCGGGGTGGGTGGGCCGAAATCCGCGGAGGATTCCAGATCCGAGGAGAAGCCGACGATCGTCGTCGTGCGGCCATGGAAGTTGTGTTCGCAGACGATGATCTCCGCCTCGTCGGCGCTGATACCCTTGCGGCGATAGCCCCAAAGCCGCATGGCCTTGATGGCGGTCTCGACGGCCTCCGAGCCCGAGTTCATCAGCAGGGCACGGTCCTTGCCCGCGACCGAGCAGAGGAGCTTCAGGAAGGGGCCCATGCGTTCGTTGTGGAAGGCGCGGGAGGTCAGCGTCAGTTTGCCCAACTGGGCCTTGGCCGCGGCGACGATCTTGGGGTGGTTGTGGCCTTGGTTGAGGGCGGAGTAGGCGGAGAGGAAGTCAAAGTAGCGCTTGCCGCCCATGTCCCAGACGAATACTCCCTTGGCGCGGGAGATCACCACCGGCAGGGGGTGGTAGTTGTGCGTGCCGTATTTCTCTGCGAGCTCGATCGCTTTGCGGCTCTTCGCTGATAGGGCCATGTGCAAGTCTATCAAATGGCCTGCGCCAGCGCTGCGCAGGTGCGCTTGGCGTCGGTCTCGGTGAAGCAGAGCGGCGGCTTGATGCGGATGGTGTTGCCCTCCAGGCCCCCTTTGCCCACCAGCACGCCCAGGTCCTTCATCTTCTCGACGACGGCCATCGTCATCTCGGGCGCGGGTTCCTTCGTCTTCTTGTTCTTGACGAGCTCGACGCCCAGCATCAGGCCCATGCCGCGGACCTCTCCGATGACGTCGGACTTCTCCGCGAGAGCCAAGAGGGCCGCCTTCAGCTTGCCGCCCACGCGTTCGGCGTTGTCGGCGAGTTTCTCGCCCTCGACGGCGTCCATCACCGCGTTGGCCGCGGCCATGGCCATGGCGCCGCCTCCAAAGGTGTTGTAGTGCAGCAGGCCCTTGACCGAAGACGCGATGGCGGCGGTCGTGATGACCGCGCCGATCGGGTAGCCGTTGCCCAGACCCTTGGCCATCACGATGATGTCGGGCTTGGCCCCCCAATGCTGGATGCCAAAATAATGCTTCCCGGTGCGGCCGACGCCTGCCTGCACCTCGTCGCAGACGAACAATCCACCGTGGCGATGAACCAGTTCGACGGCCTCCTGGAAATACTCCGGCCCCGGCGTGATCGCGCCGCCCACGCCCAGGATGGTCTCGGCGAAAAAGCCCGCGATCTTTCCCGACGTGGAGGTCTTGAGGGTCTCGGCCAAGCCCTTCAGGGCGGCTTTCGTGCTCGCCGAGCGGGCGCCGTCGAATCGGTAGGCGTAGTCCGTGGGCGCAAAGGAGACGCCGACGGGATAGGGCTGGTTGTTGCGCCAGGGGCCCTGGCCGGTGAGCGCGATGGTCATCAGCGTGCGGCCGTGGTAGGAGCGCTGGACGGCGACGAACTCGTGCCTGCCGGTGTGGGCCTTGGCGAGCCAGGCGGCCATCTCGTTGGCCTCGGAGCCGGAGTTGGTGAAAAAGCAGACCTCCATGTCCGGGTTGACGCTCTGCGCCTTCTTGGCCAGGCGTTGGGCGAATGCTCCTACGCTTGGGTGCAGGTATAGCGGCGGGGTGTGCTGGAGCACGTCGATCTGGTCCTTCAGGGCCTTCACGAAGCGCGGGTGCGAGTGCCCGATGGAAACCGTGGCCACCCCGGCGAAGGCGTCGAGGTATTCCTTGCCGTTCTCGTCGTAGAGGAACTGCATGCGCCCCTCGACGATCTGGATGGGCCGCTCGAACATGGGGCCGGGCAGCGGCAGGAGGTGCTTGGCGCGCTGGGCGGCGGTCTGCGCGGACGTGGGCCAAGCGGCGGTGGTCGCGGCGTTCTTGGTCTTCATGGAGTCCTCCGGTCGAGTCGTTCGTCGAGTGATAAAGCCAGGCACAGCCCGACGCCGGACAGCAGGCCGTCGAGCAGGTTCACGGGCGAGGGGATGAGGGAGACGGGATTCCAGGGGCTCTTCCCGTAGGATGGGACCGCCGCCAGGATGAGGGTCAGAGCGCCATAGGCGCACAGGGAGCCGACGACGGCCGCCAGAGCCCCGCGCCAGCGCGCGGTGCGTCCCGCCAGGATGCCCAGCAGCGAGATCGTGCCCCAGATGGCGACGCCGTAGACCGCGGTGACCGCCAGCTGCCATTGTGGCGTGCCGGGCAGGCCGCGGGGCATCCCCCAGCCGGAGTAGCGGGTGAGCCCCGCCAGGAGCCCCGCGACGGCGAGCATCGGCCCCAGGAAGCCCGCCAGGGTCGTGGCGGCCCGCCGCCCGGCCGCGGCGCCGATGGCGGCGTAAAAGACGGCCGTGTAAAGAGCGATCGGGAAGAACTGCGGCCCGTAGGGCCCGCGCAGCCAGTCTTCCGCCCCGAGACGGTCGGCCAGCGTGGTCAGCATGTGCGCGAGTGCCGCGCCAAGCAAGCCGGCCAGCCCGCCCGTGACGACGGCCGCGAAGGGGGTCACCTCAGTAGATGTTCGAGGCGCGCGCGGCTCCCGTGTAGTCGAGGAAGACGGTCTTGAGCTCGGTGAAGAAGTGGAGGCCTTCCTTCGACATCTCGCGGTCGCCGACGCCGGAGCCCTTGACCCCGCCGAAGGGGACCTGGGCCTCGCCGCCGATGGTGGGGCTGTTGACGTGGACCATGCCGACTTCCGCCGCATCCGCGAAGCGCATCGCCTGGGTCAGGTCCTGGGTGTAGATCGCGCAGGTGAGGCCGAACACGCAGTCATTGGCAAGCCCAAGCGCTTCCTCAAAGTCCTTCGCCCGCGTCACGGCCAAGACGGGACCGAAGACCTCCTCGCGCCACAGCCGCATCTTCGGCGTCACGCCGTCGAAGATCGTCGGCTCCACGAAATAGCCGTGCTCGAGGTCCTTGTCCGCCGGGCGCTTGCCGCCGCACAGGAGCTTGGCCCCCTCCTTCTTCGCGATCTCGATGTAGTCCAGGTCGGTCTTCATCTGGGATTCGTCCACGGCCGGTCCCATGCCGATGCCCTTCACCAGTCCGTCGCCGAGCGTGATCTTCCTGACCTCGGCCAGGACCATCTTGAGGAAGCGGTCGGCGATCTTCTCGTCGAGGATCAGGCGCGAGGTGGCGGTGCAGCGCTGTCCGGTGGAGCCGAAGGCCCCCTTCATGACGCCGGCCAGAGCCAGGTTCAAGTCGGCGTCCGCCATGACCACGGCGGGGTTCTTGCCGCCCATCTCGCAGGTGACCTTGATGCCGCGCGCGCCGGCGATGGTATGCACGCGCTTGCCGATCTCGTTGGAGCCGGTAAACGACACCGCCTTGATGCGCTCATCCTCGACGAGGACGGCGCCCACCGCGGAGCCGGAGCCGAGGATGAGATTCAGCACGCCCGCGGGAAGTCCGGCCTCCTCGAAGATCTTCACGATCTCCACGGCCAGCGCGGGTACCAGCGAGGCGGGCTTGAAGACGACGCAGTTGCCGGCGACGAGGGCCGGGGAGATCTTCCAGACCGGGATGGCCCAGGGGAAGTTCCAGGGGGTGATGATGGAGACCACCCCCAGCGGCTGGCGGATGGTGTAAAGCAGGTTCTGCGGCAACTCGGAGGGCGCGGTGGTCCCCATCAGGCGCATTCCTTCGCCGGCGAACCAGTCCATGAGCGTCAAGCCCTTCTCGATCTCGCCCAGGGCCTCGGGGTAGATCTTGCCCTCCTCGCGGGTCATCAGGCGGGCCAGCTCTTCCTTGCGGGAGCGGGCGATCATGGCGGCCTTGGCGAGCATGCGCCCGCGCACGGGTGCGGGGGTGGCGCGCCAGGCCGGAAAGGCCTTCTGCGCGGCGTCGAGGGCTTTCAGGGCGTCGCTCTTATCGGCTCCCCGAAGGCGGGCGATGACTTGGCGGGCGTCGGCGGGGTTGGTGGAGACGATCTCCTTGCGGGTGGAGCCGTCGCTCCACTTGCCGGCGATGTACTGCCTGAGGATGAGGACTTCGTTCTTGAGGGGGGCGGTCTGCATGTTCGTTCTCCTAAAGGGTGAAGTTGCGTGGCGTGCGGCGGAGGAACTTCCCGTGCGTCGTCTTGCCG
>CAYHNV010000071.1:0-11695 GCA_964358065.1 uncultured Elusimicrobia bacterium | reverse complement strand
GTCGTTGGTGCCAATAGAGATGAAGTCCAAATGGGGCAGGAAGGCGTCGAGGAGGATGGCGGTCGAGGGAATCTCGAACATGATGCCAAGCTCGAGCTCCTCCTTGAACTCGACTCCTTCCGCGGCCAACTCGGCCCGGGCCTGGGCGAGGAGCTTTCTGGTCGCGATCACCTCGCCGACCGAGGAGACCATCGGGATCATGACCCGCGCCTTGCCCTTGAGCGTGGAGCGCAGGATCGCGCGCAGCTGGGTCTTGAAGAGGTCGAGATGGCGCAGGAAGAGGCGCACCCCGCGCAGGCCCATGAAAGGGTTCGTCTCGTTCTTGGGCCCTTCGATGCCGACGTGGGAGAGGCGGTCGCCGCCGATGTCCGCGGTTCGGATGATGACCTCACGTCCGTCCATGGCCTTGACCACGGTCGAATAGGCCTTGGTCTGCTCTTCCTCGCTGGGGGACTCGGTGCGGTTGAGGAAGAGATACTCGGTCCGGAAGAGGCCGATCCCATCGACCTGGAGCGCCGTGATGGCCTTGAGTTCGTCGGGCGAATCCAGGTTCGCCTCAAGCCGGAAAACCCTCCCATCTTGGGTGACGGCCGGCAGACCTTTCAAGGCTTCGAGGGAGCGGTCCTCGGCTACGGCCTTCTGCTGGACCTTCTCGTACTTGACGATGGTCTCGGGGCCGGGATTGATGATGACCATCCCCTGTTCGCCATCGAGGACCACAAGGTCGCCGGTCTTGACGCGGCGGCTGATGTCGGAGAGCCCGACTACGGCCGGAATCTCAAGGCTCTGGGCGAGGATGGCCGTGTGGGAAGTCTTGCCTCCCAGATCAGTAGCGAAGCCGATAATCTTCGTGTCTTTGAGCCCCATCGTGTCCGAAGGCAGGAGATTGCGCACGATCAGCACGCACTCGTGGTCGATCTCCGCCAAGCTGCGCTTCTGCCGTTTCATGAGATTCAGAAGCAGACGCTTGCCCACGTCGAAAAGATCGTGACGGCGCTCTCGGAAGAACTCGTCGTCCATCTTCTCAAACTGCCGATTGACTTGGTCGAGAGCCTCGGAAAGGGCGAACTCCGCGTTCACGCGCTCTGCAACGATGCGCTTGGATACGTCCTGCGTGATGAGGGTATCCTTCAGGATGAGACGGTGGGCATCGATGAGCCTGGCATGCTGCTTGCCGAGGACCTTAAGCACCTTCTGCTCAGCGGCGTCGAGATCGCGCAGGGTGGCCTTCTGCGCATGCTTGAAGCGCCGGACCTCCTCGCTGACGCGGTCACGGGAAATCTCCATGCGTTCGACCACGATATCCTCGTCTTCGACCACGTACGCCTTCCCGATGGCGATGCCGGGACTGGCCGCGATGCCTTTGATGACGATCAAGCGTCAGTCCTCATCAAACTTCCGGTCGAAGATCTTTCCCAGCGCCTCGAGCGCCTTGGCCTCGTCGGGACCGTCGGCCTTAACCATGAGTTTGGAGCCGCCTTCGGCGGCCAGGAGCATGAGCCCCATCACGCTCTTGCCGTTGACCTCGAGGCCGTCCTTGATCACGAGAATCTGGCTTTTGAACTTGGCGGCCTCCTGGACGAAGAGCGCCGCCGGACGCGCATGAATACCGAGCCGGTTCTTGATGGTGAAGAGACGTTCAGTCACAACGTCCACCCCCCGGCCGCCGCGGCGACTCCCAGCAGCCCCGCCGCGACGACGAGGCGCATGGGGCCGCCCACGACGCGCGACAAGATCAGCCCCGCGGTGAAGGCGCAAGCGGCGAACAAGGCAGGCGCGACCGCTCCCGAAGATCCCGCCAACGCCGAGGCCGCAATCAGGAGGCCGATGGCCGCCAAGCGCCCTCGGCGAACCCAGGCCTGAACCGGCAGCCGGGCCGCGGAGACGAGAGAGGCCTCTCCTTCGGCAAGGCCCTGGGAGAGACCCGCCCAACGCGCGGCCAGGGCAGGGACGTTGAACACGACCAGGCCGGCGAGCGCTCCCCAGAAAAGAAAATGAGGCAGGTGGAGGTGCTGGGACACGACGGCGACGAAGACCGCCAGCGCCGCGGCCAGCGGTCTCAGTGATCCCCAGAAAAGGGCGTCCGCAGCGCCCGCCAGGGACGCTCCCGCCGCGGACTTGAGCGTGAGGGCGCGCGCGGCCAAGGCGGGCGTTCCGACGGCGCGGACCTCGAGCGCGGCCGTCGACCCCAGGATGATTCCGACGGCGAAGGGGTTCGTGTTGAACGGCCCCAGATGGCGCACGCGAGCCGCGGCCAGGCCGTGCGGGTCTTTTTTGTGGGCAACGAGCAAGGCAGGGTCCAGGGCCCAGGCAAAACCGAGAGCCTGGCGGCTCTCGTCGGAGAAACCCGACTGCAGAAAAAAGCAGCGCAGGAACATCCGCGCGCGCAGCGCGCTCATTGCTTCCTCCAGAGCGATGCGGCCAGCCCTCCGGCTCCAAGCCAGGGCGCGGCGATGACGGCGCAACGCGCTCCCGCGCGGAACGCCTCCGGCAGAAGCGGCCAGAGGTGCTTGAGGGCGGGCCCCGCCGCCAGGAACGCCGTGATGAACACGATGAAGGTGGCCAAGACCTGCGCGGCGAGGGCCAAAGCAAGTTCCAGTCCGAGTTGGGGCGGACGTCCCTGAACCAGGCACTCCTGTGCGCGGCGGACATGAATGGCTCGACGCAAGCGCAGGAAGAGTTCCATGCGGGCATGGACCCAACCCACGACGAGCCCGGCCGGGAAGGCGGCCTCGGCGGCAAGCGCGCAAGGACCCGCGGCCAACCAGACGGAGACCCCGGCCGCGACCGGCGCCGAAATCCCTAGACACCCGCCCAGCGGCAGTTCCTCCAGCGTCACCAACTCGATCGCGATGCCGAGACCGGCGCCGAGGAGAGGGTTTCCGAAGAAGGCCCCCACAAGCGGCCCCACCACGAACGGCCGCGAGAGGAGCATCGGACCCACCGAGGCCGCGTCCAACTCAAGGACGGCAAGGACGGCCGCTCCGACGGTCTCCTGGGCCCCAATCATGGTTATTGCCCCCCCAAGATGGAGGCGAGGTTTTCTTCTGGGTCCGCGGGCAGAGCACGGCCCTCCAGATGCACGCCGCGCTCGGCAATGGCTTGAAGCGCGTCTTTGTCCTTCTCATCGAGGAACAAGGCCCTCCCAAGCTGGACCTTGCCCACCGTGTAATGGAGGCCTCCAACGTTCACGCGCGACACGGCAACGCCGTTCTCGAGAAGAGCCAGCGCCTCCGCCGGACTCGGCACCAGGATCAGAATACGGCGGCCGGCCGTCTGCGCGGCCTTGAGGGCGCCCGCCGCCGCGGGCACGCTCAAGACGATCAAGCCGACCGATGGGGGCAAGGCCATCTTCATCAGCGCGGATTGGACCGCATCGGAAGCGACCGCGTCGGAGACGACAGCCACAAGGTCAGCCCGGATATGGGGCAGCCAGCCCTCCACCACCTGGCCATGCACCAGCCGGTCGTCGATGCGCAGCAGGACGATGGGCATCAATGCCCCCCTGCGGCGGCCAGGAACATATGCCGCACGTCCCGGATGGATTTCTGACCGTCGGCCACGATCTTCGACACGAGGCTCCCCAGCGGCATGCGGTCGCGCTGGCTGAAGGCGGAGATCAGCATGTAGAGGTTGACTCCACTGACCATCTCGACGCGCGAGGCGTCCTTGATGAGAGGAAACGAGAGATTGTTGGGCGTGCCGCCGGGCATATCGGTGAAAACGATAATCCCGTCAGAATTGGAGAGCTCGCGCAGGGCACGGGCGATCTTCACGCGGATCTCAGGCACCGAGAGGCGAGAGGAAGTCGCGATAACGAGCACCCCTTGGTCCTGCCGGCCCACGATGCTTTCCGCGGCCTCCACGAGATAAGCGCCGAACTCCCCATGCGTGACGACAATAAAATTGATCACAGCGTGACGTCCCGGTGGAACTCTTGTATGGGATGTCCGGAACTGCGCAGACGTTGGGACAGCCAGCGCGTGCAGAAAACGCTGCGATGACGGCCGCCGGTGCAGCCGATTGCGATGGTGAGATAAGACTTGCCCTCGCGGACATAGTGAGGAAGAAGTTCTTCGACGAGATGAAGCCAGTCCTTAAGGAAACGACGCGCGATGCTTTGAGCCAGGATGTAACGCTGGACCTTGCCGTTAAGCCCGGTGAGTCTGCGCAGGCCTGGTGCGTAATGCGGATTCGGCAAGAAACGCACGTCCATGACGATGTCGGCGTCCGTGGGAATGCCGTGCTTGTAGCCGAAGCTGATGACCTGCAAGGTCATCTCATGCGTCCGGGTCAGGCCGAGAGTCTCCGA
The DNA here is from genome assembly GCA_964358065.1 of uncultured Elusimicrobia bacterium. Lineage (GTDB taxonomy): Bacteria > Elusimicrobiota > Elusimicrobia > UBA1565 > UBA9628 > GWA2-66-18. The sequence continues at coordinate 7,383 of CAYHNV010000071.1, read as the reverse complement.
AATCTTCTCTTTGAGCTCTCCCAGGCTCAGATGAGTGGTGTCGATGGTCTTGTCAGACACGCTCTTGATAGGGACCAGGAGACGGCGCTCTTGCTTAATTGCTTCCGCGATCTTGCCGCCCAAAGGATGACGATGACGCGTCTCGGAAAAACGATGGATGATGGAATCGTCGGTCGCGTCGAGAAAAAGAACGCTGACGCGGAGCTTCTCGGATTTCATCTCGCGCAGAAGCTCCGGCATCATGGAAAGGAGCTTCCCCTCGCGCACGTCCATGCCGAGGGCCACGCGCGTCATGGAAGGCGACTTGCGCACAAAATCGGCAAACTGGTCGACGAGAGCGATGGGCAGGTTGTCGACGCAAAAATAACCAAAGTCTTCAAAGACCTTGAGAGCCTGACTCTTGCCGGCGCCGGAAACGCCGGTGATGATGCAAAGTCTCTTCGGCCCCGGCGAGGCCTTGGCCTTCACTGCCTCTCCTTGGTCTTCATGCGCTCGATCAGACGCTTGTTGAAGGTCTCCGCGGAGAAATATCCCTGAGAACGCAGGCGTTGGTTGAGCGCAGCCACCTCGATGAGCACGGCAAGGTTGCGTCCGGGACTGACGGGGATGCGGATGAGGGGCACTTCCACATCGAGGATGGAGACCTTGCGCGCATCAAGCCCCGTGCGGTCGTAGATGGTCTGAGGATTCCAGGCTTCCAGCTTGATGGAGAGTTCGATGCGCGTGCGGTTGCGAATTGCTCCAATGCCGAAGAGGAGTTTGACGTCGATGACGCCCAAGCCTCGAATCTCCATATGATTCTTCAGCGGTTCCGGGCAATAGCCGCGAAGGATGCCGCCGCGACGGTGCTGGATCTGGACCGCGTCATCGGCCACGAGAAGATGCCCGCGCTTGAGCAGTTCCAGCGCGCACTCAGACTTGCCGATGCCGGCCTCCCCTTGGATGAGCACACCCAGGCCGTAGACGTCCACAAGCACGCCGTGGACGGTGGTCGCCGGCGCCAAACGCGACTCGAGGGCCTCGGAAAGTTCTCCCGTGAGCGTGGTCGTATCTAAGGCCGAGCGCAGGAGCGGGACTGCATGCTTCTTGCAAGCCTGTGACAAAGCCGCTGGGACCGGAGCGTTGTGCGTGATAATGACGCACGGCACATCCGGGATGGCCAGCATCCCTGAAAGGCAATCAGCCAACTTCTTGGCATCTCCTTTCTGGCAGTAGGCCTGTTCGCCGTTGCCGAAAATCTGGACCCGCTCCGCACGGAAGCGTTCAAGGAAGCCGGAAAGCGCCAGGCCCGGACGATTCAGATCTCCGACCGTAATCCTCCGCCCCAGGGACTTCTCCCCGGACAGGACCTCCAGACGAAGCCTCTCCCCCTGTTCCTTCAAGAGGTCGCCGACGGTCAGTTCCGTAGTCTGCACGTCTTAGCGCTTGTTTTTACGCACCGGGCGAACGATCCCGAAGCTCTCGTCGCTCCGGCGGAAAACCACCTGGATCCGGTCGGCATCGCGGTCCAGATAGGCCAAGAACTGGTGGCCTCTGCTCTCCATCTCATCGACGGCCTGTTGCGGCGTCATCGCCGACACGGGCTGACGCACAACGGAGAAGTTCGCGCTCTCCTCAACCGGGTACTCCAGGGCGATCTCGGAGGCCTTGGCCTTATGACGGACTTTGATGCGCTCTTTATGTTTCCTGAGCTGTGCGTCGATCTTGTCGGAGGCGAGGTCGATGGCGGAGTAGAGGTCCGCGGCGGTGGCAATGACCCGGAAGGTCTGCCCCGGGGCATGTACGATCATTTCGGCCTTATTGGCACGCTTCTCCACGAAAAGAAAAACCTGGCCCCAGACGATGTGGTCAAAGTATTTTTGAACCTTGCCCATCTTCTGCTGGACGTAGCCGCGCAGGGCAGAAGTGATCTTAAGCTGTTTGGCTGTAAGTTGAATCTCCATTGGTTCATTCTAGCCATTGAGACACATGCGAGTCAACGCGTGGATGCTCTCCTGAAGTTGACTCTATTAAGAATAAGTTTGTACCATGGACCGTCGGGCATGCTTCATATCCAGGCGTGCGTCATGCTGTTTTTTTATCATTATTTTCCGTATTTTGAGATGTATAAAAAAGTGAATATAAATATGTATTTAATCTGTGGATAACCAGTTATCCACGCATGTGGATATCCTGTGAAAACAATGACGGCGGCCGAGCTATGGCACCAGGCCGTGGAACACTTGCGCACGGAAATCGGAGAAGAGAGTTTGGAGCTCTGGCTCAAGCCGGTAGAGGCCATGTCTTTGGAAGGCGGAGTGCTCCTTCTGAGGGTGCCAAATAAATTTTTCTCGGACGGCATCAAGGAGCGCTACCAAAAGAGACTTCTCTCTCTCTTCCGTGAGATTTCTAATTTAGACGTTGGCATCGATTTCCGCGTCGAGCGTGATATCACGCGTGTGTTGCCTCCTTCGGACCCGGTCCCCGAGGCCTCTCCTCAATCGGATTTCGCCCTCTCGGACCTTAACCCCCGCTATACCTTCGAGACCTTCGTCATCGGAGAGTCAAACCGCTTGGCGCGCGCCGCAGCCGAGTCCATCGCCAAGATCCCGGGCACTCAATACAATCCATACGTTATCTACGGCGGCGTCGGCCTAGGCAAGACTCACTTGATGCACGCCATCGGCAACGCCATGCGCCGCCAGCATCCTAAAGCGCGCGTTCTCTATACGACCAGCGAACAGTTCGTTAATGAGTACATCGGCGCGGTGCAGAACAACGGTCTCGATTCCTTCCGGGCCCGCTACCGCTGCCTCGACTGCCTGCTCATCGATGATATTCAGTTTCTTATCGCGAAAGAACGCTCTGAACAGGAATTCTTTCATACCTTCAACACGCTTTTTGACTCACGCAAACAGATTGTTGTCTCCTCGGACCGCTCGCCAAAGGAGTTATCCCCCCTGGAGCAGCGCCTTGTCTCGCGCCTTGAGTGGGGTTTTATGGCGGACATCAAGCCTCCCGACCTTGAGACGCGCATCGCCATTCTGCGTAAGAAGGCGGAGATCGAGCAGTTCTCTGTTCCCGACGACGTCATCCTTTATGTCGCCTCTTCGGTCAAGACGAATGTACGCTCCTTGGAGGGGTCTCTTATTCGCCTGAAGGCTTTTCAATCCATGACCGGAAGCCCCCTCTCCGTGGACGACGCGCGTGACATTCTTAAGGACACTATCACGGTCGACGACTCTAATCCAGTACGCATCGAGACCATCCAACGTATTGTAGCGATGAAATATTCAGTTGATGTTAAGGATTTAAAGGGTCACCAGCGCACATCCTCAATTTCGATGCCACGCCAGGTCGCAATGTACCTATGTTGCGAGATGACGGATCAATCATCCACTGATATTGGCAGGGCTTTTGGGGGGAAAGACCATTCCACCGTCCTCCACGCCCGTAAGAAAATTAGTAAAAAGGTCGAGGAGGATTTATTTTTTTTAGAACTCATTAATAAGCTTCAAGCTGATATAAAGACCGCCGAAAGATAATTAAGAAATACCTGTGAAATACTTTACGCAACCGTGGATAATTTATAAAGCTGTGGATAACACGCATAAGTCTGCGTTGTTTTTCACAAAACTTCCAATCAAACAGTCGGGGGGCTTCCTGGTTATCAACCCTCTCCACTGCTTGATGAAGGAGAGGATGAAGTTAAATGAAAATAACCATCAGTAAGGAAGAATTGGTGCAAGGAGTGCAGACGATCCAATCCGCGCTCTCTTCTCGGACCACATTACCCATCCTTTTAAACTTCCTTATGGAGACGGAAGGAGGTAAGGTGAAGGTTGTCTCAACCGACCTTGAGATGGGTGTAAAACATTTTTTAAAGGCCGATATTGAGAGTGATGGTTCCATTACCGTCCCCGCTAAAAAATTCGCGGATATTCTTCATAGTTTACCGGATGCTGAAGAGATAGAATTAGCCGTGGATGTGAGTGGAAAAGTTTCTTTAAAATGTGGACGTTCACGCTTTGGAATGGTCGGCGCCCCAAAGTCGGAATATCCAATCCTTCCTGATTTTAATAAAACATCATCTTTTGAGTTGTCGGCGGCTTTAATTGGAGGGATGATAAAAAAGACGATCTTCGCGGCGTCATCTGATGAGACACGGCATGTTCTTAATGGAGTCTTTTGGTCTGCTAAGAAAGGGATATTAGAGATGGTTTCAACGGACGGGCGGCGTTTGGCTGTGATGGTAAAAAACATCCTCCCTAAGGATAAGGAATTTGCCGTCATCGTCCCAACTAAAGTCCTAACCGAATTCCTCCGCCTATTAGGGGTGCTTGGCATTGAGGATGTGTCGGATGAGAAGATGTTGGTGGCCGTGACTGAGAATCAAATCACTTTTCAAATAAAAGGGACGACTCTTCTTTCTCGCCTTGTAGGAGGAGCTTTCCCAAATTATGAGCAAGTCATCCCGACTAAAAGAGAAATTATATTCACGGCACCGACAAAAGACCTGCTGGCTGTGACTAAAAGGGCTTCCTTATGCGCCGTCGATAGGGGTGGTTCGGTTAAATACGCTTTAAAGAAGGGATTATTACAGGTGACCGCTTCAAGCCAGAATAATGAATTCGCCGAGGATTTAACCGTGGAATATGCAGGCGTTGATTTTTCAATCGCCTTTAATCCTCAATTTATTATAGATGCGTTAAAACACATCGACACCAATAAGACGGTTGTTGCGATGACAAGCTCCGTCAACCCCGTACTTTTTGAGCCCGAAGCCGGCGAGGGCGACTACCGCTTCGTCGTGATGCCGATGAGGCAGTGACGCAAAGGCCGGACGTCCCGCGGGGGCGCTGGGCGAACGCCGGGGATTTGGTCGCGGCTTTTCAGCGCCGCGCTTCCACCCCAGACCGCCTTGCGATCCTGAGTTCGGTCTGGGAGAAGGAGTGCGGCGCCTTTGCTAGGCACTGGGAGTTGGTCGGAGTTAAGAAAGGGACTTTATACGTGAGGCCGAAGAGTTCGGCTGCGGCGCAAGAGCTTCATATGAGGTCGGAGGGACTCTTAAAGTCCCTTAATAAGTACTTCAGCCGGCCGTGGATACTCGCGGTCCGGACGACTTATCGTTAGAGTTTGACGCGGGAGGAAGAGACCATGTCCGACGCCGCGGTGGAGACGACTGAAATGGGCAAGCAGGAAAATACAAATTACGACGCGTCAAAGATTCAGGTCCTTGAAGGAATGGAGGCCGTGCGCAAGCGCCCTGCCATGTATATCGGCAGCACCGGCCCTTCCGGGCTTCATCACCTGGTCTACGAAGCCGTCGATAATTCAGTCGATGAAATCTTAGCCGGGCGCTGCACCACAGTCGACGTTTTTATACATCAAGGCAACGCGATTACCGTCCAGGATGACGGCTCGGGTATTCCCGTCGACCCAATGAAAGATCCAAAGTTCAAGGGCAAGTCCGCGCTCGAAATCATCATGACCTATCTGCACGCTGGAGGGAAGTTTGATAAGAGCGCCTATAAGGTCTCGGGGGGCCTCCATGGCGTCGGCATCACCTGCGTCAACGCCCTTTCCGAGTGGCTGAAGGCCGAGATCCATAAGGATGGGAAGGTTTGGGTCCAAAGCTACAAGCGCGGCAAGCCCGAAGGCGATGTGAAGTCTATCGGCAAGACCGACTCCCACGGCACGAAGATATCCTTCAAGCCGGACCCCGATATCTTCAACGGTCACCAATACTCCTACGAGACCCTCTCAAATCGGCTGCGTGAGCTCGCGTTCTTGAATGCCGGTGCGAAGATATCCATCACCGATGAGCGTGAGGATAAACGCCACACTTTCCACTATGAGGGCGGCATCGTACAGTTCGTCCAATATCTCAACACGAATAAGAAAGTCGTCCATCCCGAGCCGATCTCGATGTCCAAAGAGAAGGAGGACGTCATCGTCGACTTCGCCATCCAGTACAACGACGACTACTCCGAGACCATCTTCTCCTTCGTCAACAACATCAAGACTCCCGAGGGAGGCACGCACCTGGCCGGCTTCCGCTCGGCCCTGACGCGCGTCATCAACGACTACATCAAGAAGTACGACCTGCTGAAGGGCAAGAACTGGAACGTCACCGGAGACGACGTGCGTGAGGGACTCTGCGCGGTCCTCTCCGCGAAGATCCCAAATCCTCAGTTTGAGGGACAGACCAAGGCTAAGCTCGGCAATCAGGAGGTTGAGGGTATTGTTAAGTCGATTGTGGGCGACGTGCTTGTCACCTTCTTCGAGGAACACCCCTCCACCGCGAAGTCCATCTGCGCCAAGGCCATTTCCGGCGCAGAGGCCCGCGAGGCCGCGCGCAAGGCCAAGGACCTGACCCGCCGCAAGGGAGTGCTTGACGGCTCAAGCCTGCCCGGCAAGCTTGCCGACTGCCAGGAACGCGACCCGGAACACTCCGAGCTCTTTATCGTCGAGGGAGACTCGGCCGGCGGTTCAGCTAAGCAGGGTCGCGACCGGGCGTTCCAGGCGATCCTTCCCATTAAGGGGAAGATTTTAAACGTTGAAAAGGCTCGGCTGGTCAAGATACTCTCCAATGAGGAAGTACGCACTTTGATCTCAGCCATCGGGACCGGCATCGGCGAGGGCGAGGACGGCCTTAAGATCGAGAAGCTCCGCTATCACAAGCTGATCATCATGGCCGACGCCGATGTCGACGGCCAGCATATCCGCACCCTGATTCTCACCTTCTTCTACCGTCAAATGAAGGCCTTGGTCGAAAACGGGCACATCTATATCGCCCAGCCGCCTCTCTTCAAGGTCAAGAAGGGCAAGACGGAGATGTATGTGGACACCGAGGAGAAGATGGAGCAGTGGCTGTTGAACGAGGGACGAAACTCGCTCGAGGTCACGGCGATCAACCCGGCCAACGGCAAGTCAAAGAAGCTTGATGTCGAGGACCTGCGCGACCTCCTGAAACTGCTCAACGAGCTTGAGAGCCTCATCCGGCATATCGAGCGCAAGAGCCTCCACCTTGAGGATTTCCTTGAGTACCAGGCAAGCGGGAAGCTGCCGCTTTATCGCGTCGAGAAGGGAGTGGGAGAGCATGAGTTTTTCTACTCCGAGAAGGAGTGGAAGACCTATCGCGACGCCTATGTCGAAGAGCAGAAGAAGAAGCTCATCGATGAGCGCGCGGAGAAGGCGAAGAAGGCCCCGGCCAAGCCCGCCGAGGGCGCGGCTGCCCCCGAGGAATCCCCCCTTAGCGAGGCCGACGTGGAATCCCTGGAGCCCGACGTGCAGGAGCTATGGGAGATGGTCAAGCTCGACAACCTGTCCAAGAAGTTCAAGGACATGGGCCTCGAACTCAAGAGGTACGAGGTCGTGCGCGACGAGAAGACGAAGCCGCTC
>CAYHNV010000070.1:0-11861 GCA_964358065.1 uncultured Elusimicrobia bacterium | reverse complement strand
TTTGGGTGCCACTTTCCTCCTTCGCTCGAAGCCAGATACAGCGGTTCACATGTATGGCTAGTGGTAGGAAAAGGAGGAAGCCGTAGGCAATCAAATTCCTGACTGTCGGGAAAACGATCCCAAGCACTCCCTCTGAAAAATAAAAGAGCGCCGAAATGCCGAAGAAGACTAAAAATAGATTAGAACATACGCATACGAACTGAGCGAGACGGACTTGGATGGTATTCGCCATCAACGTGCTGCTCCATAGCGGTTGCCGCTGCCAAGAAGAACCTGGAGGCGGTAAAGGAGGAACTGGCCGATTCTTATGTCGGTCAAACCCCGAGCGATTGTCACAAAAGCAAGAAGTGCCTCAGAATGATGGTCATGGCCTATTTCTTCCAGCCCTCAAGCATCTGTTTTAGAAGAGGGTTGTCCGGGTAGCACTCATTCCCGCGCAGGGTGGTCCCCGCAGGACAACTCATGTCCAAGTCCATCAAGGGGGCCTTCTCCTGCGCCACTGGCCTGAGCGTTTCGTTTGCCGATTGCTCAAGAGGATTGGCCGATCCACGGCAAGCAGACATAAAGCCCCAGTCCCCTGTCGGAATAAATCCTAAAAGCATCCCGCCACTATTGCACTCTCCGACAAGATTCCCCTTGCTGTCGTAGGTTTTGACATAAGAGTAGCACCCCTGCGCGGAGATCACGGCTACAATGGCAACGAGGGCGATCAGATTTCTCATGGTTTGAGTCTCCTTTTTCCTGGTCGTCGGAGCTGGGAGAGTTGCCATAAAAAATCAGCGGCAACCAACCCCAGCTATTGCAGTAACCAGGATCAATTGCCGCCTTTCCCCTGGCCTTACGGCTGCCAGAGTACATCAGCGGCTTCAATCCGGTCTGCAATATGCCCCCCCATCGTAGGGGTGAGCTTACCGCGCTCTTACGCGCGGTCCCGTGTGAAGCCAAAACGTCAGTTGATTAAATTGCTCTCGATATCCTCCGGGGCGTCGAACGGCGCGCCCAGGTCAAAAGTCTAACAAAAAGTGGGGACTCCGGCGGCAAGCTCGGCGGGCCGGACGCCGTGCTGCGCGGTCTCCTGCTCCGGATGCTGCCACGGGCACGCTGGGCCGCGTTCTGGGGGATGCTGGTGGGGCACGCCGCTAGGCCGCGAGAGCGGCGGCCGGGTCGGCCGGACGCGCGCCTCGATCTCAGCGTCCGAAATCGCGCCAGCCACGGCCCCCATCTTTAAGATCGCCGCTTGCGATCTTAGAGCTTCCGGCGAATCAGCAATCCTTGAGCAAATCAAGAAACCGCTCTACGTCGATCCCCGCACTGCGGATATTGTTGCGGATAATGAAGATCGGAAGTTCGCGGTAATCAGGAATGACGAGGGGGCGCGGAGCGCCGTCTTTGCGCATGATGATGTGATCGCCCGCCCCGCGTTTCGTTACAACGTAACCGAGACGCTTAAAAACGCGGATGAGGCGAGCAGGCGGGAGGGGCTTGAGTCCCGGCACTCAGCAAGCGTGCGCCGGCAAATTGACGCGCATCTGCGTCTGCTTCAAGAGATGCGGGGGCACCCATTCACTTCGCGGGCGCTCCATCCTGGTCCAGCCAAGCCCGGCGAGAACTTCGTCCATGGTCCCCATGTCCTCAAGCTCATCCAAGAACAGACCGACAGCGCGAGAAAACCGCCGCTGCGCCGCCGCCTGATTCTCGCCGCAACTGGACAGATCCAGAGCTGGCGAGTAAGCAACGACAGTTTTTCCCTCTCGCAAAAAGAAAACGGGGATGTTAACCTGACGCACTCGCACGGGGGGCATAGACTCTCCTGGTTGGGAACTGCCGTCAGTATATCCCTGGGCTAGATGGAAAGCAATAGAACGTTTGTTCGACTGGGGAAAAAAGCGCTTGACTCAGACTATTGCACTTGCTATAATTGACTTGCGCCATGAAAAAGAGCAAGTCATTCGAGGCATTCCTCAAGAAGAAGGGCCTCAGCCAGTCCGAAGCCGCGAGGCGTCTGGGCGTCCCCCATCCGACGGTGTGGCGCTGGATCGAGGGAAGGAACGCCCCCAGTCCGCTGGCAAAGGCCAGCATCAAAGAGCGCCTGGGCTTTGCCTGGAAGGAGTAGGAGAAATCATGGGACTCTATAGACGAGAGGGCAGCCCGCACTGGTGGTACTCGTTCCGGCACGACGGCAAGCGCACCTATGCCTCGACCGGCGTCACGGACCATAAAGCGGCAAAACAGATTTACGTCATCAGACGCAACAAGCATATCCTCCGCAAAGAGCGCGACGAGCTTGCACCCTTGAAGATCGGTGAACTCCTGGACACCTACCTCCGAGACTACGCCCGTGACAAGACCACCGTCCACAAGGACAAGGCCGCCTGCAAGCGCCTCTCGGATTTCTTCGGAGATCGGCAGGCGGAGGAAATAACCCCCCAGCTCATCGAGCAGTTCAAGAACCATCGCCGCCAAAAACTCATCGCGGGCAGACCCATCTCCGGGGCGACGGTCAATCGCGACCTGGCTTGTCTGAAAACCGCCTTCTCCCAGGGACTCCAGTGGGGCCTCGTGTCGAGCAATCCGGTCAAGATGGTGAAGCTCTACAGCGAGAAGGACCGCGCCCGGACCCGCTACCTCGGCCCCGAGGAGAAGGCCAAGCTCCTGGCGGTGTGTTCGCCGGAACTGCGCCGGATCGTCCTGGTAGCGCTAAAGACCGGCATGAGGAAGTCGGAGCTGCTGACCTTGCGCTGGCTGGACGTGGACTTTGGCGCGAACCAGATCAAGATACGAAAGAGCAAATCTGGTAGAATGCGCTTCATCCCGCTGCATCCGGATGTTCTGGAAGTCATGAAGGACCTGCCCAAGGGCGGCGATCAAATCTTCACGGGTTCCAGCGGGGATGCCTTGACGCTCTACGGATGGGTTCGGACCCAGTTCGATGCCGCGCTGGACAAGGCCGGAATCCGCAATTTCAAGTTTCACGACCTGAGACACACGTTCGCAAGCGAAATGATTATGCGGGGGGCCGACCTCAAGACCGTTTCGGAGCTTCTAGGACACGCGACGACAGCCATGACCGAACGCTACAGCCACCTGAGCCCCGCCCATAAGAACCTGGCGATCAATCTGCTGGCCCAGGAAGGAAAGGCCCCCCTGGCGATGCCCAAGGTCCTCCGGGAGCTCGGAAAAGCGGCCTGATGGTTACAATAGTGTTACACCCAACTCTAGACGTTAAGGCACTTTGTCAAAAAGTGCTTATAAAATAGATTCAGCCGGCGTGGCGGAACTGGCAGACGCAAGCGACTCAAAATCGCTCGAGGGCAACCTCGTGTGGGTTCGACTCCCACCGCCGGCAAGATTTCTCAGCGCGCCAGCGCTGATACCTTGACGAACTCGACGCCCTCCTTCGCATAGCGCGGCATTGCCTCCTTCAGGCAGTCCAGCGTCCCTCGGAAGTAGTGATGGCCGACAGCCACGGCCTCGCCATGCTTGCGCGCGTGCGCAACAGCCGCGGCCAGGTTTCTCGCGCAGAAGGCCTGCGTGTGAAGCGGCGCCGTGTCGAGAAAGATGTAGTTCATCGCAGCGGGGATTCCGGCGGCCTTGGCCTCCTCGTAGGCCACGGTCTTGGGCGAAACCTTCGAGTCGAGGAAAAAAAGATTCTTCGTCTTGAGGATTTTCATGAACTCACGCATGAGCGGACGGTTCTGCGTCCCATGATAGGAGCGATGATTGTTCATGCCGACGGCATCCGGCATATCACGCAGACACGTCTCCAGGAGCCTGGTCACGCTGGCCACGTCCTCGGGTGCGGCGGCGTCCTTGGCCAGGGCCAGCTTCTGGAATGGGTCGAAGGGATAGTGGATGATCAGTTCCTTGCCCGCCGCCACCGTCGCCTTGGCCGCTTCTTTCGTGCGTGGAGAATCCGGCATCACCGCGAAAGTCAGCGGCTGGGCGAAGGACATCCACTCCTCATCCGGCGGGTTCCTCTTGTAAGTGAGGCCGAAATCATCCAGCACGATCGCAACCTTGGGTCCGGCGAAGGCGGGAGAGGCAAAGAGCGCGACAAGCAGGAGGCTCTCGGCGATCACGGGGGCGCTTAAGCCGACACGGTGCGCGCGCGCGTTTTGAGCAGTTCGTCGGCACGAGGCACGCTCATGCGGTCCACGAAGTCGTGGAAACGCTCGTCGATTCGGTCGCGGTCAAGATTCTCGATATTTCTGGTCGAGAAATCCTCGACGTTGAAGGAGGCCAGCACCGAGCCGTAGGCCATGGCGCGCTTGAGATGGTCGACATCGTCGTAGACGCCGCAGGAGGCGAGGTAGCCCAGGAAACCTCCGGCGAAGGTGTCGCCGGCGCCCGTCGGGTCCTTGATGCTGGCCAAGGGGAAGGGCGGGAAGATGTAGAAGCGCGAGGCAACCCGCATGAGAGCGCCGTGCTCGCCCTTCTTGACGACGACGACACTGGGGCCCCAGGACGCGATGACATCAGCGGCCTGCAGCGGGTTTGGGCGGTCGGCCAGCGCCTCGGCTTCGTCCTCGTTGCAGAAAAAAATGTCGACTTTCGACAATAGCTTCTTGATCGCATCGGGCTTGGAGCCAATCCAGAAGTTCATGGTATCGGCGGCGACCAGGGCCGGCGACTTCATTTGGGCCAGGACCTCGGCCTGAAGTTCGGGGTCGATGTTGGCCAGGAAGACGACGGGGACCTCGCGCTGCGTCTCATCCAGCTTCGGGCGGAAGTCTTTGAAAACGTTGAGGTGCGTGGCCAGGGTCTCGGCGACCGAAGCGTCCTTGCCGTACTTGCCGGACCAGCGGAAGGTCTTGCCTGGAGCGGTCTTCAGGCCGCTGACATCGATGCCGCGCGCGCAGAGGAGCGCGCGATGCTCCGCGGGGAAGTCCAAACCCACCACGCCGACGAGCGCGACCGGGGCGAAGCAGCGCGCGGCCAAGGAGAAGAAGGTGGCCGAGCCGCCGAGGGCATCGCAACTCGAACCCTCGGTCGTCTTGACGGTATCAAGCGCAACGGAGCCGACGACGAGTATGCCGTTCAAGTTCCCTCGATGCGGTCAAGGAGATTCTGGATCTCAACCTGGGACTGCATCTGGCGCAGGCAGTGATTGACGAGCTCGAGCGCCTTCTGCTGCTGCAGGTGCGAGGCGAAAGCCTCCTTTTCCTTTTCAAAATTCTTCAGCGAACCCTTGTTGACTTCCCCGTAGACCTCGCGCAGTTCGACCGGAGAAACCTTGGCCAAACGGTAGAAGAGGCTCTTCAGGCGAGCCGTCTTGATGGACTTGCGGCGCTCACGCTCGTACTCCTGGGGCGATTGACGGAAACGCGAACGCACGGTCGAGAAGTAAGCCTCGGCGTCGAACTGGCCGCCACGGATAAAGGCGGGGGTGGCACGGACGTCCCGGGATAATTCCTCATCGGTCACAACCAGCCCCAGCTCGTCGGCCTTGAGGGCCAGGAGCTCGTCGACCATCATATTGTTGAGCATCTCGCGCTTGAGCTGGGCAAGCTTGGCATCGTCAAGGTCGGTGCCCTGTTCGCGCATGCGCTCGGCATAAAGATTGACGTTCGTCATGAGGCGCGAGTAGGAGATCTTGGCTTTGCCGACCTTGGCGGCCGCGCCCTGGAGGTCCCGGTCGGTAAACCAGTAACCTCCGAAGCCGACAAACATGCCCCCGAAGAAAGTGCTCAGGGTCGCGGCGAATATGCTTTTTTTGTGGCGGCGAAGGAATGAGAGCATGGAAGGACGTGGCCTCCGGGTCGCTAGGAAATGGGCTCCGGCTGTGGGTGTTCGACCTCGGCTTCCGGCTTGCCGCGGCGACGACGTGATTTCTCTTCCCCGGAGCCCATGGCACAGACCCCATCGAAGGATGCGCCTTCATCGATCTTGAGCTTCGGAGTGCGGGCATCTCCTGTAAGCTTTGCGCTGGAGAGGAGTTCCAGGGAGTGCGCGGCCACGATGTCACCGAGAACCTCGCCGGCCACGATGATGTTCTCGGCGGCGACATTGCCAAGGATGCGCCCCCGGACGCCGATCTCGACATCGACTGCATCGGAGATGTCTCCCTCGAAGGTCCCCTCCACGCGCAGGGAGCCCTTCGCCGACAGGGTCCCGTGGAAGAACGCTTCCTCCCCGATCAACGTCATCCCTTCGCGAGAATCTCCTCGCGGCTTGCTTCCGAACATATCAGCTCCTGACCTTCGGCTCACGCGAGACGGCTCCAAGGAATTCCCCGGACCCGCGGACCTTCAGGAATGACATCGGATTGACAGGCTTGCCTTGACGCCAGACTTCGTAATGAAGGTGCGCGCCTGTCGATCGGCCGGTGGTCCCCATATAACCGATGACCTGGCCCTTGGAGACCCGGTCGCCGGTCTTGACGAGGGCCTTGGAAGTGTGGCCGTAGAGGGTGCTCAGACCATAGCCGTGGTCAATGACGATCATGTTGCCGTAGCCGTGGGACCAACCCGAGAAGCGGACCGTGCCGTCAGCTGTGGCGTAAATCAGGGTATCCGGAGTGTTGGCGATGTCGAGTCCAGGATGGAACTCCCCGGTCTCGACGTCGTCGCGTCGAATCGGAGAGAAGCGATAGCCGAAAAGCGAGGTCAGCTGACCTTCGGTCGGCCAGAGACTGGGGGTGGCGTTGCGCAGGCTCTTCCGATTTCCCACATGCCAGGCGATCTCCTGGAAGCTGGCCAGCCGCTTCTCGGCGTCCAGGCGCAGGCGCGATATCTCCCGATGCCAGTCCGCCTGCCGCACGCCCGAAGCACCCCCGGAGAGCATGCGATTAAGGGAAAGTCGGTCGCTCAGGCTGGGACCGCCCACTCCGGTAGCCGCGTCGATGGGATCGCGGTCGCGGGTCATGGTCAGCAGTCCCCGCAGTTGGCGGTCGGTGGCGGTGGCCTGGTCCAGGACGCGCCTCGCCTGTTCCATCTCCTGGGCCAGACGGGTCATCTTGGCCAGCATGACCTGGTTGTCGGCCTTGGTGATCCAGTAGTCGGCATGGCGACCCACCACGACGCCCGCGGCGACCGTCAGACCGGACCACAGGGCCAGCATGAACAGGAAGAAAGCGGTGGTGAACTGGAAACGCCAAGGCCTATGGCGCGTCTGCGGGATGATGAGCACCGTCAGGCGCCGCGACAGAGCGTCGGAGAGTCCGTGGGAGATTTTCACGACGATGATGTTATAACAGACTGATGCGGTCCTGTCAACGAAAGAAATATGAACATTTTATTACTAGAATCCCCCATGATCAGCCCCACCGACTGCCCCTGCTCGTCCGGCAAGCCTTTCGCCTCCTGCTGCGAACCCTACATCACCGGCAAGTCCGCGGCTCCGACGGCGGAGGCGCTGATGCGCGCCCGCTACACGAGCTACGCCACGGGCCGCATCGATTACGTGGAGAAGACCCACGCCCCCGAGAGCCGCGCCGACTTCGACCGCAAGGCCTGCGAGAAATGGGCTCGCGAGTCCACTTGGAAGGGACTCCAGGTCCTGGCGGTCAAGAACGGATCGCCGACGGATGATGCGGGCGTGGTCAGCTTCGCGGCGCGCTTCGCATCGAGCGGCCAGGATTACGAGCACCGCGAGATCGCAAGCTTCCGCAAGCAGGCAGGAGTCTGGCATTTCGTCGATGGCAAATCGCCCAAGCCCGACACTTTCGTCAAGTCCGGACCCGAGGTCGGCCGCAACGACCCCTGCCATTGCGGCTCCGGCAAGAAGTTTAAGAAGTGCCACGGTCAGTAGCCGTTCCTAAACGGCTTGGCCGGCGGCCCAACCTGAAGACCAAGCCCACTGGTAGTTGAAGCCGCCAAGCCGGCCGGTCACGTCGACGACCTCGCCGATGAAGAACAGGCCGGGGGCCTTCTTGGCCTCCATGGTCTTCGACGAGAGTTCGTCCGTGTTGACGCCGCCGCGCGTCACCTCGGCCTTGCCGTAGCCCACGGTGCCGCCGGGCACGAAGGTCCAGTCCTTCATCCGTGTGCAGAAGGCCTCGAGGTCCTTCTTGGGCAGGTTGCCCAAGTCCACCAGGTTCGCAAGGGACTGGTCGCAAAAACGCTCCGCCAGGCGCTTGGGCATCAGCTCGGCCATCTGGTTCTTGAGTTCCGCCTTGCCGCCCTTGCGTCCGATGAACCACGCGAGCAGTTCTTCGCACGTGAGGCCGGGCAGAAAGTCGACATGGACCGTCTCGCCCGGACGCCAGTACAGAGAGGTCTGAAGGGCGGCCGGTCCGCTGAAACCGGCGTGGGTGAAGAGGAGGTTCTCGCGGAAGGAGGCGCCATTGCAGGTCACCGTCGCATCCAGCGCGATGCCGGAGAAGCCCTCGAGCTTACGCCGGTCGCTCTCGCTGAAGACGAAGCCGTCCAGCGCCGGAGCGCGCTCGATGAGACTCAGGCCGAACTGCCGAGCGATCTCGTAGCCCAGTCCCGTCGCGCCGATCTTAGGGATGGAGAGGCCGCCGGTGGCGACCACCAAGGACGCCGCCGAGAACTCCCTCCGGTCCGTCTTGACGAGATAGCCGGCCTCGGTCTTCGTCACGCCCCCGATCTTATGCCGAAGGAAGAAACGCGCGCCGGCCTTTTGGCAATCAGAGACCAGCATGTCAATGATCTGCTGGGCGGAGGCGTCGCAGAAGAGTTGGCCGTGCTCGCGCTCGTGGTAGGCGATGCCGTGGGCCTCCACCATCTCCACGAAGTCCATGGAGGTGAAGCGCGACAGGGCCGACTTGGCGAAGTGCTTGTTCTGCGAGACGAAGTTTTCCGAAGACACGTCACGGTTCGTGAAGTTGCACCGTCCGCCGCCGGAGACGATCAGCTTGCCGCCGGCCTTAGCGGAGTGGTCGAGGAGGGCCGCACGGCGCCCGCGGCGGGCCGCCTGCAGCGCGCACATCATCCCCGCGCCGCCCGCGCCAAGCACGACGACATCGAAGGCCTCCATCCTAGGGCCGAGGGCCCGTCAATTCCATAATTGGTATAATCGGATTTCATCCACCATGAAGACAAGCGCCCAGCTCCGCCAGTCGTACCTCGATTTCTTCGTCAAGAACAAACACACCCTCAAAGTCTCCACGCCGATCGTGCCCCCGGGCGACGCCACGCTGATGTTCAACTCAGCGGGCATGGTTCCTTTCAAGCCCTACTTCCTGGGCATCAAGAAGGACCTCGCGCGCGCGACCTCCAGCCAGAAGTGCTTGCGCACCACCGACATCGAGCGCGTGGGTACCACCCTGCGCCACCTGACCTTCTTCGAGATGCTCGGAAACTTCTCCTTCGGCGACTACTTCAAGGCCGAGGCCGTGGCCTGGGCCTGGGAATTCCTCACGAAGGAAGCGGGCCTGGACCCCAAACGCCTCCACCCGACCGTATTTAAGGAGGACGATGAGGCTGTGGCTCTGTGGAAGAAGACCGGCTGCCCGAACCCATCCGTGCGCCTGGGCGAAGACACCAACTTCTGGAACATGGGCCCAACCGGCCCCTGCGGCCCCTGCTCCGAGATCTACTACGACCTAGGCCCCGAGCTCGCCTCCGGGCAAGACGACGTGGTCGGCGGCGACGGCGACCGCTACATAGAGATATGGAACCTCGTCTTCACCGGCTTCGACCGCCAGGCCGACGGCGCCCTGAAGCCCCTCGCGCGACCCTGCATCGATACCGGCATGGGCCTGGAGCGCCTGGCCTTCTGCGCCCAGGGCGAGCCCTCCCCCTTCTCAACCGACCTCTTCTGGCCCATCGTGGAGAAGGCCGCGTCGATCCTCAAGACCGACCCGCTCGACTTCAAGCACCGCCGAGCCTACCGCGTGATCGCCGATCACGCGCGCGCGGCGACCATGCTGATAAGCGAGGGCATCGTCCCAACCAACGTGGAGCGCGGCTATGTCCTGCGCCGCCTCGTGCGCCGCGCCGCGCGCTACGGCCAGCTCATGGGCCGCGACACGCCCTTCCTCCACGAGCTCGTGCCCGCAGCCATCGAGATCTTCGCGCCCGGCTACCCCGAGTTGCGCGCGGCCGTGGCCCAGGTCCAGACCGTGATGCGGACCGAGGAGGCGAACTTCCTCCAGACCCTGCGCTCCGGCGAAGGAGAGCTGCGCAAGATGCTGGAGAAGTCCGGCTCGACTCTCTCCGGCGAGGAGGCATTCCGCCTCTACGAGACCTTCGGCTTCCCGCTCGAACTCACTCAGGAAATCTGCGGCCATGCGGCCATCGCTGTTGATAAAAACGGATTCAAGGCCGCCCAGGAGAAGGCCGCGGAGAAGGCGCGCTCATCGTGGAAGGGCTCCGGGGAGAAGGACCTCTTCACCGTCGCGGCCAATACGCCGCCCACGGAGTTCGTGGGCTACTGCGCCCTGGAGTGCCGAGCCACCGTCGTCGCCTCCGCACCCGGGCTGGCCGTGCTCGACCGGACCCCTTTCTACGCGGAGGGCGGCGGCCAAGTCGGCGACACCGGAGACCTCATCGCGGCCGACGGCTCGCGCGTGCTGGCGCGCGTGGCCGACACCCAGAAGCACGACACTGTCTTCGCTCATCTCCTGGAAGACAACGTGCATATCCTCGTCGGCACTGAGGTCCGCGCCCAGGTGGACGCCGAGCGCCGAGCGCGCATAGCGCCCCACCATACCGCAACACACCTGATGAACGAGGCGATGAAGCTCACGCTGGGCGGCCACATCCGCCAGGCGGGCTCCTACGTGGGTCCCGACAAGCTGCGCTTCGACTTCACCCACCCGAAGGCCCTGACCCCCGACGAGGTCGCGAAGATCGAGGCCATCGTCAACGATGAGATCAAGGCCGCGCACCCCGTGGCCGCGAAGTGCCACCCCGTCTCCAAGGTGGCGGAGTTCGGCGCGACCACCCTGCTTGGCGAGGACTACGGAGCCGAGCCTCGCTTCCTGCTCATCGGGCCGAAGGGCTGGCAGGACCCCAAGGACCGCTTCAGCCTGGAGTTGTGCGGCGGCACGCACGTGGATAACACCTCCGTGATCCTTGCCTTCAAAATCGTGAAGGAATCCTCGGCGTCCGCCGGAGTGCGGCGCATCGAGGCCATCGCAGGCAAGGCCGTGGAGGAATTCACCGCGGCGCAGAACGCGTCTCGGGCGAAGGCCACGGCCGAGAGCGCCGCCCGTCAGGGGAAGCTGCGCGCCGAGATCGAAGCCCTCGGCGGAGAAGTCCCAGCACGCATCGAGGGCCTCAAACAACTGGAGAACCAGCTCGGCGCGCTCAAGGCGAACAGGCTCGCCGCCCAGGCCGAGGCAGGCAAGAAGATCGTTGAGGTCAAGGGCTTGAAGGTCTGCGTCCAGCGCCTTGAAGGCGCGGACCCCAAGTCCCTGCGCGGCCTGTCGGACAAAATCAAGGCCGAGGTCGGCTCGGGCCTTGTATTCCTCGCCGCCCCCGGCGCGGGAAAGCTCAGCTTCGTGCTGGCGGCCACCCCGGATCTGGCTGCCAAAGGTGTCGACGCTGCGAAGATCGCCAAGGCCTTCGCCGCGGCCAATGGCGGCTCGGCCGGCGGCCGCGCGGACTTCGCCCAGGGCGGGACCGAAGACGCGGACTGGGACAAGACGGTCGCCAGCCTCACCTCCATGATCGGCTGACGCAATCGCGACCGCTTTCCGAAAGATTTCATGTTCCAGCTGTCCGCGCAAGAAGCTGGGCTCTTGGCAATCCGAGACTTGATGGACCCTCCGGCAAAGCCAAACCGCCCGATAGGATTCGCGGCCAAGCGGCTTTTCCCCCACGCCCTACGGCATTTCTTCGCGCTCCAGTTCCTTAAGAATGGCGGCGACGTTATGACCTTGCAGAAGCTCCTCGGCCACACGTCTTTAGACATGGTTCGGAACTACGTCAACATGACCGACGACGACGCCC
>CAYHNV010000069.1:0-11908 GCA_964358065.1 uncultured Elusimicrobia bacterium | reverse complement strand
TCGTCAGCGATTTCCGATCCGCGCCCGCCGCCGACCGGGCCCTCGTCCGCCGTCTCGTCGCAGCCGGCCGCATCATCGACGGGCTCTATGCCCGACAGAAGGGCGGACTGCCTTGGCGCGAGAAGATCCTCCCTGGAGACGCGGCGAGCCGAACGCTCTTTGAGCGCAACCATGGCCCTTGGTGCGAGGCTCCGGCGACCGATTATGATCCTTTTTGCAACGCGGTCCCGACCTTCCCGGTTCGCAAGTCGGATGCCTACCCGCGGAACCTTTCCCAGGACGGGGCGATGTGCGACTCCCTCAAGGCGCGCCCTGAGGGCAAGGCTCTCCTCGACCCTTTCACGGTCGTGCGCGAGAAGGCGGGCCGGCTCGTCGCCGTGCCCTTAGTCGAGGTCTACGGCCCGCAGATGAAGCAGGTCGCCGCCGAGCTGCGCGCCGCCGCCGCCGCTCAAGGGCCTGAGGAGGCGGCCCTTCGGTCCTACCTTCTCGCAGCCGCGCTTGGATTTGAGACCGGGGATTGGGCTGAAGCCGACGAGGCCTGGTCGCGCATGGGCAGCCGCAACAGCAAGTGGTACCTGCGCGTGGCCCCCGATGAGGTCGAGTTCGATCCATGCCAGGAGAAGGCGGGCTTTCATGTCTCCTTGGCGCGCATCGACCCCGCTTCGCTCGCCTGGCAGGACAAGCTCACGCCCCTGCGTCAGGAGATGGAGGACGGCCTCTCGGCTCTCGTCGGTCCCGCCGTCTACCAGGCCCGCCTGGTCGCCTTCGGGCTGCCGGATTTCATTGAGATCGTCATCAACAGCGGCGACTCCAAGTCTGCGCTGGGTGCGACCATCGGCCAGTCCCTGCCGAACTGGGGCAAGGTCGCCGAGGAAAACCGTCGCCGCACGGTGGTGATGACCAACCTCTATGAAGACCCAGACTCCAAGAAGACCGCGCGCCTGAAGGCCGCCGAGCTTCTGGACGAGGATGCCGTCAAGAACTATTCCTCCGACAAGGAGGCGGGACTGGTGGGGACCATCCTTCACGAGGCCGCTCACAACCTGGGGCCGCACAGCGACTCGCGCATCGGCGGCAAGACCGCGTCCGAGGTCTTCGGGGGCAGGATGGAGGGCGTGCTTGAGGAGCTCAAAGCCCAGACCGCAGCCCTTTGGTACGTCGATCTTCTCCGCCGCAAGGGGCTGCTTACCGAGAGGCAGGTGCGGGAGATCTACACCCACGAGATCGCTTGGTGCTTCGGCCACATCTCCAACGGCATGAGCGAGGCCAACGGCGCGCCCAAGCCGTACAGCCAGCTCTCCGCCGTGCAGATCGGAAGTTTCGTGAAGGCCGGCGCGCTCCAGTGGAAGGCCGGCCCGGACGGCATCGAGCGCTTCCGCGTCGACTACGCGCTGCTGCCCCGGGCGATCGAGTCCCTGCTGAAGGAGGTCGTGCGCATCAAGGCCTCCGGCGACACGGTGGGGGCCAAGAAACTCGTGGACGGCTTCGTCGGCGGACCGGATTCGGCGCTGGTGCGCATGGCGAAGGTCTCGCAGCGGCTGAGGAAATATCCAAAAGAGAGCTATTCCTACACGGCCCTTTACTGAGCTATAGTCGTCCAATCAGGGAGGTCTCATGACTCTTTTAGAGCTGGGCCGCCTTCTGGGCGGCATGATCAAGGGCGAGCCGGACTACGAGATTCGGGGCGTGCGCGACATCGAGCGCCTTTCGCCTGAGCAGGCGCTGGAGGAGCACTTCGTTTATTTCGTGGAGTCCAAGGCGGTGCTCAAGCGCCATCCCCTGGCCGCCGCCGGCGGCGTGGTCCTGACCCCGCTGGCGATCTCCGAAGGCTTTAGACGCTCGGTCGCCGTGTCGGGCGATGCGCGGCTGGCATTGATCCGCCTGCTCTCGCACTTCGACAAGGCCCCGAAGTTTCCGGCCGGCGTCTCACCCCTGGCCCTCGTCGATCCCACGGCCAAGATCGGAGAGGGATCCTCGGTCCTGGCCGGGGCCGTGGTGATGGCGGGTGTCGTCGTCGGTCCCCGCTGTACGCTTTATCCGGGAGTGGTCCTTGAGCCGCATGCCGAGATCGGAGAGGGCACCGTCATCTATCCCAACACGGTGATCGGTCATCACTGCGTCGTGGGCAAGCGGGTCCTCCTTCACGGCGGCACGGTCATCGGGGCGGACGGGTTCGGCTTCTACGACGAGAAGGGAGGGCGGCACAAGGTCCCGCAGATCGGCAACGTGGTCATCGGAGACGATGTCGAGATCGGGGCCTCCTGCACCATCGACCGCGCCACCATCGAGAGCACCAGCATCGGGGCCTTTACTAAGATCGATGACCAGGTCCACATCGGCCACAACTGCCGGCTCGGACGCTTTCTGTACATCGCGGGCAACACCGGGCTGGCGGGCTCCGTGACGGCCGAGGACGGCGTGATGATTTCCGGGATGGTGAGCATCAAGGACCATCTTCACCTGGCCAAGGGCTCCATCGTCATGGGGATGTCGGGCCTAGCGCAGGACACCGAGCCCGGACAGGCGTACTTCGGCACCCCGGCCCGGCCCGCGCGCGAGGCCCACAAGATGAACTCCGCCCTGGCGAAACTGCCCGGCCTGCTCGCCAAGCTCCGGCATCTCGACACGGAACCCGTCGAGTAATCCCATGACCCACCGCGTGTTGGTCGTCGAAGACGATATCAACATCCAGGGCTACTGCAAGACCGTCCTGGAAGCCGAGGCCTTCAGCGTCGACGCCTGCGGCACGGCCGTCCAGGCGCGGCGCCTCTTCAACGCCAACCGCCCCGATCTGGTCGTGCTCGACATTGGACTGCCCGACGGCAGCGGCTTGGATCTGATGCGCGAGTGGCATGCCTATCCAGGGACCAAGGTCCCCGTGCTTTTCCTGACCGCGCAGGGCGACCTGAAGACGCGTCTGGAGTGCTTCCAGCGGGGTGGTCAGGACTATCTGCCCAAGCCGTTCGCGGCCGAGGAACTTGTCGCGCGCGTGAAGGTCCACCTCCAGGTCAAGGAGTCCCACGCAAAGCTGGTCAAACGCAACTACGAGCTGGAGCTGGTGGCTCGCGCTCGCCAGGACATGACCGACATGATCGTCCATGACCTCAAAGCGCCGCTGACCGCCATCAAGGGCACCCTGGAACTCCTTCGTACCCGCGGGTTGATCAGCCAGGAGAATTACTCCTGCCTGCTCCAGAACGCGGGGACCGCGGCCGACTTCATGCTGCTCATGCTCAACGACATGCTCGACCTGGCCCAGGCGCAGCAGGTGGGCTTGAAGGCCGACCTCGTGGCGCTGGATCCGGCGGCGCTGCTGCAGAAGCTTGCAACCATGTTCTCCGGACGCCTGAGCTTGACGGCCTTGAGTCTCGTCCTGCGCGTGGCTCCGGGCGTGAGGAGCATTCGCGCCGACCAGAACCTCCTCTACCGCATTCTTGCCAATCTCATCGCCAACGCGATGAAGGTCTCTCCCCAGGCGTCCGTCATCGAGGTCGATTGCGCTTTCGTGGGGAGCGCGGCGCGCCTCACGGTCTCCGACCGAGGCCGCGGCGTTCCGGATGCCGACAAGAAGAACATCTTCGAGAAGTTCGCCACCAGCGGCCGCAAGGACGCGGCGCTTGAGACCGGGACCGGCATCGGCCTCAGTTTCTGCCGGGCGGCCGTGGCGGCGCACGAAGGAAAGATATGGGTGGAAGACCGCCCGGGCGGCGGCAGCCGCTTCGTCGTCGAGCTCCCTCAGACGGCCTAACTCAGCGGCCCGTCGCGCCCTCGCTTGCGGCCGCGTGCATCTCCTTCCACGGCGGAAGGAGCTTGAGGAGTACGAACAGGATGAGCAAGGGGAGCATCAGGAGCAGGAGGCCGTAAAAAAGCCCCTCGAGCCCCATGAACTCCATCTTGTAGGTGGTCAGTCCCCGGAAGCTCTTGGAGAACAGCTGGCCTCCGATGACGACGTTCCACCGCATCGCGAAGATCCCGAGCTGGATGAGCAGGAGCGAGACGAAGTAGAGCATCTTGCGCAGGTCCTCGTTGAGCGAGAACCTCTGCCGGAAGATCTTCGTGAGGGCGATGAGTCCCAGCGGCAGGATCATCCCGAGGAGGACCTGGATGACGACCAGGCTCAGGAAGAGCTTGCCCATCACCATCGCGGAAAGGATCTTGATCTCCTCCTCGCTCTGGTAGACGCGGTGGATGAAATCGACGAACTCAAACGAGAAGTCCACGATGAGGGCGTAGAAGAGGAAGTCGACCGCCTTGTCGACGCACTTCATGTTGATCTTCCCGCCGGTCATCGGGTTGATGACCATATAGAGGAAGATGACGAGAGCCATCCCCGACACGATGGCGGAGAGCAGGAACGCGAACGGGATGAGCACCGAGCTCCACCAGGGGTTCGCCTTGATCGAGCCGAAGATGAACCCGACGTAGCCGTGGAGCAGGAAGGCGGACGGGATGCCGATGATGGTGATCGTCCTGAGCGCCGCGTGGTCGAAGGCGATTCCCTTCTCGCTCGTGTCGCGCGAGAAGAGCGAGAGGGCCTTGTAGACCCACTGCATCACCCCCGTCTCCTCCGCCGCCCGCTGGATCAGGTCGATCCGGTGGACAAACCAGACCTCTAGGAGGAGCACTCCCATCAGGTACCAGCCGTAGACGAACCCGAACATCGCCATCGCCGAGCTCGGCTGCGGGGTGAGGAACATCTCGTAGCACCGCTCGGGGTGCCCCAGGTGCGACAGCAACGGCAGCGTCGCGATGAGCATGTACGCCAGGGCGGTCAGCAGCGACAGCCGATAGAGCGGCTGGACCTCCTTGACGTTGAACACCTTCACCAGGGACGCGAGGATGAAGGCGCCCGCGACGATGCCGGTGATATAGGGGTAGATGACGATCATGAACCCCCAGTGGATCTCGATCTCGTTGGGATAGATGTATCCCTGAACCTGGGGCAGGAGCTCCTGGAGGGTGTGAATCAGGTCTGGGTTCATCGGACCTCTCCGTCAAGGTCGGCGTAGTAGACTTTCGGCTCTGTGTTCAGGCCGGGCTTCAGCACGTGGATCTTGTTCATCCGGCGGAACCGGGTCATGACGCTCGCCTCGCTGTTCAGGTCCCCGAAGACCCGGGCCTGGGTCGGGCAGACCTCGACGCATGCCGGCAGGAGGTCCTGCGAGATCCGGTGGTAGCAGAAGGTGCACTTGTCGGCGGTGCGGGTCTCGGGATTCAGGTAGCGGGCGCCGTAGGGGCACGCCTGGATGCAGTACCGGCATCCGACGCAGGTGTCGGCGTTGACGAGGACGACGCCGTCTTCGGTCTGAAACGTCGCCCCGACGGGACAGACCTGGACACAGGGCGGGTTGGCGCAATGGTTGCACAGCTTCGGGACGAAGAAGTTGCGCAGGATTGCCCGGTCCGGCACCGCCTCCGAGCCCGTGGCCGCCCTGCTGTCGACGGCCTTCACGTCGACCTCGCCGTCCTTCTTGATGATGTAGCGCTCGACCCAGGTCCGGAAGAAGAACGGCTCCTTCGGGACGTCGTTCTCGGTCTTGCACGCATCGACGCAGCGGGCGCAGCCGATGCATTTATCAATGGAGATGCCGAATCCGTACCACTTCTTGTTCGCCGTCTCATTCGCCAGGGCCCGGGAAGGCAGGAACTGCAGGAGCCCGGCGATCGGACCGTGGGTGAGGAGGAGCGTGAATAAGCCCCGCAGGAAGTCCCGTCGCGTGTTCATTATTCCACCTCCGGCGAATGCGGGTAATGGCACTGCCAGCACACGTATTTCTCCCCGTGCGTGGCCATGTCGACCTTCGGCAGGTGCTTTGCCGCCAGGCCATTTGGCTGCCCCGTGCCCTTGGCGTGGCACTGTCCGCAGAACGCCCGTACTTGCGGTTTCGAGGGCTTGACGGTCCGCGGCGTGAGCTTGTGCTGCTGCGGCGTCTGATGGCACGTCGTGCATTCGAGCGCCACGTGGTGGGACACCGCCTTCATGCGGGCGATCTCGCCGTGGCACGCCGAGCACTCCTTCGGGGCGGTCGGGGGCTTCGGGTCGTGCGGATTATGGCAGGACGCGCACGGCTTGAGCGGATTGTGGACGGCCGGGTTGATCTGCGGGAACCCTCTCGGACGGGCCGGGTTGTAGGCGTGGCACAGGACGCAGAACTGGCGCTCCTTCGGGATGACGGGCTTGACGCCGGCGGGGTCCTCGGTGTGCGCCTTGGAGGCGCCGTGGCACGTCTCGCAGGAGAGGTCCCGGTGGAACCCCGCATTCTTCTTCGCGTAGAGCTGATCGTGGCAATCCGCGCAGGCGTGGGCGCCGGCGAATTTCACGGGCTTGGCTTGCTCTCGCTTGATCGCGTCCGCCCGCTGGATGCGCACGTCCTTCAGGGACTTCGGGATCAGCATGAACACGAGCGTCCCCACGCAGACCATCACCGCGACAACGACCAGCAGCCGGACCAGGGCGTCGGGCAGGTCTTTCGCGAGATCTCTCATGAGCGTGGCGATTCTCCGGGTCTGGACTGTGGGATATAATCGTTTATATCTTTTCCCGTCGTGGTTGGAGACGCAACGTAATTGCCGCACGCTCCTCGCCTTGGCCGTGGATATTTTGTATTGTCGACGGGCGCTTTCGGTTGGAACATCGGAGTCCGGGGGGATGGGGATGAAGAGCGTGCTTGCCGCGAGAAGGTCCGTTCTTGTCGTGTCTTTGGGATCGTTGCTTCTCGGTTTCCGGGCGGCCGCCGCGGCACCGGCCCCGGCGACCGCGCCGGTCGACGCCTGCCGCGACTGCCATCAAGACGAGAAGTTCCGCGTCCAGAACAAGAAGATCTACGACTACTTCCAGGACTGGAAGGGGTCCCCTCATGACCTGGCGGGCGTGACCTGCACGTCCTGTCATGGCGGCGACCAGACCAAGATGGAGCAGGGCGAAGCCCATAAAGGGATCCTCCCGCAGTCGAATCCAGAAAGCCCGTTCAACTACAAGAACATCCCCAAGACCTGCGGCAGCTGCCATGGCGACATCCTCGCGCGTTTCCAGAAGAGCCGCCACTACGAGATGCTGGAGAAGGCGGGCCGAGGGCCCAGCTGCATCACCTGCCATGGCGCCCTCAACGCCAAGGTGTACTCCACCACCATCATCGAGCGGGCCTGCTCCAGCTGCCACAATGAGAAAACGGGCAACAATCCTCAGATTATCGCACAGGCGCAGGAGATCCTCGGGCGTCTCAACCACGCCAACGGCTATCGCAACGGCCTGAAGTTCTACTACAAGACCATCCACAAGCCCGAGGCCATGGAGAAGGTGGACGCCGCCTACAAGGACGTCATCCTGTTCTGGCATGAGTTCGACTTCAAGAAGCTCGCTCCCCGCTCGAAGGAACTCCTCGCCGAGGTCAAGACCATCTATCTGAAAGCGCATGAGGCGCCCAAGGGCAATGGGAAATAGCTCGGGCACCGTTCCGACGCGGGCCGCCGCCGCGATGGCGGCCCTGCTCCTTGGGCTGGCGGTCTTCTTCTGGCTCGACCCGATCGGCATGGCCCCGGACCTCGATGTCATCCCGCCGAACAAGCCGGAGTTTTCTTCCACCGACACCGTGCGGAAAGTCCGCACCGAGATGACCTTCGATGGGGCGCCCTGCAAGTCCTGCCACGAGGGGACCGAAGCCCTCCAGGGCAATCCCGCCGAGAAGGGCATCTTCCATGAGAAGATCGCGCTCAGGCACGGCCGCAACCGTCACTGCTTCAACTGCCACCCCCGCCTGCAGCCCGCGAATTTCTCCGATTACGACGGCACCCCCATCCAGCTGGCCGACATCCAACTGCTCTGCGCCAAATGCCACGGCACGACCCTCCGGGACTGGAACAACGGGGCCCACGGCCGCCGCTCCGGCTATTGGGACGCCTCCAAGGGCAAGCTCAAGACCGCGGTCTGCATCGCCTGCCATGACCCGCACGGGCCGATCTTCAAGCCGATGCAGGCGGCCGCAGCGCCCCACGTCAACCCGCGCACGCGAGAGCGGCACTGATGGAAGACGAATCCGAAATGGAAGATGAATCGGAAGAGGGCATCAGCCGCCGGGCCTTCCTCGGGGTGATGGCGATCAGCGCCGCGGGTGCCACCGCCGCCGCGCTTGCTCCGCTCAAGGACATCGTGGACCTGCCAACCCTGGAGCAGTTCCTGCAGCAGCACTACAAGGAGCTCACGCCCGCCGACAAGGAGGCCATTCTCGAGCGCATCCGCAACGAGGTGCAGGCCAAGTACGGAGTGCGCCCCAACCTGAGCGATCTTCAGCCGCTGCCCGGCGTCGAGTTCGGCTACGCCCTCAACATCGGTCGCTGCGTGGGCTGCCGCAAGTGCGTCTACGCCTGCGTCAAGGAGAACAACCAGTCGCGCAATCCCCAGATACAGTACATCCGCGTGCTGCAGATGCGCAAAGGCTCCATCGACGTCGAGAGCTCGAGCCAGCGGTTCGAAGGCGAGGTCCCCAAGGACGGCTTCTACTACATGCCCGTCCAGTGCCACCAGTGCCGCAAGGCCCCCTGCGTGAAGGCCTGCCCCGTCAAGGCGACGTGGCAGGAGCCCGACGGCGTCGTCGTGGTCGACTACAACTGGTGCATCGGCTGCCGCTACTGCATGGCCGCCTGTCCCTACGACGCGCGCCGCTTCAATTTCACGCCGCCAAACCTCCCCAAGGAGGACCTCAACTTGGACATGGGCTACCTCTCCAACCGGCCTCGTCCGAAGGGCGTCGTCGAGAAGTGCCACTTCTGCCTGCATCGCACCCGCGACGGGCGCTACCCGGCCTGCGTGGAAGTCTGCCCGACGGGTTCGCGCAAGTTCGGCAACATGCTGGACCCGGAGAGCGAGATCTCCAACATCCTCAAGACCAAGAGGGTCTACGTCCTCAAGGAAGAGGTCGGGACCCTGCCTCGCTTCTACTACTACTTCGACCTATGAGCAACTTCGAGCCCATGATCAAGATCCTCTCGGACTATCTCGTGTTCGTCCGCCGCTGCGCTCTCCACACGCTCGAAGGGGACTGGCGCTACTTCCTCTGGATGACGGTCTTGACCGCGGGCTCGCTTCTGGGGCTCAACGCCTACTGTAAGCAGCTTGTCGTGGGGCTGGCGACCACGGGGATGAGCGACGCGGTCTCCTGGGGCCTCTACATCGCCAACTTCACCTTCCTGGTGGGCATGGCGGCCGCCGCCGTGATGCTCGTGATCCCGGTCTACGTCTATGGCGATGAGACCCTGCACGACGTCGTCATCCTGGGGGAGCTTCTGGCCGTCGCCGTGATCGTGATGTGCCTGCTCTTCGTCACCGTCGACCTCGGCCGCCCGGACCGCTTCTGGCACATGGTCCCGTTCGTGGGGAAGTTCAACTGGCCCATCTCCATGCTCAGCTGGGACGTGATCGTCCTCAACGGCTACCTGGCCATCAACGCCCACATCTGCGGCTACCTGGTCTACATGGTCTACCAGGGCCGCAAGCCGCAGCCGCTCCTGTACCTGCCCGTCGTATTCCTCTCCATCTTCTGGGCGATCAGCATCCACACCGTCACCGCGTTCCTCTACGTGGGGCTGGGCGGGAGGCCTTTCTGGAACTCAGCCATCGTGGCGCCGCGCTTTCTCGCCTCGGCCTTTACGGCGGGGCCCGGCTTCCTGATCCTGACGCTCCAGATCGTTCGGCGCGCGACCTCTTACAGCATCTCGGACAAGGCCATCATGATGCTGAGGAGCATCGTCCAAGTCTCCATGGTCATCAACGTGTTCCTGCTGTTCTGCGAGCTCTTCAAGGAGTTCTACACGGATTCGGCGCATGTGGCATCCGCGAGGTATCTTTTCTTCGGTCTCCACGGCCACTACGGCCTGGTGCCTTGGATCTGGGCCGCCATGGCGCTCAACGCCGCGGCCTTGGCGCTCCTGTTGCTGCCGGTCTCGCGCAAGCTCATGCCCCTGAGCGTGGCCTGCGCTCTGGCCATCGTGGGCATCTGGATCGAGAAGGGCATGGGCCTGGTGATACCCGCCTTCATCCCGACGCCGCTGGGAGAGATCGTGGAATATTTTCCGACCGCCAACGAGTGGCTGGTCTGCCTGGGCATCTGGTCCTTCGGACTGCTGCTTTACACGCTGTTCCTGAAGATGACCATTCCGGTCCTGACCGGGGCGCTCCGCCCGACGGTCGATTTACCCCCTCGGCGCTGACGTCTCCCGCTCATCCGCGCAGGCAGGAGAGGCGCTCGTCGCTTCGCAGCCACTCCCGCGCGGCGCCGGAGCCCACGACGGTGTAGTGGCCCATCTTGCGGCCGGCGCGCGCCTCGGACTTGCCGTAGAGGTGGAGCTTAAGCCCACGGATGGCCTTGAGCGGCCTCCAATCCGGCTCGCCGTTCTTCCAGAGATCGCCCAGGAGGTTCACCATGACCGCCGACTGCGCCGAGCTCTCGCCTAAGGGCAGGCCGCAGACCGCGCGGACATGCTGCTCGAACTGGGAGGTCGCGCAGGCGCCCAAGGTGTAGTGTCCGGAATTGTGCACGCGCGGGGCGACTTCGTTGATCAGCAGGGTCCCATCGGCGAGCAGGAAGAGCTCCACGGCCATCACGCCGACATGGCCCAGGGCCCGGGCGACATCCAGGGCCAGGACGGTTGCACGGCGCGCCGTCGGGGACGGGATCCGCGCGGGGGCGCGGGTGGCGTGGAGTATCCCGCCGCGATGGGCATTCTCAGCGACGGGATAGACGGCGGTCCGGCCGTCGCGGGCCCGCGCGAGTATCACCGACAGTTCTTTTTGGAACGCAACGACTGCTTCCCAGATGCACGGCTGAGCGAGGATTGCGGCAGCTTTGGACGTGTCCGCGGGCGAGTCGAGCCGGGCCTGGCCTTTGCCGTCATAGCCATGTCGTCGTTGTTTGACGATGACCGGCCGAGAGGGGATGTCTTTGACGTCGTTGATCTCGCCGTATTCCGTCTGCGGGAAGCCGTGTTTCCCCAAGAATCCTTTCTGAGTCAGTCGGTCTTGTATGACGGCGAGGACGGAGGGTTCCGGGTAAAGGGGTTTGATTGCGGCGACGGCCTCAAGGACCGGCGCCGGGATGAGCTCCCACTCCAAGGTCACGACGTCGCTCGACTCGGCCAGTCGGCGCGCGGCGGAGATGTCGTCGACGGCGCCGATGATCGGCGTGTCGACGACCTGGAGCGCGGGCGAGGAGGCGTCGGGGTCCAGCGCGGCCGTGCGCCAGCCCAGGTCGCGGGCTGCGAGCGCCAGGAAGCGCCCGAGCTGCCCGCCGCCGAGGATGCCGAGGGTGCGGCCTTCTCCCGCTTGCCTCAGACGCGGTCCTTGAGGACCTTTGACGTCTGGATGGCGCGGAAGGTCCTTACGCGCCGCGCCAGCGCCGGGTCGGCGAGGGCCAGGATCTGTGCGGCGAGATGGCCGGCGTTGGCCGCCCCCGCTTCGCCGATGGCCAGAGTCCCCACCGCGATGCCGCGCGGCATCTGCGCGATGGAGAGGAGCGAGTCGAGGCCCTTCAAGGACTTGGAGGCGATGGGCACGCCGAGGACGGGCAGGGTCGTCTTGGACGCCGCCATGCCGGGCAGATGCGCCGCCCCGCCCGCTCCAGCGATGAGGACCTTCAGGCCCCGCGCCTCGGCCGAGCCCGCGTAGCGCATCAGCCTGTCGGGCGTGCGGTGGGCGGAGACGACCGCGGCTTCATAAGGGATGCCGTAGGACTTGAGGACCTCGACGGCGGCCTTCATGGTCTCCCAATCCGACTTGGACCCCATGATGATTCCGACCAAAGGCTTTCCAGATTTCTTCATATCACGGTCCTCCCGAGCGCCTTGGCGGCGATGTCGCGACGGTACTGCAAGCCGCACCCCTGGAGTCGAGTGACGGCGTTGTAGGCGCGCTCGCGCG
>CAYHNV010000068.1:4700-11930 GCA_964358065.1 uncultured Elusimicrobia bacterium | reverse complement strand
GATGTCCAGCACCAGGTCCCAGCGTCCGAACACGGCGGTCACATGCGAAACGCCCTTGACCTCTTTGATGCGCGTGAGCGCCGCCTTTTCTTTGCCCGCCATCAGCCGCACCAGCACGAGTCCGGTCACCATGTGTCGACGCCCTCCGCTTCCCTGGGTTTGAGAGCCGCAGTATATCAATTATAATGTCCCACGATGAAACGCTCCCGCCGCGGCGTCCTGCTCCTTCTCGCGGTCGCCGCGCTCTACGCGGCCGTCTTCCTGGGCCGCGGCTGGTTCGTGAAAAGTCGCATCGTGCGTCTTCAGTCGGGCGCGCCCGAAGTCCTCCATTACGACCTGGTGCCCTTGAGGCTGACTTTCTCCGATCCGGAGCTGGAGCGCGGGTTCGAAGCCTCCGCCCCGCGCGTGGCGGTGGTGCGCGGCACCGAGACCGTCACGACCATCGCCGGCGTCCGCGAGACCGTCCTGAGGCGACAGTCCCCCGGGGTCTGGACCGGGAACTGGGCCGTGCCTTGGAACGCGCCGGTCGGGGAGTACCGGCCCGTCCTCCTTGCCCGCGATGACCTGGGTCCTCGTCTGCGCTCGACCGCCTTCCGCGTCGGTCGACGCGCCCCGAGCCCGCTGCCCGAGGGCGGGTTCGTCGTCGCCTCGCTCGAGAGCGTAATGCCCCTGGCGACGATGCGGGTCAAGTCTCCGGACGGGACCATGACGGACTGGCGCGGTCTGCTCGACTGGGCCCAGGAGATCGGGGCGGACGCCTTCTGGATGCTGGGCGGCCAGAGCCCGGGGCTCGCGCCGGGACAGGTCTGGGTGGACACAAACCTCCAAATGCTTCCTCAGGTGGCCACGGAGTGCCATCGGCGAGGTCTAAAGTTCGGCGTGTACGCGATGTATTCATTGACCATGTCCGACAAGGTCAAGATTCCGGGCTACGAATACGCCCTGGAGATCAAGGATGGTCGCACGGTGCCGACGCGGGCGATCTCCATTCGCGACCGGAAACGCCTGGACGACGTCATCGAGTTCTTGAAGCCGTTCGCGAGGAACCCCGCGGTCGATTTCGTCGGGGTCGATTACATCCGCAACGCTCTCGGAGGATATGAACTTGTCGACGACTTCGTCGCCGAGATGCCGGGCGTGAAGGTCCCCCCGGAGTGGCCGCGCCTCTCGCGTGAGGAGAGGATGACTTGGCTGGCCCGCAAGAAGATCATGCGCCGGGACATGCCCTTCGTCGAGGCGTGGCAGTGGTGGCGCGCCCATCGCGTGGCGCTCATCGTCAAGGAACTGAAGTCGCGTCTTGGCTCGGACAAGCCGCTCTGGGCGTTCTCCCTGACCTGGGACAAGGGCTGGCATCACGGCCAGGACCCGGTCATGATGAACGACGCCGGCGTGGACTACGACGCCTTGATGTTCTACGAGGCCGACAAGGAGCAGTACGGGGCGATGATGAAGGACTGGCACGGCCACGTGCGGCGCGGCGACGTCCAGGTTATTGTCGGGAACATCTTCGACTGGGGCCTCCATCAGAAAGATCCCGCCGGCCCCGCGGAGTTCGGCCGCCGCATGCGCGTGGCCATCGACGAGGTCTACGGCGACGGACCAGCGAATGCCGTTTTCTTTCATGACATGGCCCGGCTAGTCTGGGGGTCTCTCGGGTCCTGGGGCACGCGCGGCTGGGCCGACGAGGCCCGCAAGATATCCCGCTACGTCAAATCCAGGCCGCTCCCGGAGAAGAGAAGATGATCCCCCTTCCTGTCGCTTTGTCGCTCGTTCTCGCGGTCTCGGCGGCTCCTGTCTGCGCGCCCCAGGTCGTCGCCCAGAAGACCTCCTTGACCTTTCCCGACGGCAAGACCATCCAGGTCGATGTGGTGGACACGCCCGCGACGCGGGAGATGGGACTCATGTGCCGCGCGAAGCTGCCGAAGGACTACGGCATGCTCTTCGTCTTTCCACGGGAGATGGACCTGGGGTTCTGGATGAAGAACACCCTGGTCTCGCTCGACCTCGTCTGGATCGGCTCAGACAAGAGGATCACCGTGGTCGCCCCGCGCCTGAAGGCCTCGACGGTCGACACGCCGGAAGACCGGGTTGCGCGTGCCGGCGGCAAGGGGCAGTACGTTCTAGAGCTTCCCGCGGGCGCGGCGAAGAGGCACGGACTCAGGATGGGTGATGCGCTTAAGTTCGTGGTCGCGATTCCGGAACGTTAGGCGTCGAAGCGGTAGCCGAAGCCGCGCACGGCGACGATCTTCTCGGACGGGGCGCCCAGCTTCTGCTTGAGATGCGAGAGGGTCACGTCGATGACCTTCGTCGTCAGGTCCACTCCGGCGTCGTAGCCCCAGACGTGCTGGAGGAGGAAGTCGCGCGTCAGTACGCGGTTCTTGCGGTAGACCAAAAACCACAGCAGGTCGAACTCCTTGGCGGAGAGCGGGATCTCCAAGCCTTCGACCCAGCTCTTGCGCGCCTCGCGGTCAAGCTTGATGCCCGAGGATTCGAGGGTCACGGGATCTCCTCCCATTCCCGAGCGGCGCAGGAGGGCCTCGACGCGAGCGACCAGCTCCTCGGTGTTGAAGGGTTTGGCCATGTAATCGTCTGCGCCGATGTGAAGGCCCGCGATCTTGTCGGCGACGTCCTTTTCAGCGGTGAGGATGATGACCGGCAGCGTCGTCAGCTTCTCATCGGCGCGGATCTCGGCCAGGAGGTCGATGCCGTCGCCATCCGGCAGGTTGCGGTCGAGGATCAGCAGCTCGGGCGGGTTTTTCCCCAAGCGCGCGCGCGCCTTGGCCAGCGTGCCGACGCTCTGGGCGTCGAAGCCCCCGGCTTGGAGGACTTCGATGATGAGCTGAGCCGTGACCGTCTGGTCCTCGACGACGAGGATCT
The DNA here is from genome assembly GCA_964358065.1 of uncultured Elusimicrobia bacterium. Taxonomy (GTDB): domain Bacteria; phylum Elusimicrobiota; class Elusimicrobia; order UBA1565; family UBA9628; genus GWA2-66-18. The sequence continues at coordinate 9,053 of CAYHNV010000068.1, read as the reverse complement.
GGGCCTTGATCATGAGAGTGTGGAGTCTATAAAAATCAAAGCGGGATGTTTCCCCGATTCTCGTGCGCGCCCGGCACGCGCTTGTCCTTGAGGAAGCGCAGGGCGCGCGTGATTTTCCAGCGCATCTGGGACGGCTCGATGATCTCGTCGATGGAGCCTGTGGACGCGGTCTGATAGGGCGAGGCGAACTTGGCGGCGTATTCGGCGGAGAGCTTGGTCCGCAGGGCCGCCTTCTCCTCCTCCGTCTTGCAGGCCGCGAGTTCGCGCGAGTATAGAATCTCGGTCGCCCCCGTCGGTCCCATGACGGCGATCTCCGCACAGGGCAGGGCGTAGTTGAAGTCCCCCCGCATGTGCTTTGAGCTCATCGCGATGTAGGCGCCGCCGTACGCCTTTCTCAGGATCACGGTGATCTTGGGAACGGTGGCTTCCGCGTAGGCATGCAATATCTTTGCGCCGTGGCGAATAATCCCGCCGTGCTCCTGCTGGACGCCGGGCCAATATCCCGGCACGTCGACCAAGGTGAGCACCGGTATATTAAAAGCGTTGAGCATCCGGATGAAGCGCGCGGCTTTGTCCGAGGCATTGATGTCGAGCGCGCCCGCCAGGTGGGCGGGGTTGTTGGCGACGACGCCCATCACCGAACCTCCCATGCGGCAGAAGCCGGTGATGATATTGCGCGCGTAGGCGGCCTGGACTTCGAAGAACTTGTGTTCGTCGGCGATCCACCAAACAATGTGGTGCATGCGATAAGGCCGCCGGGGGTCAAGGTCGCACAGCTTGTCGAGCAGGGGTACGCAGCGGCGCACGGGGTCGGGGTTGGCCACGCGGGGCGGCTTTTCGCCGCGGTTCTGCGGCAGATAGCCCAGGAGCTCGCGCACCTGTCGGAAGCAGTCGGGCTCCGACTTGGCCACGAAGTGGCAGACGCCGGACTTGGTCGCGTGGGCCTCGCTGCCGCCCAGGGCCTCCAGGGTGACCTCCTCGCCGGTCGCGGACTTGACAACGTCCGGGCCGGTCACGAACATCTGGCTGATGCCCTCGACCATGAAGACGAAGTCTGTGAGCGCCGGCGAGTAGACCGCTCCGCCCGCGCAGGGGCCGAGGATGACCGAGATCTGCGGGATGACCCCGGAGCACTTCACGTTCCGGTAGAATATCTCCGCGTAGCCGTCCAGGCTGTCCACGCCTTCCTGTATCCGGGCGCCGCCGGAATCGAGGAGCCCGATCACGGGCACGCGGTTGTCGTAGGCCAGGTCCATGACCTTGCAGATCTTCTGCGCGTGGGCCATGCCAAGCGAACCTCCCAGCACGGTGAAATCCTGGGCGTACACGCAGACTTCCCTTCCATTGACCTGACCGAAGCCCGTGATCACGCCGTCGCCGGGGATCTCCTTGTCCTTGAGCCCGAATTCGGCGGCGCGCGTGGAGACCAGCAGGTCCAGTTCCTGGAAGCTGCCCTCGTCAAGCAGATAGTGGATGCGTTCGCGGGCGGTGAACTTTCCTCGAGACTTCTGCGCCGAGACGCGCGCGCTCCCGCCGCCGGCCATCGCATCCGCGACGGCCGCGCGCATCCTATTGACGCTCGGCGCGGGAAGGCGGGTCGATTTGGCGTTCTTGGTCCTGTCTGTTCCCATTGTCAGTCTCCGGTGAAAGCGACGGCGAGCATGGCTCCCGCGACCCGTTTGTAGGCCACGCGCACACGGGGGCGGTCCAGGGCGTTCCAGACCTCGGCGGGGCTGCCGGTGAAGGCCACCTCTCCATCTTTGTCGATGACAGCGCGCGCATCGGCCTCCAGGCCCAGGCCGAGGAGTTTCAGCGCGGCCTCCTTGCCCGTCCAGAGCCGGGCCTGAGCCTCGGGGTCTCGGTCGCGGTCTTCCCCGGGGGCGCAGACGAAGGCGAGGACCTCGGCCGGCCGCGCGACCACGGTCTCGAGGTCCACGCCGACGAGCCGGCCCGGCGCGCCGACGGCCGCGGCCCCCCCTTCGGCACAGTGTGAGAGGGAGAACGAGGGCGCCGAGACGGCCGCACCCGCCGGCAGTCTCAGCGTCGGACGGCCCGATTCGTCATTGAATATCTCGAGTTCGCGCGGATCGGCCTGCCAGCCATCTTCGGCGGAGAAGTGCGCGGCCAGCGCGCGTTTGGCGGCCAGGCGCCCGGCCAAGCGGTCGAGGCGGCGTCGGGGGCCCGCGGTCTCCAGTTCCACCAACTCAGCAGGAGAGAGGTGCGTCTGGAGTTCGGCGGGGGCGCCGGCGACGCGCTCGGCCCGCGCATGCGGGCAGAAGGCGAGGCGGTACGGCGGACTGTCCTTCGGTTTGGTCATCGATGTGTGATTATACGAACATATTCCGGTCTTGACACCTCTCTTCCGCACGGATAACATAGTCGCATGAACGGACTCTGGGCGGACGGGTGGTTCTACATCTCTTCGACGGGACTTCTCGTGAGCGGGGTCCTCTTCTTCTTCCTCCTCAGCCAGTACCGTGCCGCGGCGGACGCGGCCGACGCCACGCATGCCGTGCTGGAGCACGAGGCCGAATCCTTCCCGGTCCGTCCCGTCTATATCCCCACCCACGACGAACCGGCTGCGGTCCCGAAGGTTGCGTCCGCTGACAGCAGTCCCGCCGTGGTCTATCTTGAGAACATCAAGACCCAGCTGGAAGGGTTGCACGTTCAGGTGGCCGAACTCGCCAAACGCGTGGAGTCGGTGACCAGCCGGGACGTGGCTCTCATCGAACGGTTGGGCGAGTTGGCTCACGCCGTCGAGGCCCTTAACTCAGTCGCGCCTGTCGCTAGGAAGGATGTCGAGCCAGCCCCCGCGCTGGACGCGCCGGCGGAGATGAAGCTGGAATTGGGGCCCGCACCTGGCGCCCTGGCCGTGAAGGCAGATGTCCCCGCGCTGGACGCGACAATTAGTTTCGAGCCCGGCGATTTCCTCACGACCCCTGAGCCCGCGGCCGCAAAGATCGAGGCCGCCGAAGCGCCCGGCTCTGAGAAGCCCGCGCGGCGGGGGCCCGTCTGGCCCGTCTGAAGCCGCTACTGCTGGCGTTTGTCCTGGTGACGCCGTCGGCCCGCGCGGGGCTTCTGCCGGAGGGATCATTTTCCTCGAAAGCCTCCGGGACCACCTCCGCCGGATTCCTGAACGCCCCGATCGGCGCCCGCGCGGCCGCGATGGGCGGGGCCCAGGCCGCCTCGGCTCAGGGCTCGGAGGCGCTCTTCCAGAATCCCGCGGCTTTGGGCCGCTTCCAGCCGGAGTCGCCCTCCGAGATCTCGCTGGGCTACGCCGCGCTTCTTGAGACCTCCTATCAAGGATTCTCGGCGTATGCGCGGCCGCTGGGCCGCAACGGGACGATGGGAGCGGGCTTTCTCCATGTCTCGCAAGCCGCGCAGATCGGCTATGATGCCGGCGGAGACGAGTCGGGCCGCTTCACGCCGTTGGACCTCGCGGCGGGCGCCGTCTACGCTCACCGCCTGGGGGGCGTCATGCTGGGCGCCGGGCTGAAGCTGATCCGTTCTTCTCTTGCCGAGCGCAGCGGCATGACCGCGGCCGCGGACTTCGGCTTGCTCGCCCTGCACGCGGCCGACATGGGCGAGGGACCCCTCGACGTCGGGGTTTCGGTTTCCAACATCGGGCCGCCGCTCAAACTGGGCGGGGCCTCGGACCCTTTGCCCCTGCGCTCTCGCGCGGGCGGGCTCTGGCATGTCACGCCGGTCTTCGACGCGGCCGTCGATATGGTCTTTGCCGTCGATCAGGATCCCTACGCTCAAGTCGGCCTGGAGGCGCGTCTGCCCGCCGCGGCGCTGGGCTCGGCCAAGCCTTGGTCGACCGCCCTGCGCGCGGGCTACGACCAGAACCGCGCTCGGGGCCTGGACGTCCTGGCGGGGATATCGGCGGGCCTGGGCTTCGACTTTTCCGCCCTGCGCGCGGACTACGCCTGGCTGCCGATGGGCGACCTGGGCAGCACCAACCGCATCACCCTCGCCTTCCGCTTCTAAGCGCGCTCAGGGCGTGCGGCGCTCGAGCGCCAAGACGCGGCCCTCGACGGTATCCATTCGGTGGACCAGCAGGATGTTGTCGTGGTGGACCCTGAGCGTATTCGCCATAAAATCATCCATCCGCGCCGCATTGCGAGACTCCATTGTATGGAACATTGATGTGATCTTTCCATCCAAGTTGTCGATGGACGCCTGGTTCTTGACGATTGCCAAGGCCTGGCGTCGAGCTGCGGCTTCCAGACTGTCCAAGCGCGTGTGCGTCTCCGTGGCGAATCCTGCCAGGTCGTCTTTGGTCGCGAACAGCTTCAGATCGTCTTTGGTCGCGAACAGCTTCAGATCGTCTTTGGTCGCGAACAGCTTCAG
>CAYHNV010000068.1:0-4600 GCA_964358065.1 uncultured Elusimicrobia bacterium | reverse complement strand
GATCGTCTTTGGTCGCGAACAGCTTCAGATCGTCTTTGGTCGCGAACAGCTTCAGATCGTCTTTGGTCGCGAACAGCTTCAGGTCGTCTTTGGTCGCGAACAGCTTCAGGTCGTCTTTGGTCGCGAACAGCTTCGCATCTTCCTTCGTCGGGAATTGATTGAGATCTTCTTTCGTCGCCGGGCGGTCGTTGCGCTTCTTCATGGCATCGTCATTATGCATCATGGCCTCCATTGTCGTCCAGGGTCCAAAGTCCTACCCTATTGATACGGCATGGGGGCGCAAAAAGTTCCCTCAATAAAAAGCCCCCCGGTGAAAACCCCCGGGGGTTGGTGATCTTCGTGAGGTCCCCTTCACGCTGACGCAGACTGCCAACACTTCGCCCATATCCCTCCCTCCTCGACAATCCCAAGCCCAATGCCCACGCCAGGTTCCCAGTGAGCAGGCCGACGATGATGGAACGCAGCCGATGGCTTGATATAAGTCAAGCCTTCGTGATCGTCTGGACCTGGCGCTGGAAACAAGTATTATCGATAAGTTTTCTCAGACCGGCGACGCACTGCCAGAAGCACTACTCTCTTTGCGGTGTCATCAATGTCGTAAAGTATCCGATAATCGCCGACGCGCAAGCGATGTGTGGCGATCAATGAATAAATCGCCAATGGCGGTCGTAAAGATTTAATTTTCTTTCCTTCCGGACGCGGATTATCCGCTAATGAGTCTATCGCCTGCTTAATTCCGAGAGACAAACGTTCTTCAGATGCGGATCTATCTGCATCGCGGCGTTGGCATGCACGCCCTTGGCGCGCCGCGCGTCGCCCTTGATCGTCCGGCCGTTCACCTCGACGTCGGCCGCGCCGCTCGCCCAATGGCCCATACCGAGGCTGAACGCCGTGACCCCGGGGCGCAGGCCCGGATCGATCAGGACGGAGCCGACCATCGGCTTGGCCCATTTATCCGAGACCTGCCACTCGCCCTTGGGATTGGACGAGGACACCGCCTTGACGAGATCCCCGTCCTTGACGCCGAGCGCTTTCGCGTCGACGGGGTAGATGTGGGCCAGGTTGCTGCAGTACATCATCTGGGATTTGGAGTTGCGCTCCATGGAGTAGCCGTAGCGCAGGCTTCGCATGAGTCGGCGAGCTTGGCGGCGGCGAGAGACTTGCGTCCATGGAAGGTCTTCGCGAATTTCTCGGCGACCTCGCTGTGGCAGCCAGCGTAGGTGGCCTGCCCGACCTTCTTGTCCTGGGCGGCGGCTCTGCTTCCCCCGCGTTTAGAACTTGTAGTTCACACCGGTTCCGATGGTGTGTGCGTAGTAGTTCCGGATGGGATTGACGCCCAGGAAGATCGACGCATTGCTCACGTCGCGCAAGGGCACGTTCCCGAATCCGAAGTCCGTCGCGTCGAACTTCTCGAACATGTAGTTCGCCGCGACCGTCAGGTTCTCCGTCAGCTTGTACTCCCCGCGGGTGCGCACCGTCTGCGTCATGCGCTTGCTCGTCGGGAAGGAATTGTACGGGTCGGTCGCCGTGCTCGCGAAGCTCCCGGCATACATCATGTCGTAGTTTTGGCTCGTCTCGATGATGTCGTAGCCGAGCATCGCCTTCAGTTTGGCCATGGGTGAGAAGGCCAACGCGAGGCCCGCGATGTGAGACTTGTCCGTCATGCGGGTCTCCCACTTGCTGCGCGGGTCGCCCGTCATGATGGTGGCCGATGTCGCGGAGCAGGAGGTGGTCGCTGAAACAGGCTCTCCGGGCAATGCGTATCCGTTGTTGCTCGATGTCTGACCGGCGCAGGCCGTCTGGCTCGATCTCAGGTAGCGGCGTCCGGTGTCGAAGGTGTAATAGCCGTCGATCACGACGCTGCCGATGACCGGCAACGAGAAGTCCAGGCCGACGGACGTGTTGAGGTCCGAGGTGAGCCCGTACAGGTCGCCGTAGACGAACGGGTCCGCGCCGTCCGAGTCGCCCTTGCCGATGCGGTATCTGTCCTCGGTGAGGCGGGCGCTGAGGCCCACGCTGGCCTCGCCGGGCGTCCACTGCACTTGCGCGCGGGCCGAGTTGCGGTTGCGGTCCGCCACGTCGATGCGGCGCAGACCCGGATGCTCGGTGAAATACGTCCGGCCGGTCGCGGCCGAGAAGGTCCTCGGGTAGTGCTCCAGGTCCATCCCGTTGCCGCGGCGCGCGCTCAGCAGGTAGGACAGGTTTACGAACAGGTCCTTGCTCGGGCGGACCAGGAAGCCCACCGTGGCCTCGTCCGTCTTTCCCTTCGGAATTTCGCGGGTCTTCTTCTCGTACTTGTGAGACAGGCCGAGGTCTCCGGAGAGCCACGAGGTGATCTCGTAGTCGAGCTTGACGGCGGTCTTGTCCTCGCGGAACTGCTCACGGGGGGTGGTCTTCGTTTCGGAATGCCAGACCTGGTCGAACACGGCCCAGCCCGGCAGGGTGTACTGGGAGGACTTGTTCTCCATGATGTATGCGTCGTGCGCGAGCGAACCTTTCAGCCAGGACAGCGGGCGTGAGGTCAGCTTGAACATGTATGTGTAGACGTCGATGCGGCCGTCCACCGTAGACGACGGGAGGTTTGCGGGGTCGGTGGCATCGAAGGTCAGCCCGGCCGCGAGGGCGACGGCGTTGGTCGGCTTCATCCCGCCGTTGCTGGTGTAGGACAGCATGTTGTTGTTCGCCGTCCAGCGCTGGTAGCCGCCCTCGAAGCTGAAGCGGCTGTCCATCGGCAGCGCGGCGCCGCCCTCGAGCTTGAAGGCATGGGCCCGGTTGTCCGGGGCGTTGGACATCTGGCCGTTGATGGAGCTGTCACCGGCGGAGTACTGGTTGGAGGCGGTGTAGTTCTCGGTGATGCGCTTGGGGTTGTCCCAGAACAGGTTCGGTATCTTGTTGTTGAAGTCCGAGAGCCTGTAGCTGAACGCCACCTGGTACTCCTTCTTGGCCAGTTGCATGTCCAGGTAGGCCTCGTTGGCTTCCCAGTCGATGGGGGCGGCGAGCTCGATGGCGTTGGAGAAGCCGAAGGAAGCCGGCTGTGCCTTCGTTCCGTGGGTCGTCATCCGCTTCGATCCGATCTCCAGCGTGAAGTCGTGGGCCGGATGGAATTTCAGGTCGAGGTTCGCGGTCTCGACATCGAAGCCGAGCGAGGCGTACGGCGCATTGGCCAGCGCCGTGGAAACGCTGGCGTTGAAGCTGTTGTTGTTGTTGGTCATGCCGACGCTGCGCCAAGCTCCTTGGAGCCGCATCGCGCCCTCGCCGCCGACGTAGGTGTAGGGTGAGCGCGCCTCGTTGGAGAAGAGGTGCGGCATCGTGTCGTAGCCGACCCTCCACATCATCTTGCCGGGTTGGCCGCCTTCCGCCTTGAGGGTCTGGTTGTTGAGGCCGACGTTCGTGGCTTCGAAGTCGAACTGGTAGCTCTCCTTGTCGAACTCCACGCGGTAGCGCCCGAGAACGAACCCGTTCGGGATTTCCCCGTATTCTTCCGGGCTCGCGCTTTTCGCGCCCAGAAAGGTCTTCTGGCTTCGGTTCTGGACCCGCATGTCAATCTCATGGCTGACCTCGGCCCAGGCCGGGAATCCGGAAAGCGACAGAGCTGAAGCGAGGAATAGTGTCAGATGCTTTTTCATATCTCTCTCCTGGATTAACGGTTGAGCCACTTGCCCGACGGGTGGTTCGACCCGTGGATGGCGAAGTGGCAGTTCACGCAGCCTTTATAAGCGAGGCGGTTCGAGACGAGGTCGCCAGCCGAATTCCCGTAGGCCGTGGCCGGGTGGCGGCCGCCGACGTGGCAGCGCTGGCACAGCATGGGGGAGCGAGTCACGAGCATCTTGTCGTTGTGCGAGCCGTGCGGATCGTGGCATGTCGCGCAGTTCTCGCGCGCCGGGGCATGGTCCCACATGAACGGTCCGCGCTTGTCCTGGTGGCACTGGTAGCAGGTCTCGGGGATGGTGTTCTTGGCCAGGAGCTTGTCAACGGGGGAGCCGTGGGGATTGTGGCAGCCCGTGCAGCCCATCTTCCCTTCAACGAGGGGCATGTGGCCGGACTTGCGGATCTGGGACTTCTTCTCGGCGTGGCACTGGTAGCACGACGCCGCCGGAGTGGCCGTCTTGAGGAGCGGGGCTTTGCCATGGTTGATCTTGTCGGCGTGCATGCCGTGGCAGTTCACGCAGGAGACGTTCTTCATGTCGTGCGTGGAGCCCTGCCAGTGCATCCGCTTGCCGCCTTCATGGCACTGGAGGCAGGTGGCGGAGGCTTCCGCGCTCTTGAGTTTCTCGGGATTCTTGATGGTCGCGAACCCGGCGTCGTTCTTGTCGCCGCCGGCGGCGGCGTGCAGGGAGCCGTTGCCGTGGCAGGTCTCGCAGCTCTTTTCGAACTCGATGCCCTTGGCGTTGACCATGGCTTTCGCGTGGAGGTTCTTCTTGAACGACTCGTGCGTCGCGTGGCAGCCGAGGCACGTGCTCGCTCCCACGGCTTCGGCGGCTTTCATCGGCTCGGCCGCGAGCGCTGGCGTCTTGAAGATAAAGGCTGACATCGCGATGACCGCCGCAAAAATAAGCCCAGCCCGTCGGAACCTGCAACCGCTTCGAGTATCCATTGGATC
>CAYHNV010000067.1:0-11962 GCA_964358065.1 uncultured Elusimicrobia bacterium | reverse complement strand
CAGGCCCTGGAACGCGTACGGCGAGGTGCGCGGCTTATAGGCGCCGCCGCGCAGGAGTTGGGCCCCCGCCTTCTTGACGGCGCGCGCGATGCGGATGAGCTGGGCCTCGCTTTCGACGGCGCACGGGCCCGCGATGACGACCAGGCCGGGGCCGCCGACGGCAAAGGGGCCGACGGGAACGACGGTATCGCCGTGCTTAAAGTCGCGGCCCGCAAGCTTGTAGGGGCGCGTGACGCGCATTGCCTCCCGCACGCCGGGCAGGGCCGTGAACAGGCCCGGGTCGAGCGCGCCCGCGTTGCCGGTAATGCCGACGGCGACCGAGTTCTTGCCCGGAATCACATGCGGCTTCAGATGGAGCTTGCGCACGCGCGCGAGCACGTCGGCAAGCTGCTTCTTCGTGTGGCGCAGCGACAATAAGATCAGCATGAAACCTCCAGGGCTTTGACAAGACGCCGCGCCAACCGGCCCACGGCGGCAGGGCCGCGCGAGGCGCCCGCTTTCACGGCGGCCGCGACGAGCGCGGAGCCCACGACGACGCCGTCCGCGTGCGGCGCGAGCGCCTTCGCCTGCGCGGGCTCGGCGACGCCGAAGCCCACAAGCAGGGGTTTGCCGGTCAGCCCGCGCACGCGCGACAGCCGCGCGGCCAGCCCCGGGGCCAGCCCCGCGCGCGCGCCGGTCACGCCCTCACGGCTCACGTAATAGACGAGGGAGCCCGACGCTTTCCCGATGGCGCGCAAGCGCGCGTCGGTCGTCGTCGGCGAGGCCAGGAGGATCAGCTCCACGCCGCGCGCCGCCAGCGCCTGCGCCGTCGGGCGCGAGTCCTCGGCGGGCAGGTCGACGATGAGCGCGGCGGCCACGCCTTCGCGCTCGCACAGCTTCGCAAACGCAGCGGGGCCCAGGCGCAGGACCGGGTTGAGATAGGTGAATAGGATCGCGGGCGTCTTCACGCCGGCGCGGCGCAGCGTCGCGACGAGGCGCGCGGCGCGCGTCAGGCTCATGCCCTGGGCCAGCGCGCGCCGGCCGGCGGCCTGAATCACGGGCCCGTCGGCGACGGGGTCAGAGAACGGCACGCCGACCTCCAGGATGTCCGCGCCCGCCGCGGCGAGCGCCTTCGCGGCCTTCACCGTCGCCGCGGTCGACGGGTCGCCCGCAACGATAAACGGCACGAAGCCCGCGCGCCCGGCGGCGCGTCGCGCGCGCAGGACGGCGGCGAGTGACACGCTCATCTCATCAGCGTCGCGAGGTCCTTATCCCCGCGGCCGGAGAGATTCACGATCACGATGGAGCCTTTCTGGATCTTCCGCTTCTCGCGCAGCACGTAGGCGACGGCGTGCGAACTCTCCAGCGCGGGCAGGATGCCCTCCAAGCGCCCGAGCTCGCGCGCGGCGCGCAGGGCCTCGTCGTCGGTGGCCGAGACGTAGCGCGCGCGACCGCGGCGGCGCAGCTCCGCGTGCTCCGGACCGACGGCGGGGTAGTCGAGCCCCGCCGAGATCGAGTGCGTGGGCAGGACTTGGCCGTCGTCGTCTTGGAGCAGGTAGGTGTAGGCACCGTGCAGGACGCCGGGCTTGCCGCCCGAGAAGCGCGCCGCATGCTTGCCGGTGCGCACGCCCGCGCCGCCCGCCTCGACACCGACGAGGCGCACGCCTCGGTCCTTCAGGAACGCCGTGAAGATGCCGATCGCGTTCGAGCCGCCGCCGACGCAGGCGACGATCTCCTTCGGCAGTCGTCCCGCTTCCTTTAAGATCTGCGCGCGCGCCTCGCGGCCGATGACGGACTGGAAGTCGCGCACCATCGTCGGGTACGGATGCGGCCCGAGCGCTGAGCCCAACACGTAGAAGGTGTCGCGGCTGCGCGCCGACCATGCGCGCAGGGCTTCGCTCGTCGCGTCTTTGAGCGTGCGCGCCCCCGAGGTCACGGGCACCACTTCCGCGCCGAGGAATTCCATGCGCGCGACATTGGGCGCCTGGCGCGCCATGTCGTCGGTCCCCATGTAGACCGAACACGGCAAGCCGAAGCGCGCCGCCGCGGCGGCGGCCGCCACTCCATGCTGGCCCGCGCCCGTTTCGGCGATCACGCGCTTTTTGCCCATGCGCAGGGCGAGCAGGACCTGGCCGACCGTGTTGTTGATCTTATGCGCGCCCGTATGCGCAAGGTCCTCGCGCTTCAGCCAGACGCGCAGGCCGGTTCGCGCCGAAAGACGCGGCGCATATGTCAGGGGCGTGGGCCGCCCGACGTACGTCGCCAGCTCGCGCGCCAGCCGCGCCTGGAAAAACGGATCGCGACGGGCATCGTCGTACGCTGTTTCGAGCTCCCGCAGGGGCTCGATCAGCGTCTCCGGCACGAAGCGCCCGCCGTAAGGCCCGAACCAGCCGGGCGCGCGCGACGCTCCGAAAAAGGGGTTTGCCATGACCGTGGAAGGATAGCAGAGGGACCGCGGCTTGTCCATGCGAAGAACGCGCGCAGCTTCCGGGCGTCCTTGACGCCCGGCCGCGACTCGACGCCGGAACTCACGTCGAGCGCCCAAGGCCCGGCGGCGGCCTCTCCGGCGTTCTCGGGAGTCAGCCCGCCGGCGAGGAGCACGCGCAGGCCGCGCCGCCGCCACGACGCGGCCGTCTTCCAGGCACGGCGGCGCGCGCGCTCCGAGGGGCCGCGGCCCGCGCGGCGGCCGGCATCGCCGCGCGCCGGCTCGACGAGGACGAAGTCGCGCGGGCCCAGGCGCGGAGGCCCGGCTCGGCCGGAGCGCGGCGTGAGCGCGTGGATCGCGGGCACGCTCAGGCCCGATGGCACGGCGCCGTAGACCTGGACCGCGTCGAGGCGCAGTTCCTTGATCGCGCGCAGAAGCTCCCCGCGCGCCGGGTCACGGAACACGCCGACGGCGAGCACGCCCTTTGGGATCGCGGCGCGCACGCGCCGGGCGCGGGCGGGCGTCAAAAAGCGAGGGGTGTCCGGCACGAAGATCATGCCGACGGCCCAGGCGCCCAGCCGCGCGGCCAGCCGCGCATCCGAGGCGCGCGTGACGCCGCAGACCTTGATCCTCACGCGGCGATGAGCGCTGCGAGCGCGCCGCCCGGATCCTTCTCCTTCATCAGCGCCGTGCCGACGAGGAAGCCCTTGTAGCCGAGCGCTGCGAGTGCGTCGACATCGGCGCGCGTCTTGAGGCCGCTCTCGGCGACGGCGGCGGACGCGCGCCGAGCCAGGGATGCCAGGCGGCGCGCGACCTCCGGGTCGGTCTTGAGCGTGCGCAGGTCTCGGTTGTTCACGCCGACCACGTCGGCCGTCGCGGCGAGCGCCGCCTCGGCCTCCACCTCGTCGTGGACCTCGACGAGCGCGGACAAGCCGCGCGCGCGTGCCGCGAACAGCATCTCATGCAGGCGCGGGCCGAGCAGGCTCGCGATGAGCAGGACTGCATCGGCCCCGCAGGCGCGCGCAAGATCCAACTGGTAGGGATCGATCAGGAAATCCTTCATCAGCAGGAGCGCGTCCGGCCTCGCGCGGCGCGCGGCGGTCAGGAACGCCGGGGCGCCGGAGAAGTGCTCGAACTCGGTCAAAATTGAGACCGCGGCGGCGCCCGCGTCGGCGTAGGACGCGGCGATGCGCGCGGCCTCCCTCGGCGACGCGGAGCCGGGCTTCCTCAGGAAGCCCTCGGACGGCGAGGCGAACTTCACCTCCGCGATGAAGCGCGGCCCGGGCACGGACAACGCCCGCGCCAGCGAGCGCGGCTTGCGTGCATACAGCGGCTCATCAGCCAGCGCCGTCTCCGGACGCTCCGCCTTCCAGCGCGCGACGCGCTCCTTCGTCCTCGCGGCGATGCGGCCCAGGACATCGAGCTCACTCACGGGCGGTTCGGCGCGCGAGCGCATCGAGTGCTGCGAGCGCGCGGCCTGAGTCGATCGAGTCGGCGGCGCGCGCGAGGCCCTCGCGCCAATCGCGTGCGAGCCCCGCGGCGCGCAGTGCCGCGGCCGCGTTGAAGAGGCTCGCCTCGCGCGCGGGGCCCGGCGTACCGGCCAGCACCGCGCGCAGGATCTCCGCGTTTCGCTTGGCGTCGCCGCCCTTGAGCGCCAAGAGCGGGCGACGCTTGAGGCCGACATCCTCGGGTGTGATCTCCTCGATGCGCACGCGCCCGCCGGAAAGAGTGGCCACGACCGTGACGCCGGACAGCGTCAGCTCGTCGAGGCCGTCGCGCGCCGAGACCACGAGCGCTCGCTGCGCGCCGAGCATCCTCAAGGCCTCCGCGATCGGCCTGACCAGCGCCGTCGAGTAGACGCCGATCAGTTGGCACGGCGCGCCCGCGGGGTTGCACAGCGGACCGAGCAGGTTGAACACCGTGCGCGCGCCCAACTGGCGGCGGATCGGGGCAACACGGGCAACGCCCGCGTGGTGGGTGGGCGCGAACAGGAAGCCGATGCCGATCTTCTCGACGCAGGCGGCCGCCTGCGCGGGTGTGAGGTCCGTGCGCACGCCGAGGGCTTCGAGCACGTCGGCCGAGCCGGAACGGCTGGACACCGCGCGGTTGCCGTGCTTGGCCACCGCCGCCCCCGCGCCCGCCGCGATGAAGGCGACCGTCGTCGAGATATTAAAGGTGCCGGCGCCGTCGCCGCCGGTGCCGCAGGTGTCGAGCAGGGGCCGCCGGCGCACCGTGACGCGCTTGGCGCGCGCGCGCATCGCCTCAGCGAAGCCCACGATCTCCAAGACCGTCTCGCCGCGCACGCGCAGGGCCGCCAGAAACGCGCCGACCTGGGCGTCGGTCGCCGCGCCGTCGAGCACCGCGCCCATCGCGGCGCGGGCCGCGGGCCGCGTCAGACTCTCCGCGGCCAGCAGTCGCTTCAGCGCGGCGGAGAAGGCGTCGGCCATCAGCTATTGAACAAAGATGCGTCCACTGCCTTCAAGGCAAGACCTCTTCGACGACGCCGTCCCTGAGGTGGATGAGCTTGAATCCCGCCTCCTCGCCCAGCGACTTGCGGACCGCCGCGACGTAGGCCGCGCCCTGGCGGCGGTAGGGCGAGGCCGAAGAGGCCTTCTTGCGTCGCGCGTCGGTCTTGTAGTCCACGACCCACAGCTTCCCATCCTGACGGCACAGGAGGTCGATGCTTCCCCGCACCACTTTCCCCTCATGCGGGAAGATGAAGGGGATCTCCCGGCCCAGAACCTCGCACCGCGACAAGTCCTTCGCCGCGGGAGTCGCCAGGAAGCCCAAGAGGACGGAGAAGGCTTCGGCGGAGAGTTCGTCCCAGGACGCCAGCGGGTGCTGACACGAGAGGACCGTCTTGGCTTGCCTCAGCAGAGCCTCCAGGTCGCCGGCAGCGGCGTAGTCCCAGCGCTCCAAGACCCGATGACAGAGCTCTCCGACGAAGGCTGCGTTTCCACGAGGACGGCCGGCGGGGATCCCCTCCTCCGGAAGGCTCGTCTTTTCCGCTTCCTTAAGATAGGCCGTGGGACTGGTGAAGACATGCGACGCGGACAGTCTTTTGCCCTCATCGTAGCGCGCCCTCCATGCCGCCCCCAGCGCCGAACCGTCCAACTCCGCCGCCGCGGGACGCGGGCGGGAACTCTTGCGGCCCGCGCCCGGCATTCCTTTGGAGAGGTCCACGAGTTCGCAGCCCAGGCCCAGCTTCTCATCGGGCAGAAAGCTCTCGGGAGCCTGGACCACCGTCTTGCCCTTCACCTTGCTCTTGGCCGGCCACGCCCCCACGCGGGACAGGAACTCCGAGAACGAACCGGTACCGCCGGGGCGGGCGCTGCCCAGCAGGAAGACCCGGTCCTTGGCGCGCGTGACGGCCACATAGAGCAGGCGAAGGGCCTCCGCCTCCGAGCGCGCCGTCTCGTCGGCCTCGATGAAGGTCATGGCCAGGTCGGTCGCCCCCGCCTTGTTCAGGCGCAGGCCGACGCGCCCGGTCTCCCAGTCGACGCGGCAGGAGGCTTTGTCGCCTCCTCCGCGTCCCATCTGAGCGCCCATATCGGCGACGAAGACGGTCCCGTACTCCAATCCCTTGGCCTTATGGATGGACAGGATGCGCACCGCGTCGAACTGCTCGTCGGCCAGCGCGCTCTCCCCCTCCTGGAGCGTGTCGTCCTCCATGGAGCGCAGGACCTGCGCGATGAATTCCTTAAGGGTGGCGCCGCGCGCTTCGTTGGCCGAACGCGCCAAGCGCCGGTACTTACCCAGGTTGGCCGCGGTCTGCTCGTGGTGATAGGCCGCCGCGCAGAGTTCCAGCAGGAAGCTCTCGTCGAGGACGCGCGAGACGAACGCATCAAGCGGCTCCTTGCCGACGAAGGAGCGCAGCCGAGACGCCATGCGCTCGAAGTCCGGCGAGGCCTTCTCAAACGTAAGAGACTTGGCCTGGGCCAGAGCGTAGATCTCCTGATCGCTCAGGCCCAGCAGGGGCGAGCGCATCAGCCCCACGACGGCCAGGCGGTCGTCGGGATCGTCGAGCACGCGAAGAAGGTTGGTGAAGTCCAGAACCTCCTGGGCGCCATAGAAATATTTATCGGCCTCCACCGCGTAGGGGATTCCCCGCTCCTTCAGGGCCTGGAGATATATCTCCACCGAGGACGTTTTCCTCAGAAGGAGGGCCACATCCTTGAACGGGTGCCGCGCGTCGCGGCGGCAATCGATCCAATCGGCGATCCAGCGGGCCTCGGCCTCGCGCGAGTCGTCGGCCTTCAGCTTGCGACCTCCGGCCGCGTCGTGAAAAAGAACCAGCCGAGTCCGAGCCTCGTCGCCCTCCGGGGAGGCCGCGGCGATGATGCCGACGTATTCGGCTTGGAGACCCTCCGACTTCTTCATCAACTGAGAGAAGAGGGCATTGACGGGCTCGACGATCCCCGCGTGGCTGCGGTAGCTGCGACGCAGGAAGCAGGACGCCGCTCCTTGCTTTTCCAGAAGGCCCTTGAAGCCGTCGTAGGCGCGCATGTCCGCGCCCCGGAAGCGGTAAATGGACTGTTTCGGGTCGCCCACGATGAAGAGCTTTCCCGGCTCGAAGACGACCTCGCGCCAGGAGCGAGCGCAGGATCCCCGCTTCTCCGCCAGCAGGAGGAGGAGCTCTCCCTGGATGGGATCGGTGTCCTGGAACTCGTCGATGAGGATGCAGTCGCAGGAGGACTTCAACTCCTCGCGAACGGCCGAGTCCTCCAGGATCAGCCCCCAGACGCCCAGGATGAGGCCGTCGTTGGAGACCAGGCCGCGCCTTCGGTAAAGCTCGCGCAAGGAGCGCGCGAACGGCAGGACGAGCGCGACCGCCTTGCGCGCCAGGCTCTCCTGCAGTCCCGAGGTCGCCTGCGCCAGGTCGCTGCAAGCCTGATACTCCGCCTCACCGGGGAGGTGGTTCCAGGCGACCGGCCAGGCCCTCTCATCCGGGAGAAGGAACTCCCGCTCTTCAGGAATGGGAAGGTCCTCCTCAAGCGCATCCGCGAGGCCGGACAGGCGCGGTCCGATCCGGGCCAGATATTCTCGGATCTTGCTCCGAGTACCCGGGTCCGCCTCGATCCGGCTCAGGGGCCGCCAGCTCGCGGCGACCTCGCGCGCCCGCGCCTTCATCGCCGGGCTGGCGCCGACGTTCTCGAAACGGACCTTCTCCTGGCAGAGGTCGAAGGCGAGCCGGCGCATATCCTCGAGGGAGGCCAGCCGCAGGACCTCCAGCCACGCAGCCTCCCGCGGCGCGCCTGGACCCAGCTCCACGGCAAGCCAGCGGCGCCACTCCGTCTCGAAGAGGTCGGCCAGGCCCTCGCCCATGTCCACTTCGAAGCCGGGGTCCACCCCGGCCTCCAAGGGATAGCGCTTAAGGACCCGCGCCGCGAAATGGTGGATGGTGCCGATCATGGCCCGATCCATGTTCGAGACCGCCTTCTGCGCGGCCTCCAGGACCTGGGCTTCGCTGCGGCCGAGGCGCTCGCGCGCCTGCGTGAGGCGTTCCTCGGCTTCCTCTTTGCGCTTCATGTCGCTCAGCCGGTCGTGGATGAGAATATCCGAGAGGCGGGAGGAAAGCCTCTGCTTGATCTCGCCGGCCGCCTTGTTGGTGAAGGTCAGGGCCACGAGGCGCTCGATGGGAACGCCCGTGCCTTTCGGCCCTCCCGCCAGCAGGCTGTAAAGGATGCGGTCGGTCAGAAGCGTGGTCTTGCCGGTGCCCGCCCCCGCCGACACGATGACGTTGCGCCCCAATTCGAAACGCGCCCGGACGCGATCGGCGGCATCGTCCGCGCTCACCGGGCCGCCTCCGGCTCGCGCAGCAGATCGAAGCGCACGCGCAAGCGCGAGGACTCGGCGCGGCGCAAGGTCATGCCGTGTGATTTCCGGCAGAGCGAGCCGAACGGACAGTACTCGCAGGCCTCGCCCCGCCCCTCCTGCGGGGTGATGAAGAACTCCCCGCGCGCCATCATCTCCCGCAAGCCGCGCAGGCCGTCAAGCAGGAGGGGACGGAGTTTCCTCCATGAAACGGCCTCGAAGCTTTGGACGGCCTCGTGGCCCGTCGTCTCCTTGGAATCCTCGATGGCGAAGAAGTCCGCGCCCAGCGGCTGCGCCCCTTTGGGGACGGCGGTGTCGGAGGATTCGACAAGCTCCAGGTAGAGCGGCGGCTGGATCTGCTTGAGCCTCGCGACGAGGTTCTCGAGACGTCCCTGATGGAAGGTCGTCTTATAGTCGACGACGCGATAGGCCGAGCCCGCGACGTCCCAGTCGATCCGGTCGAGCTTTCCCTGAAGACGCAGGCCGTCCACCGCGGCCGTCAGCTCGCTCTCGAAGGACCGGGGGCGCAGGCCGCGGAGCCGAAGCGCGGCGATATCCGCCTCCACGACGCGCAGGAGATGCCGCCTCATCGCGGCTTGGGCCGCCTTCCAGAGGACGGGGTATACGCCCAAGGCGCGCCAGCCGTCCCAAGGCAGGAGTTCCGTGAAGCACGCCTCCAGCGTCGTCTGCCAACGAACGGCCTCGGGGTCCTCCCAGAAGCCCCCGGCGTCCAGAGCCCTGTAGAAACGTTCCAAGACGGCGTGATAGAGCCGGCCCTTCTCGCGGGGGTCCAACTCCCCGGCCCGGGACGGGGTCTCGACTTCCTTTAGCCCGAGCAGCCGCGAGGCGAAAGTCTTGAACGGACAGTTCCGAAACTCCTCGAGAGCGCTGGGCGACAGGCCTTGACGGTCGATCTTCGCGAGAAACTCCCGCGGCTCGCGGATGAGGCCGTCCCAGGGACCGAGCTCGCCGGGAGAATTGAGCCTCGCCGCGGATCTCAGGCCGTCGCGGAAAAGCCGCGGGAAAGCGAAAGCGGGGACGTGTCCGGAGAGCGGGGCGAAGAGCCCCCCCTCGCCCTCGCCGCGGTCGGCCTGGAGCAGGCAGACCTCCTTGGCGGCGAGCAGGCCTGGATCCTCCCGGGCCAGTTCCTCGAGCTTGACGAGCGGCTGACGCGGCACCCGCCGGTCCATATGATCCTGGACGTCTTGACCCGCGGCCTGGCGAAGCTCTCGGAGATAGAGCGACTCGACGAGAGCCTTGCCGTCTTCGTCGGAACGCTGGTGGACGCAATAGACCTTCTCGCAAGCCGAGGTCGCGAGCAGCTGGAAGAGCAGGCGCTCTTCGTCGTAGCCACCCAGCTTCGGCTGGATCCAGTAGCCGGCGGAGTCTCGAAGCTTCGCGCGCACCGCATCCGGGATGAGCGGGTCCTCGCGCACCTGGCGCGGGAAGACCCCTTCCTGGAGACCCAGGATGAAGAGCACTCGGAAGGACTCTCCGCGGGCGTCCATGGCGTCGAGGATCCGCACTCCGCGGCAGGGCGCCGGAGGCTCAAGCTCGACCGAGCGGAACTTCTCATCCAAAACGTCGAGGAAGCCCTCCCAGGAGGTCTTCCGCGACAACCGGTCGAAAGCGGCCAGCGCGTCCACGGCGTCGAGGAGCGCGGACCAGGCCTCGAAGCCCGGCACGCCCTGTTCCACCGAGAAATTGTCCTCGAGGAGGCGCCGCGCTCGAGCGGCCGCCAGGCTCCAGGACGTCTCGGGCCCACGGCGCAGTTCTGCCTCGAGTTTCTTCAAAAATTCCCAGAGGAGGGCGGTCTCCTCCTTGGCGATGGCCTGGCCGGGCAGGCCCTCCGAGACCCGGCGCGGGAAGAGTTCGAGGTCCTCCTCGGCCCAGCGCGCGACCATCCCCTCCCACTGCGTCCACCCGCCCTGGACGCCGACGCGTTCGATGAGCCGGCGCCAATTCGAGCGCAGCCGGCGCCAAGAACCGCCGCCCTCGAAGCGCTCCGAGCGGAAATAGCGGGACTCGACGATGTCGAGGAGGTCCGCGGCGGGAAAGTCGCGCCGTCCGAACTGGAGCAGGCCGAGGCAGAGCTTGGCGATGGGATGGCGCAAAAGAGGATCGCCCGCCTCCATCGAGAACGGGACGGCATTCTCGCGCAGGACGGCGGGAAGACGCGAGCGGTACGGCCCCAGGGTCCGGGCGACGATGCCGATCTCGGAGAAATCGGGAGGGTTCGCGCCGCTCCGCAAGCGCAGGATCTCCTTGGCCGCGGCCCAGGACTCGTCCTCCGCGCCCGAGGCGCTGATGAAGGCAAGAGCCGCATCGCTTGGCAAAACGGCGCGGGCGCCGGGCCGCGAGAGCGCGTCCAAGACCGGACCCAGCGCGCGCGTGTGATGCGCGGGGGGCAGGTGGACCGGAGAAGCGCCGCCCGCGTGGAGCTTGACATCGTAGAAGCGCTCCGCGAAGCGATACGCGGGATGGCCTTTGACGTATGGGAAGAAAACGCTGACGGGGTGCGCCTTGACGACGGCCGAGAAGAAGTCGGCCTGGGCCCCCGTCAGATCGTAGAAGCCGTAATAGAGGAGCTCGCCGTAGCGCTCCAAGGCCGGGCAGACCCCGCTCTCCACGGTCTCCGCGGCCGCGTGGGTCAGCCCGGAAGGCGGCACGACTCCGATCTCCGAAAGCCTCCGGAGGTAGGACTCCTGGACCTCCAGGACGTCCTGGAGCCGCCTCTTTTGCGCCCCGTCCGCCAGAAGCCCCTCGAAGTCCTCGCGATAGGCCCGAGGTTCGAAGCCGCAGTCCACGAGGTCCCGGATGCCGGCCCGGTAGGCCGATGCCAGGCCGCGCGTCGAGACCTTGGACCGCGGCCGGGCGGCCAGGACGGCGTCGATGACCTTGTCGTGGAAGAGCCCGTCCGCGACCACGCCCTCCTCGAAGCCCCCCGCCTCCTCGACCACCTCCAGCGCGAGGCTGTGGAAGGTGTGGAAGCGCGCTCCCAGCAGGCCCAGTCCGCGCTCCAGCGCCAGCAGGCGCTGGAGGCGCTCGGCCATGCGCCGAGAGGGGGCCACCACGGCGAACGTCGCGCGCGACGCGGCCAGCCGGCGGACGCGTTCGACGAACGCGTCCTCAAGGGAAGGCTGGAAGGGGCCGCAGAAGACGCGCATGCTCATCGGGAGAGGCGAAGGCTAGAAGGTCCCCGCGATGCCCGGGCAGAAGTTGTTCTCGGGAGCACTCGAGTGCGCCTGGGCGTAGGGAATCACGACCGTTTCGCCGCCGGCCACCGTGCGAAGCTTGCGTTTGAATGCGTAGGGACCGCGAATGGCCTGCACCACCATTGTCCCGTCTGTGGTCGTGCCGCCTAATGTCGTTGCATAGCTCGGTGGTGATCCGGCAGAAGTCCCGGCAACCGTGACGCGATAGAGGAAACAGCCGGTGCTGGTGGCTGCCGTGCAGGTTGATGCGGCCCCTGTCCTTAACCAGTTGATCGCTGACCAGTCGGTAGCCGGGGCCGTGGCCGCGGTGATGATCTGATCGCAAGGCAGCGCCGCGAGCGCCGCCACGTCCACGTCGCAGTTCGGCCCGCCGGCCCGGCACTCATACAGGGCGGTGTAGCCGTTGAGGTCGGCGGCGCGAGCGGGCGCCGCGGCCAGGAGCATCACAGTACAGGCGAACAGCCTTTCGATCACTTGACCACCGCGAACTTGGCCCGCGCGCGCACGATGGAGCCGTCGGCCTTCTTGC
>CAYHNV010000066.1:0-12028 GCA_964358065.1 uncultured Elusimicrobia bacterium | reverse complement strand
GGGCCGCCCCCGCGCTCGCCACGCACGCCCATGGACCTGAGCCGGCCGGGTGGGGGGGGCCCGACGGCGTGGGGCACCTGCTGGTCGACCACCCGGCGCAGCAACGCCGGGTCGCCGAGAACGGGGGGGGGCTGATGGGCCGGCAGCCGCAGTTCCAGACGCTGCTTGCGGTCTTTGACGACCAACTCAAAGTCCTTGGCGCAGGCGCGCGCCAATCCGGGGATATCGACAAGATCGGTTTGCGGCAACGCTTCGGTCTCCTCCAACTTGGCGAGCTGCAGCACGTCCTCGACCATGCGCTGCAGGCGCGCGGTGGACATCTCGAGAAGCTCGAAGGTGCGCGCGTTCTCGCGCTTGCCATCGGCCTCTTCGGCGAAGTCAGCCAGGAGCGTAATGCCCGAGCGGATGACCGTGAGCGGCGTCTTTAGGTCGTGGACCAACATCGCGGAGAGTTCCCGCTTCTCGGCTTCCAGCTCGCGGCGGCGGGCGCCCTCGGCCTTCAGGCGGGATCCCATCCGGTTGAAGGCCTGAACCAGGCGCGAGACCTCGTCGCCTCCCACGCCCACGGCCAGAGGGCGGAAGAGCCCCGGGTCCGAGGAGAGAGCCTCGATGCGCGAGATGACGCGACCGATGCGCTCTCCGGCGAACATACCTATGATCCAGGCGCCCATGGCCAGCGCCAGGAAGGCCGTGACCCCGGCCTGCACGCCCTCGGCCGCGATCTCGCGCAGGCGGTTCTCAAGGCGCGCCGTGCGGAAGCCCACTTGGAGCGTGCCCTTGCCGCGCGCGCCAAGATCCACCGGGCCTTCCACGTCGTAGATGCCGTCGCCGACGGAGCTGAGCGGCCGGCCGGGATGGGGCCGGCGCGCGAGCAGACGGGGGGCGTCCGAGCGGCCGACAAGCCGGCGGCCTTTCCTGTCACGGACCACGATGGTCGCGATGTCGGCCTGGCGGACAAGCTCCCCGAAGTTCTGGCCCATCTCGATGAAGCGGCCCTGGCGGGCCTGGGCCGAGACCAGGGCGCGCACGGCCTCAAGGGTGACCGCCCCCAGGCGCTGGGTCTGGGCGTAGGCCTCGCGCCGGGAGACGGCCATGTGCCGCGCGACGAGGCCCCCGGAGGTCAGGGCCCCGAAGAGGGCGAAAACGAGAGCCATCCAATGGCTGAGGCGCATGTTCGGCGGGGCCTGGCCCATTCTATGATTTTCGGCTATACTTCTGCGCGTGGTGACCAACAGGCCGGAAGAAAGTCCCGCTTGCGCTCCGGCTGTCGCGGAACTCTGCGAGCAGTCCCTGCGGGCGCTGGTGCATGCTCCGTCCGTGTTCGCCGCCGCCTCTCTGCGCCCGGCGCCCTCCTTCGGTGCCGCCGCGGGTCTGGCCCTGGCCGCGGGGGCCGCGGCCCTCGCGGTGAACCTGACCCATGGCTTCGCGGCGAACCCGGACTTTCTCCAGCGCTTCCCGCCCCTGATGATCGCGGTCATGGCCGTGGCGGCGCTCGGCCTCTACACAAGCCTCATCCTCCTGCTCGCCGTCCTGCTTTACGGCCTGGCCCGCGCGCTGGGAGGGACGGGCGATTTTGACCGCGCCCTCCAGGCCGCGGCCGCGCTCTCGCCGGCGGCGCCCCTGCAGGCGCTGTGCAATTGGTGGCCGATCGCCTGGGCGCTGCCGACCCTCCTGGCCGCCTGGGTCGCGGCGGGCGCCCTTGAGGGTCTCTTCAAGACGAAGCCCATGGCCACGCGCGCGGCCTGCGCGCTCCTGGCGGCCGCGGCGATCGGCCTCCAATTCGTCGGAAGGGTCTTCGTCGAACGCGCCGGCCGGGCCTACGCCCTGACGCTGGCCGCCGGCCAAGCCCTCGGGACGAACGAGGACCTGCTCCGGCGGATCCGGGCCGTTGAAATGGAGGCCATTCCCGCCTCGGGCTTGCCGTCGGGGGGAACGCCCGCGGCGACGGCGCCCTCCGGACTGGACCTCCTGCGCGGCCCGCAGGGCACGCAACCCGCGCCGGCGGTCCTCGAAGCCTCCCCGGCCGCGGTGACGCGGGACGCCGCCGACGTCCAGCAGAACGCCTCGGCGATGCTCGGCGTCCTCGCCCCGATGCTGGACAACGTGGCGGCAAGCAGGAAAATGTCGTCCCGGCAGAAGTCGGACATGAAGGACCTGCAGGCCCTGATGAAGGACCTGCAGGCGCAGCTGCAGCCGGGCGCCGCGCGCCTTTCCAACGCGGAGCAGGCCAAACGCATGGCCAAGATCCAGCAGATGACCCTGCGCATGATGTCCACCGGCATGCAGGTCTCTCCAGCTCCCAAGAACGAGGTCAAGAAGTGAGCCTTCGTCGCTTGGGGGGGAAGTCGCCCGGGACCTGCATCTCGACGACGGGAGCCGGGAAGCGCTTGCCGGCGCGCAGCTTCTCCCACAGCTGAGGGTCGCTCCACTCGGCCTTGACCGGCTCGGAGAAGACCACTCGTGCCAGGTCGATGCGGCCCATGGCTTCGCTGTAGGCGTCCTCGCGCAAGCACTGGGCGTAGCCCGTCTCGGTCTCATGAAGGATCACGGAGTGGACGCGCGCGGCCTCGTCGCCGTTGACGCGGTCCGTGGCGTCGAGCAAAGCCTGGCAGGTCACGAAGATCAGACGCGAGAGCTGCTCGGCGGTGGGCGAGACGGGGAGCGAAACCCAGCGTTTGGATTGCTCCTTCATCGACTTGATGTAGGCGGGCGAGTCCTTTTCCCAGAACAGGGTGGCGTGGTCGAAGCCGTCCAGGAAGTCCTTGATGTGGGTCTTGAGCAGACCGAAGTCGTAGACCATCTGGCCGCGGTCCAGACGGTCGGCCGAGAGGAAGAGCTCGCAGCGGAAGCTATGGCCGTGCACCGAATACTTGCAGCGGTCCGAGGAGCAGTTGCGCACGATATGCGAGGCTTCGAAACGGTAGAGCTTGCGGATGATCATCGGGGAAAGTCTAGCATTCGGGCCTGAAAGAGGCGAAATGTTATAATCTGCGTCATGGCCCAATCCAAGAAGATCGTCATCATCGGTTCCGGCGCCGCCGCTTACACCGCCGCCATCTATGCCGCCCGCGCCAACATGAACCCGCTCGTCTACGGCGGGGTCGCCCTGGGCGGACAACTGATGATCACCTCGGACGTGGAGAACTTCCCCGGCTTCCCCGAGCCGGTCAACGGCCCGGAACTGATGGAACGCATGAAGAAGCAGGTCGAGCGTCTGGGAGTCGCCATCGTCAACGAGTACGTGGCCAAAGCGGACTTCTCCCGCCGCCCGTTCTCCATCGAGACCACGGAGGGCACGGCCGCCTCCGCCCAGGCCGTCATCGTGGCGACAGGCGCCAATGCCAAATGGCTCGGCATCGAAAGCGAGAAGCGCCTGATGGGCCACGGGGTCGCGACCTGCGACGGCTTCTTCTTCAAGAAGAAGGAGGTCCTCGTGGTCGGGGGCGGCGACACCGCCCTTGAAGAGGCCAACTTCCTGACCAACTTCGCCTCCAAAGTCACGATCGTCCACCGCCGCGACGCCCTGCGCGGCTCCAAGATCATGCAGGAGCGGGCTCGCAAGAACCCGAAGATCGGTTTCATCTGGGACTCGGCCGTCGACGAGGTGCTCGGCTCGGACCACGTCGAGGGAGCGCGCCTCAAGAACGTGAAGACCGGCGCCGTGACCGAGATCAAGTGCGACGGGGTCTTCATGGCCATCGGCCACGCGCCGACCACGGGATTTCTGGGCGGCCAGCTGAAGCTCGACGAGAACGGCTACATCGTCGCGGACGACCGCACCCGCACCTCCGTCGAAGGCGTGTTCGCGGCCGGAGACGTGATGGACGCCCGCTACCGCCAGGCCATCACCGCCGCGGGCAACGGCTGCAAAGCCGCTCTCGAGGCCGAGCGCTGGCTGGCGGAGAAAGGCCTCCACTGAGCATGGCCGCGACGGCACACCCTCGCGCCCTGCCGCCCTGGCTGAAGGTCCGCCTTGCGACCGGCCCCGTCGTCGCGCGCCTCAAGGAGGCCTCCCGTTCGCGCGGCCTGTCGACCGTCTGCGAGGAGGCCCGCTGTCCCAACATGGCGGAGTGCTGGGGGGGCGGGACTGCGACCTTCATGGTCATGGGAGACACCTGTACCCGTGGCTGCCGTTTCTGTTCGGTCTCCACCGCCGCCAGACCTCCACTTCCCGATCCCGAGGAGCCGGCCAAGCTGGCGCTCACGCTCAAGGAAATGGCTGTGGACTACGCCGTACTCACCACGGTCTGTCGCGACGACCTCGCCGACCAAGGCGCGGGCCATCTCGCATCCTGCATCACCGCGGTCAAAAAGGAGAACCCCAATCTCAAGGTGGAGATGCTCCTTCAGGATTTCCGAGGCGAGACCTATCTCCTTGAAAAAGTCTTGGATGCCGGCCCGGATGTCGTTGCTCATAACGTGGAGTGCGTGGAACGGTTGACCTCCTCGGTCCGTGACGCCAAGGCGAGTTATCACCAATCTTTGAGAATCCTTGCCCATGCCAAGTCCTATCTTTCCAAGACCCCGACCAAAACGTCGTTGATGTTGGGCCTGGGCGAGACCGCAGATGAGCTGCTCCGTTCGTTCGATGATATCCGTTCGACTGGGGTAGACATGCTCACTCTGGGTCAATACCTCCGTCCGACGAGTTCCAAGCATCATCTGCCGGTCGCCCGCTTCCTGCCGCCCGAGGAATTCGACCGGCTCGCCGTCGTTGCTCGGTCACGAGGTTTCCTGCACGTCGCCTCCGGCCCCTTCGTGCGCTCCTCCTACCGCGCCGCGGAACTTTTCTTGAAAGGACACCTATGAACTTCGAATTCAAGCTCCCCGACATCGGCGAAGGCCTCGTCGAAGGCGAGATCGTGAAGTGGTTTGTCAAGGCGGGAGACGCGGTCCGGGAGAACGATCCCTTGGCCGCGGTGCTCACCGACAAGGCCGAAGTCGAGGTCCCCAGCCCCAAGACGGGCACGATCGTCAAGCTCTTCGGCAAGCCCGGAGAGAAGGTCAAGGTCCATTCCCCTCTCGTCCTCATCGAAGTCGCCGGCAACGAGACGGCTCCCGCGGCAAAGGCCGCGGCGGTGCTCGCCGCGCCCCTGGTCCGCAAGCTGGCCAAGGACAAGGGCCTCGACTTGGCACGGGTCGCCGGCAGCGGCCCGCAGGGCCGCGTGCTCGCGGGCGACCTCGAAGCCGCGCCGTCTTCCGGCGGCGTCAAGGCGACGCCGGCCGTGAAGGCGCTGGCCGCCGCTCTCGGCGTGGACCTCTCCCGCGTGAAAGCCACGGGCCCCGGCGGGCGCGTCGCGGAGATCGACGTCCGCGCGGCTGCGAAGGCGCAGGCCAAGGCCGTCGTGTCCTCCGCGGGAGATATCCGCACGCCCTTCGTTGGAATCCGCCGGAAAATAGCGGAAAAGATGTCCGCCTCCAAGCACACCGTGGCGGATGTCACTCATGTCGACGAATGCGACATGACCGCTCTGCTGGCGCTGCGCGACGAATTGAAGCCCCAGGCGGCCAAGCGCGGCGTGAAGCTCACCTTCCTGCCCTTCATCCTGAAGGCCCTGACCAAAGCTCTTCAGGAATTTGCGGACTTCAACTCTTCGCTGGATGAGGCCGCGGGAGAACTCGTGGTCAAGCGTTACTACAACGTCGGCATCGCCGTGGCCGCACCTCAGGGTCTGGTCGTCCCCAACATCAAGAACGCCGACAGCAAAGATATTTTCGGACTTGCCGCCGAGATCGCCGCCCTGGCGGAAAAGGTGCGGGCCAACAAGATCGAAGTCGCCGCACTCCAGGGGGGGACCATCACGATCACGAACATCGGGCCTCTCGGCGGACTCTACGCCAACCCGATCGTCAACCACCCCGAGGTCGCGATCCTCGCCCTGATGAAGCTGCAGAAACGCCCGGTGGTCCGCGACGGGCGGGTCGCCATCCGCGACATGATGAACCTCTGCCTCTCCTTCGACCACCGCGTCGTCGACGGCGCGGACGCCGCCCAGTTCATGAATACCCTCATCCGTCATCTCGAGAATCCCCGCACGCTCCTTTAAGAGGCTCCCATGTCTATCAAGACCGACGTCCTTGTGATCGGAGGCGGGCCCGGCGGCTACGTCGCCGCCATCAAGCTGGGCCAGCTCGGCAGGAAGACCCTGGTCGTCGACCGAGACAAGCTGGGCGGCGAGTGTCTCAATTACGGCTGTATCCCGTCAAAGGCCCTCATCGCGGCCGCGAATGCGGACCACAAGTCGAAGAAAACGGTCCCCGGCGGCGGAATCTCCGACATCGATTGGGAGAAAGTCGTGGCCTGGAAGGGCCGGATGATCGGCGGCTTCGGCAAGAACATCGGCGCCCTGATCAAAGGCAACAAGGGCGAGATCCTCTTCGGCTCCGCGAGCCTCACCTCCCCGCACACGGCCGTCGTCGAGATGCCCGACGGCGGCACCGAGACCGTCGAGTTCGAGCAGGCCATCGTCGCCACCGGCTCGAGCGCGATCGACATCGCCGGCTTCGCCGTCGACGGCACGAACGTGATCGGCTCCAAGGAGTCATTGGACCTGTCCACGGTCCCGCGCGCCCTGGTCGTCATCGGCGGCGGCGTGATCGGCCTGGAGATCGGGACCATTTTCGCCAAGCTCGGGACCAAGGTGACCGTCGTCGAGTTCCTCGACTCGCTGCTGCCGGTCATCGAGAAGGACATGACCGTCCCCGTCGTCCGCAACCTGACGAAGCTCGGCGTGGACGTCTTCACCTCGTCCAAGGCCAAGTCCTGGGCGAAGAAGGGCAAGCGCCTGGAGGTCGCCGTCGAGACCGAGGAAGGCACGAGACACGTCGTCTGCGATAAGATCCTGGTCGCGGTGGGCCGCGCTCCCCGGACCCAGGACCTGGGCTTGGAAAAACTCGGCGTCGAGCTCGACAAGCACGGCCACATCGTGGTGGACAGCGAGATGTTGTCCTCGGTCGACAACATCTACGCCGTCGGCGACGCAGTCGGACAACCCTACCTGGCGCACAAGGCCTCGCGCGAGGCCGTCCTCGCGGCCCAATCCATCGCGGGCAAGCCGTTGGAGCCCCGCGGTCATGTGCCCTGGGCCGTCTTCACGGACCCGGAGATTTCCTGGGTGGGCCTCACCGACGCGCAGGCCAAGGCCGAGGGCTTCGCGACCGTCGTGGGCAAGTTCCCGTTCGCGGCCTCGGGCAGAGCCCAGGCCGTGGGCGAGACCCTCGGCTTCTGCAAGGTCGTGGCGGACAAGGACACGCACCGCATCCTCGGCGCGGGCTTCGTGGGTCCCCACGCCTCGGACCTGATCGGCGAGGCCTGCCTAGCCGTCTCGGCCTGCATCACCCTGGAACAGGTCGCGGCCGCCATCCACCCGCACCCGACGCTCAACGAGACCTTCGCCGAGGCCTGCGAGGCCGCACTCGGACACCCGATCCACACCCTCGCCATCACGCGCGAGGCGCCGAGCTTCACCTAGCGTCCATGCTGGTCCGCGACCTCGGCCTGAAGGACTATGACGAGGTCTTAGACCTCCAGCGCCGCCTCGTCTTCGAGCGCGGCTCGGGGCTGGTCGCCGACACGGTCCTGCTCTGCCAGCATCCCCCCGTCTACACCATCGGACGCTCAAGCCGGCAGGCCGTCCCAAAAGGCCTGCCCCATCCGGTCCGCCGGGTGGAGCGCGGGGGGGACATCACCTACCACGGCCCCGGCCAGTTGGTCGGCTACCCCATCTTGAAGCTGACGGACCTCGGTCTCAAGCCCCGCTCCTACCTCCGCGCGCTCGAAGCGGTCCTCATCGAGGCGGTCAAGCCTTTCGGCGTGGAGGCCTCCGCCCTCGCCGGCTTCACCGGACTCTGGGTGGGCCGGCGCAAGCTGGCCTCCATCGGCGTGGCCGTGCGCGGGGGCGTGTCCTACCACGGCTTCGCCCTCAACATGAACGCCGACCTCGCCCCTTTCCGCCTCATCCACCCCTGCCGTCTCGAGTCCGACTCCATGACCACGATGCAGAAGGTCCTGGGCAAGCCCGTCGACGAGCACGCCGTGACCAAGTCCGTCGGCCAGGTCATGCTGGAATATTTCGGAGGACTGAAATGAAGCTTCTCGCCATCGTCGCCCTTCTCGCCG
This sequence comes from uncultured Elusimicrobia bacterium, assembly GCA_964358065.1. Classification (GTDB taxonomy): domain Bacteria; phylum Elusimicrobiota; class Elusimicrobia; order UBA1565; family UBA9628; genus GWA2-66-18. The sequence continues at coordinate 3,909 of CAYHNV010000066.1, read as the reverse complement.
CCCCCGCGCGCGCGGCCTTCACCGTGCCGGGCTACGAGCTCGTGTATTCGTATCCCGTCGAGACGACGCTGAACGAGCCGGACCTGCGCCTGGCCCAGGACGTCTGGCCCGAGATGTTCGACCGTGCCCGCAAGACCATCGACGTCGAGCAATTCTACATCACCCCCTCCGCCGGCGAGCCGCTGGAAGCGTCGCTCCAGGCCCTGGAGCGTGCGGCCAAGCGGGGCGTGAAGATCCGCTTCCTGCTCGAGAAGAAGTTCGAGAAGAACTCCCTCGACGGCATCGCCCGGCTCAAAACGATCCCGGGGCTCGAACTGCGCATCCTTGAATGGTCCTCTGTCCAGGGCGCGGGCATCATCCACGCCAAGTTCTTCATCGTGGACTCGACACGCGCTTTTGTCGGCAGCATGAACTTCGACTGGAGGTCGCTCAAGCACATCCACGAGATGGGACTGGCGGTGGATGACCGCGCGGTCGTCGCCGACGTCCAGCGCGTCTTCGAGCACGACTGGGAGATCGCCGACGTCGTCGTCTACGAGCGCGGCTTCAAGCCGACGGACCCGGCGCACGAGCTCGACCTCGCCGAGAACTCCCGCCCCGGCGGCGATCGTGCGCCGCGGTCCTATCTCGTGGCCAGCCCCTGGAAGCGCACCCCCGCCGGGATCGGCGATTCGGAGAGCGAGCTGGTCCGGCTCATCGCGGAGGCGAAGGAACGCCTGCAAATCCAGCTCCTCGACTACAACCCCACGACCTTCGCGCGCCCCAAGCGCTTCTACCCGGCCATCGACAACGCCCTGCGCGACGCCGCGGTGCGGGGGGTCAAGGTCGAGCTCCTGGTCTCTCACTGGAACACCGAGGCGCCCGCCATCGACCACCTGAGGAGCCTCTCGCTCCTGCCTGGGGTGACGGCCAGGATCATCACGGTCCCCGAGGCCAAGCAAGGCCGTATCCCCTTCTCCCGCGTCGCGCACTCCAAGTACATGGTCGTCGACGGCAAGACCCTGTGGCTGGGCACGAGCAACTGGGCGGGAGGCTACCTCGACCAATCCCGCAACCTCGAGCTCGTCGTCAAGGACGAGGCGCTCGCCGCGCGCGCGGCGAAGGTGCACGCCCGCCTCTGGGATTGCCCGTACACCGCGCCCGTCGAGCTCTCAAAGCCCTATCCCAGACCACGCCGGTGAGGTAGGTCCGAGCCTGGGCCTTTTTGGGCCTTGTGATGCAGGCATTATTCGTATACAATGTAGGCATACGAAGAATACATCCAGGCAATACACGATCAGGAGCGTGCCCGCCGTCGTCGACGCGCTCCTGCGCGACAAGGCCCGCCGCCAGCACAAGAGCCTGAATCAGGTGGCGCTGGAGGCCCTGTCCGGGGGGACCGGCGTCCAGGAGCGCTATCACGACCTGGACGGGTTCTTCGGGTCGTGGATCGCGGACGCGGCCGTCGACAAGGCTCTCAAGGACCAGCGCCGAATCGACGAGGGGCTCTGGTGAGGGTCGCCCTCGACACCAACGCCTATCGCGCCGCGGCCGAAGGCGACGCGAAGACGGTCGAGATACTCCGCCGCGCCGAGGAAGTCCGCCTGCCCTTCGTCGTCCTGGGGGAGTTGCGGGCGGGGTTCGCCGTCGGGACCAAAGGCCGCGCGAACGAGGCGAAGCTCACCGAGTTCCTCAACTCCCCGCGCGTCGGAATCGACTACGCCGACGAACAGACGACTCACCACTACGCGGCCCTCTTCGCCGACCTCCGTCGCCGGGGTACGCCCATTGCGACCAACGACCTCTGGATCGCGGCGCTCGTGGTCCAGCACGACCTTCTGCTCCTGTCCGCAGACGCCCACTTCGCGAAGATCGCGCGCATCGTGCGTCTCTGAATCAGTTCCCCTTGAAGACGGGGGGGCGCTTCTCGACGAAGGCGCGCATGCCTTCCTTCTGGTCCTTCGAGTCGAAGAGCAGGTAGAAATCCTGCCGCTCGGCGCGCAGTCCGGCCGGCGTGTCGACGTCCAGCGCCTTGCGCACGGCGCGCTTGGCCGCCTGAGCGGCAAGGGGGGACATCTTGGCGACCTCGCGGGCCAACTTCTTAGCCTCCTCGAGGAACACCTCGGGCTCGTAGACCCGGGCCACCAGCCCCGCCGCCAGCGCCTCGCGCGCGCTGAGCCGCCGCCCCGTCAGGCACAGGTCCATGGCCAGGGACTTGCCCACGGCTTTGGTCAGCCTCTGCGTGCCGCCCGCTCCCGGGATGACGCCGATCAGCGTCTCCGGCTGGCCGAACTGGGCGGTCTGCGAGGCCACGATCATGTCGCAGGCCATCGCCAGTTCGCAGCCGCCGCCCAGGGCGAAGCCGGAGACGGCCGCGATGACGGGCTTCTTCAAAGCGGCGATCTTATCCCAGCGCGCCAGATGTTCCGCCATGGCGGCTTCCGCCGCTTTCGAGCCTGAAATGTCCTTCATCTCGTTGATATCCGCCCCGGCCGCGAAGGCGCGCTCGGAGCCCGTCACCAGCATCACGCGGACGGCGGGGTCGGCGTCGAAGGCCTCCAGAGCCGCCAGCAGCTCCTTCATCAGCGGCATGGACAAGGCATTCAGGGCCTTGGGACGACAGAGCGTCGCGATCCCGACGGGGCCGTCTTTCTCGATCAGGACTTCCGGTGTCGCGCTCATCGTCACTCATTAAACAATATTTGTTAATTTCTGTTCGTGATCTCCAAGGATACGCCCCCCGCCTGGCCCGAGCCGGACTGGACGCCGGTGCAGCCTTTCCCATTCGCCGCGGCCCGCAACGCCTTCGGCGGGCTGACCTCCCAGGAGGGACTCATCGTCCTGCACTACTTCCGCAGGCCCGACGGGGTCCTGGTCGCCGCGGCCGAGTTCGGCCCGCGCTCGGAGGGGGCTCTCGGACTGGTGCACGGCGGGGCGATCCTGACGGCCCTCGATGAGGCCCTGGGCGCGGCCGCGTGGGTGGCGGGCTTGCCGTCCTTGACGGTGCGCCTGGAAACGGAGTTCCGCAAGGCCGTGCCCCTCGACGCCAAGCTCCTGGCCGTGACCCGCGTGGTCATGATGCGCAGCCGCCTGGCCCGGGTGGAAGGCGAGTTGATCGGCCCCGACGGGACGGTCTACGCCAGGGCCAAAGGCCTCTTCATGCGACTTGAGGAGGCGTCCCAGAAGCGGATCTTCGGTCGCGCCGTCTAGCTCATCCACGCAACCGAAAAAGAGTTAAAATCAACCCATGACAGGTGCACCCTCGATGAAACTGGCCCGAAGCTACAGCCGCCTGGGAACCGAGACCGCCTTTGAAGTCCTCGCCCGCGCCCGCGCCCTGGAGGCTCAGGGCCGCAAGATCGTCCATCTGGAGATCGGCGAGCCCGACTTCGACACTCCCGCCAACATCCGCGAGGCCGCCAAGAAGGCCCTCGACCAAGGCTGCACGCATTACGGGCCTTCCGCCGGCCTGCCCGAGACCCGCAAAGCGGTCGCGGAGTACATCTCCAAGACCCGCGGCGTCACCGTGCTGCCCGAGGAGACCCTGATCGTCCCCGGCGGCAAGCCCATCATCTTTTTCACCATCCTGGCCCTCATCGACGCGGGCGACGAGGTGATCTACCCGAATCCGGGCTTCCCCATCTATGAGTCCATGATCAACTACGTGGGGGGAAAAGCGGTGCCCCTGCCGATCAGGGAAGAAAATGATTTCGACTTCGACCCGGCGGAGTTCGAAGGTCTCCTCACACCCAAGACGAAGCTCGTCATCCTCAACTCGCCCGCCAACCCGACGGGCGGCGTCATGTCCGCCGCCACCATGGAGCGCGTGGTGAAGGCCCTGGCGAAGTTCCCCAACGCGATGCTCCTGGCCGACGAGATTTACTCGCGCATCCTGTACGAAGGCAAGCACGCCTCCCTGCTCTCTTTTCC
>CAYHNV010000065.1:0-12137 GCA_964358065.1 uncultured Elusimicrobia bacterium | reverse complement strand
ACTTCGGCCGCGGCGAACGCCTCGGTGTCAAGCTTGCGCGCGTCGCCCTCCGCCTTCGAGAAGAACACCAAGGAGCCTTTTAACCCGCCCTGGCCCAGCACGTAGTACTCCCTGCCGCCGATATCGACGCTGCCGCGGCCGGCGACCTGATCCAAACGCTTGCGCGCCAGCGTTTCGATGGAAGTCGAGAATCCCTCGCCGCCGGGACGCTTGATGACGACCTGATCGTTGGCATCCACGCTCAACGAATATTCCCTGCCGCCGCTTTTCAGGACGAAGGTCGTTTCGTCGTGCTTCAAGGCGACCAGCTGCGGGCCATACGGGAACTTCGGATCGGTGATGTCCACGATACCGATCTTGTTCTCGAAATTGCCTTTGCCGTCCGGGACCGTGTACAGCTTGATCGACAGCGTCCGGAAGCCGTCGTCCTTGGGACCGCTGATCTTCGCCACCACGGCTCCCGTTGGTCCGTAAAGATCATCAAAACTGAAGCCGGAGCCCGTGCCGTCGGGAAGATCGCCGCCGCGCCGGCCGAGGGGAACATCGATCGGCTTGTCGTTGCGCTCGGCGCCCTGCCGCGCTTCCTTCGGGGCGCAGGCAACGCGGGGGTCAAGGATCACTCCCGCCCCCTTGGACGCTTCGAGGAGAAATTTCCCCACGCTGTCGACCATCCCGGAAACGGCGACCGTTGCGACCTGCGACCCGGCGGAATTGCGCTGGTCCATGCCGGCCAGATAATTGCCCAGGCGCTCCGGAAGGGGAGCGCATTTCTCATCGTCCTTGAAGATAAGCTTCCCCTGCGGATGACTGATCACCCATTGCGGGACCTTGCCGTCCAGAGGACGAGCGACATAGTAGAGCAGGGCCGCGTCGCCGGGATGCTTTTCGACCCATTGGTCGACCAGCGCGGGAATCGTTTTCACCGACGGGTCTTTGAGGAGGTCTTCCGTGACGTAAGAACGCCCCTTGAAATCAGGGGCGAGAAGAAGGCGCTGGACGCGCGCGCTCACGTCGGCTTGAGCCCGCTTGTCTTTCGCGATGAGCTGGGCCAGGATGTTGATGGAGCTGTCCTCACCCGTGGTCTGCGCGGGCATGGTTGCGGGCAGGTTGGCAAAGATGGCGGACGCCGGAAGCAGCGACATCACGGCGAATGCGGCCAGGATGGCCATCATGACGGTTTTGAGGGGGTTCATGTCTCTCTCCAAGGGCTTTGCCTGAAAGTCAGCTCAGTTTAGCTTGTTAGGTGATTTTTTACCTGGGTCTAAAGACCTATAATTTGGTACGTTAAGGACGTATGACCAATCTGCGTATTCAGTTCGATATCGGGGTCCCCCCGGGACTGCTGCGATGGGGTCTAAGCGCGCTGCTGCTTGCCGCGGCGCCTGCCCATATCGCTTCGGAGAACGTGACGCTGTCGACCTACTACCCGTCGCCTTCCGGCGTCTACACGCAAATGATCACGACAGGCAGAACCTTGCTGGCGCGCGATGGCGGCAACGTGGGCATCGGCACGCCGACGCCCGCAGTGAAGCTCGACGTGATCGGCGCCGCGCGCGTGACCGGGGACCTGAGCGTGATCGGCAGCGCCAACATCACTGGGACCCTGACGGTCGACAGCCTCACGGCCAACAGCATCATGGCCAACAGCCTCACGGCCAACAGCATCAGTCTGGGCGGAGTCACGAAATCCCAGTGGCCCACCCCGACCACAACCCAGAGATGGTCTCCCCGAGTCTCGGCGGAAGGTTGGGCGACTGCCACGATCTCCTGCTCTCCCGCTGAGGTGCTGGTTGGGTGCAGCGGCTACTATGGAGGAGTATGTTGGGGCGGTTGGGGTTGCGATTACATAGGCAGCTATCCAAGCGGCAACACCTGCGTGGCGGTCGCACTTGACAGGGGCTACGGCATCTGGGCAATAGCGGTATGCCTCGAAGTCAAGTGAGGGTCCTGCTGGCCTGCGGGGCCGCAGCCGCCATCCTCGTCTGGCTGCTCTACCCGCGCTCCGCGATCAGGCCGCCGTCTGAGGAAAGACCCGCCGCCGAGCGCTCTCTCGCCACGGGGACGGCAGTTGCGCGTGCCGCCCCCGTGCTGCCCGCCGCGCAATCGCCGGCCCCGGCGCCTCAGCCGCCATCACCTCGCGTTGAGCCGATGATCGTTCGGCCCCCGATACCCAAGTCCGCGACACTCCCCTCCACCCGGATCATCTCCAACAAGGGCAGCGTCGTGATGCCGCCCTCGGAGTCCCCAGAGGGAGAGTTCGCAACGGCCGCGCCTCGGCGCACGATGCCCAAGTCCGCGACACTCGATTCCACCCGGATCATCTCCAGCAAGCGCAATGTCGTGATGCCGCCTTCGGAGTCCCCAGAGGGAGAGTTCGGAGCGGCCGCGCCTCCACTTCCCGTTCACTGAGCTTCCGACTAAAGACCTATATCCTGATCGGTTCGGTGATGCGGCTCTTGCCCCTGATCCTGTTCTTCGGGGCCGCCGCGAGCGCCTGCTTCAACGCCAGCTTGAGCTTTTCTTTGGCTTCCTTTAGGGTCGCGCCGCTGCTGGACACCAGGGAATCCGCCGTGAGGACAAATCCCCGATATTCCCCGTCACGCTTGTAATAAGTCGCTTCGAATTCCTGCGGCATCTTTCCTCCCTCCGTGTTCGATATCGTCGGCCTGGCCGACAGCTCCCGCGACCGAAATCCAGGGTCCAATGGCCTACCGGCCGCAAGGCAGACGATGACGCAGCCTGGACTTAAAGCCTGTCAACGAAGAGCGAGACTGATTTTGAGCGCGCGATCGACGAGGAGCATATACTGAGGCCCAAGCCGCCCAAGCGTGGCGCCGATTTTCGACATCGGCACCGTATATATATGTCCGAGATCGACTACAGAATCTTTGGCGAGACCACCATTTCCAGCGGAGACCGAAACATTGATGGGCAGAAACTTGCCGGTCTCGTGATGGATTGCGGCCACGATTGTATACGGCGCGGCGCGATTGCCGGCATTGTTTTGAACGATTAACGCAGGCCTCGTTTTCGTCATCGTTTCCGCTGAGACTTCATTGAAGTTCAGCAGAACGACATCGCCTCTCTCGACATGTGCCATCAACTCCTCCTCGCCTATGTTCCCGGCCAGTGCTCCTTAGCAAACGCAAAGAAGTCTTCCGAGAGTTGTGCCTGTTGGGTTTGAATTTTCTCGTCCCGATAGTAAGAACGATACGACTCCTCAAGACGCGCTTCCTCCAGGTTCTCAATGAAGCTGTCCAGCGCTTTTCGAACGACAGCGCTATATGCCAAATGATTCTCTTTGGAGATCCTTTGCACTGTCTCATCAAGTCTCCGAGGAAGACTCACGGCACGTTTTACTGCGGTTGCGGCTATAATCCCCCTCCTCTTGGTAGTGACTTTCATACCCATGAATTCCTCCAATTTATACCACTACTACTACCTATATCATACCAGCAGTATTACTTAATGTCAATAGCTGGCCAGCGGGGCGTTTGCAATATCTACAGGGGGTCAATTGCAATGATTTGCTCAGACCTCTGTGATGGATTCGCGAATGTTTTACTGCGGATTTAGGCCTACGATCGGATTGCCAGGGCGTGGAACTTCAGTCTAAAGACCTATATCCAGATCGACTCCGTGATATGGCGGATGACGAAGCCGGGGCTGACGGCTATTTCGCCGCTTGAGCCTCAGCCTTGGCCCCGGTCATAAGCGAGTCCGAGGCCTTCACCGTCGTGTACATGCTGTTGATCTCGTCGCCTTGGACAGTCCGCATCTTATCCACCGAGGCTGACGCCTTCACGGCAGCCTGGTTGGCGGGAGCGAATGCAGCCTTCGTGGCGACTTCGTCCTCGCTCGCCTTGGCTTTCTTGTAGGCGGCGAAGGGCTCGGCGACCGTCCCGACATCGGTCTGGGCTGTCGTGATCGCGGTCCCGACTTCTTTGCTCGGACTCCCCTTCCCGTTGACCAACGCAGGCTTGCCGATGGCCTGGGTCGTGAAGTCCTTGAAGTCGGAATCCGCCTCAGGATCCCCGACAAGCTTGGCGTAAGCCCCATTGACCTTGACGACGCCTGTGACCGTGCCCTTCTCACCTGTGGCCGCCGCCAACCGCGGTTTGACCTCGTTGAGATTCTTCTGAACCGACTCCAACTGTCCGACCGCGGCGCGGACTTTAGTGGTCGCAGTCTCCACGGCCGCAAGATAACCCTGCGCGCCCGATATGCCGGATGTGCCGTAGAGGCTGCGGAGAGCCAACTCCTGCTCCTTCGCGCTTGGTGCGTTGACCAGGATCGACTCCGGCTTGACCGCCGAGACCTTCTTCAAGTCGTCATCGGCCGTCTGGATGGGCGTGACATCGTAGGCGGCGACGACGCCCTCCTTCGCCGACACGGAAGCCATCAACTGGGAAAGCGTCCCCTTCTCGGCGCTGAGATCCGCGACGATCTTGCTCTGCTGCGGCATCACCGGCGCAGAGACATCGAGGGCCGTGATGGAGGCATCACACTCGTTCACCTTCCCTTTGCCGTCGAGGATCGCATCGCGGACCTGGACCACCAGGGCCGCGCGGGATTTCATGGCCGTCGCATATGCCGCGAGCTTCGCGCTGGCATCCCTGGCGGCCTGGGCATCACCGTCCCCGCCGGAACCCACAGCCTGGGCTCCCGCCGCCTTCGCCATCTTGCCCAGATCCTCGCAGGACTGCTTCAGGCCCTTCACGCTGCCGTCACTGATAAGGCTGGATGCGTCGTTCACTTTATCAACCACCGGCCCCTTCCCGTCGGTCGTTTTACTATCATCCGCCGTATCGATTTTTGAACAAGCCCACGCCACTTTATCATTCGAATTGACTTTCCCATCAAGACATGAATATATGGTCCAAGGCGCTCCGCCATCAGACGCCTGAAGACCCTTCTCTCCGCATTTACCGACCTGCGATGCGGGAATAACGGGCCTCCCGCCAGAACAGCGATATTCCTGCTTCGCCTTTTCGGGCGTCAGAGCGTCCTTGAGACCGCCGGTCCAGACGCTCGCGACGGCCTTCACGGTCTCGCTCATGAGGGTCTTCAGGCCTTCGTTGCGCATCTGGCCCCAGAGCAGTTCGAAATCGTTGATCTCCCTCTTCTTGTACTCGAGCTCGAGGTCCTTCTCCATGCGCGCTTTCATGTTGAGGAAGGCAAGCGACTCGCCCACGGTCTTGTTCCCCTTGTCCTGGTTGCCGCCCATCCCCTTGTCGTCCTTGCCCGCGCCGGGGCCCCCGCCGTAGCCGCTGCCCCCCGAAGGGATCGCCGTGTTCGCCGCCGCATTGAGGTCGCTCGCCGCGCCCGAGCCGCGGTTGAGATTATCGCCCTGCCTGCCCGCCGCCGACTTCAGCGCGTCGATGCCCCCGCCGCCAGAGGTCTGGCCCCGCGCCACGCCGCTAAAACCCTTGGTCGAACGCGCGTTGCCCGTCGAATCGCCGCCCGCCGCCCGGTTGGGCACGTTGCCGGCCGAGATCGGCCCGAGGCCGGCCGAGGCGCTCGAGCCCCCGCCCGCCACGCTCAGGCCGCGCAGTCCCGAGCCGCCCAGGGCCACCTTGGGGATGGGCAGAGGGGCCTTCTTGGCCGCGGCGCCGATGCCCCGGGCCGAGGCCGCCAGAGCATCCTTCAGGTCGGAGTCCGAGCGCGCCGAGGGCGCCGAGACGGGAGGCAGCGCCGAATTCGTCGGAGGCTGCTGCGTGCCGGCCGGGCCCATCACGAGCGCGCTGGGGTCGCGCACATTGAGGGGAGTGATCACGTCCGAGCCGCCGCCCGTCGGAGAGCCGGGCGCCAGGCCGTCGGTGCGGTCGTAGGGACTGCCGCCCGCGCCGAAGACGCCGGCGCCGCTGCCGCCTCTGCCCCAGCCGGCCTGGAGCGAGCCGTCGGCCGACTCGGGAGCCATCATGAAGTGCTCGGCCAGCGGCGCCATGAACAGCACCCCCAGTCCCGCCAGGATGAAGGCAAGATCCTTCTTCTTGAACTGCTTGAGGCGCTCGGCCAGCGTCAGGCCGCTGCCGATGCCGCGAACCTTCACCTGGGGTTTCTGCGACTCTTTGAGAGTGGGGATCTTGGGCTGCTGGTCCATTGCTGTTTCTCCTCGCGGCGCTATTTACAGGCCTTAATCTTAAACCAACAACAAGGGGCCCCGTACCAGGGGTAGCCTTTGCACTTCGCCATCTGAATATTGCACATGTCCCGGCTGGGACCGGCGGCCGCGGTGGAGGGGTCCGTGATGCCCGAGGCCTCGCAATACGGGGGAAGGTCGCAGGGCTTGGTAACCTTGGTGATGACGGTCTGCAGTTCGCCGCCGCAGATGCCCAGGATCTGGCTCTTGAGACTGTTGCAGCCTCCGCACTTGCATCTGTCGCCGCAGGCCCCGGCCATCTGGCTGTAAAGTCCGTTGAGCTGGGTCTGGAGCTCGCCCATGCGCTTCATGGGGCCGACCTTGTCCTTCTGGCACTGCTGGGCCAGCGTGGCGCATTCCGCCAGCTGGCTCGCATCCCCCGCCCCGCCCGGATCGTCGGTGGGAACGGAAAGCGGCGTGTCCGCGGGACCGGAGAGCAAGCCCCGGTCGGAAAGCTTATTCCCGTCGTAGATCGCCCCCGTTTGCGCGACCGCGAACTCACGCGGGCAGGCAGGCTCAACGCATTCCTCCGTGGCCAGCGTGGCCCGGCCCTTGCCCTCGGCAAGCTGGATGAGGGCCAAATGGCTGCCGAGGGAGCTTGCGGCCCGGCCCCCCGCGATGGCGCGCGCGCTCGCCGCGCGCGCGCGTGTGGCCAAGAGACGTCCCGCGACGCCTCCCGCGCTGCGGACCTTGGGAACAGCGACCTTTCCCACGCTGTCCATTCCCGCTTGGGCGCGCTCGTTGGGACGACTGCCGGCGCCGGCACTTCCTTCGCGAAAGAAACCCTTGCTGAGGAACGCCCCGCCGGAGAGTTCCGCGTTGCCGGTCCCGAAGCCGAATAAGCCCTTCATCGCGCCGCTCAGGAAACCCTGGCGCCGGCCGGTCAACTCATCTTCCGAGATCGCCACGCCATCGGTGTCGCGGCCGGCCCTGGTCTCCGCCGGCGTCAGCACGCCCCTGACACCCGCGACCGGACTCTCCAGGTCCTTGCGGCTGCCCTTGACCATGTCGAGGGAACTGGGCTCATCGTCCTCCGGGGCACCCGGGCGCGTCGAGCCGCCCGCCTTGGCCGCGCGAAAGGCCTCCATCAACTCGCGAAAAGAACTCTTGCCTCCAAGGCCCCAGCCGGATGTGTCCACGCCCGCCTTCTGGGCCAGCCACGCCACGCCCGCCGCAAGGTGCGAGCCGCCCGGCAGGCCGATGAGGAAGTTGGACGGCACGGCGATGAGAGTCGAAGCGAGCAGCACGACGAGCAGCAGGAGGGACAACGCCTGGCGCCGACGCAGGAACAGAAGCAATGCCGCCAGGAGGCCCTTCTTCTTATGGCGTTCGAGGAATCGAGGTGCCATGGTCGTTTCTCCGATTGTTCCCCGTCAGGGGGCCAACCCCGCCTCCGCGTTGATCGCTCCCTGGCGCTCCAAATCCCGCTGCCGGATCTCCTCCATCTGCCGCCTGCGCTCCTCGGCCTCGACGCTCCTGCAAGCGTCGACGGATGTGAGGTTGGCGATCGCATCGTCCACGCATTGCCTGACCACCGCGCTCTGGAACTCGCCCGTGCGCGCGGCCAACGCGTCGCCCATCTGCTTCGCCTGGTCCGCCATGTCTTTGGATGATTCCAATTGCTTGTAGCCGGAGTACATCAACATGACGCCGAGGATGATGAAGCCCCACCCCGCCGTGCCGAAGCTGGCGGCGCAGAGGATGATGCCGATGACGATGCAGACGGCGCCGATGATAATGAGATTGGTGCCCTTCTCCTTCATGTCTTGCGCCTGTTTTGTCAGCGCCCGAATCGCGTCTATCTGGGCCTGGATGGAGTCCAGGGCGAAGGTTTCGGGAACGGTCACGGCGCCGCCCCCGCCGCTCACGCCTTCTCCTCCTCCCGTCCCCGGCGAGACGACCGTCTGGCCCGGACCGCCGGCGGTGTTCAAAGTCCCGCCGTCGCCCGAGTTCTGCTCAAAGGCGTTGGTGGCCCCGGAGGACGCTCCCTCGGTGCTGCCGGCCTGGGCGCCGAGAACCGACATGCCCTTGGCCAGGCGCAACTGGCCGATGGCGCGGCTGGATCGGCCCTTGGACGAAATGCTGCGGGCGCCGACGGACGCTCTGACGGACCCCGGCCTCATGGGGGCCGCCTTGCCGCCCTTTGGGGTGAACTTGGGCGCGCTGGCGCCGAACTTAGGCGCGGAAGCGCTGCCCCCGCCCGCGAAGATGTTCTTGCCGCCGAACTGCCCCCCCAGGCTTCCGGAGAGCCGGGCCCCGCTCAAGTCGTGCGCAAGCCTGTCCCTGGCCGCGAGGGCCTCCTCCTTGGCCCTGTCGGCGTCCGAGGCATCTGACGCCGGCGCCTCCTCCCCCGCGGGCTTGGCTTCCTCGACATTCTTCCCCGCCGGCGCAGCTGTCGCGACGGGATCGAAAGCGATCTCCCCCTTGCTGTCCACGCCGATGCGGTCGCTTCCTCCCGAACGGACCTTCATGGAAGATGAGATGCCGCCCAAGCTTGGATTTCCCGCATCGGAAGATCCGGCTGCGCCCCGGAGCAGGGCCGAGCCGAGCAAGCCCGCGCCAACCAGCATCACGACGACCGCCGCGGCGGCGGAGATCTTGCCCAACAAGCCGAGAGCCGCGATCCTGGCCAGAAGACCGACACCGGCCTGCGCGCCGCCCGCCGCGCCGCCGGCCACGCTGGCCGCCGAGCGCGCGACTCCGCCCGCGGCGCCCTGGAATACCCCGCCGGGGGCGCGCGCGCCGCTCCAGGCCAAGCCGCCGCGCTTGCGTTCCTTCTCCTTCTCCTTTAGGTCCGGGATATCGGCGGAGGAGACCCCGAGATGGGACTGCTCGACTTCATCTTTTTTAGCCATGGTATTCCTCTTCGACTAATCGTTCTTCGGCGCTCCGGCCGACGCGGTCATCATCATGCCGAGGGCGGATGCGATCAAGGAATGAGCAGCGACATTGGCGGCCATCTCACCGGACGCGGTAATGCCCGTCCATATCGTGTAGGCGAGGTAGCCGCCGACCGCGCCGATGATGGCTCCGATCATGAAATCGCCGCCCGACATCGTCGCGATCTTGATGCCGATCGCGCACACCGTCGCGGCCATGGCCGCGCCGACGATCCTTAGAATCTGAGCCGCGAGCGCCCCGTATGCGGTCTTTTCTAAAACCCACGCGATCGCCGAGAGGACGGCGATGGCGATCAAGAGACCCTTGACGAGATCGATCTCTTTCTGGTATTTGCAGGCGTTCTTGGTCGGGGGGGGAGTGACCGCCACGCAAGATATCCCGTCGGCGCTCAGGCGCTCTCCGGTTTTGCACGTGGGCGAGGACGTGCCGCCAACCGGGCCCCCATCGTTATTGGTCCCGGGCGTGGGAATCGCCCCAGGCGAGAGGCCGCCGGACACCCCGGCGCCTTCGATGCTGGTCCCCACCCCGGTCCCGCCGTTGAAAGCCTGGCCGGCCGCTTCCGCGGAGGTCTCGGACTTGCCCGCGCCGACGGCTTGCCGGGAGAGGTTGTTGGCGTGGAGCAGCTGGCGCTTGGCGAAACTCCGCGACCGGCTCGAAGTCGAGGCGGCACGCGCCGCCCGAGCGGTGCTCGTTCGAGCCCCTCCCTTGAAAGACGCGATCGCGCCGTTCTGAGGCTTGCCGCCGGAGGGCGCCTCAAATCCACGAGACACGCCGCCGGAAAGGCCCGGACCTCCCGAAAGCCTGGAACCGCCGCCGGCGAAGCTGGAACTCAATTTGTTGAAGCTCTTGGGCTCGGGCTTGCCCTTGTCCGCATCAGCCGCGAGAGCATCGCCGTCGCCGGGCATGGCGCTGGGCATGGAGGCTTGCTGCTTGGCGGCCTCTTCATCGGCCTTCCTGCGGGCCTCCTCTTGCGCCTTCTTGGCGCGCTCCTCGGGGGTCAGGCCATCGATGCTGCCGGACACGAAACCCATGGAATTGGGAATCGTATTCTCGCCTTTGACGACGCCGGAAAGGTCGTCGTAGCGCGGAGCGACCCCGGCCTTGGGCAAGAAAGCCTTCTTGGCTTCAACGGCCGAAGGCGTGGAGTCTCCGCGCAGGACCCGGCCCAATCGGTCGGAGCCGAAGCTGGCAACGGCCGAGACGAGAAAGATCATCAGGATCTTCGCGCCGACGGCGCTGGAACCCGCGGCCGCGCCCGCTCCTCCCGAACCGGCTCCCCCGCCAAAAATCCGCAAACCGGAGCCCGTGCCGCGCCCGCCGCCGAACCAAACGGCGCCTCGCCTGCGTTCCTTGCCCACCTTCGCCAGCTTGAAGGTCGGGGCCTCGTCCATCGAAGGGTTTCGGGTATCCATGATCTGTCTCCGCACGATCGTCTCTACGGCCCAGTGTAGCCCCCAGCCCGGACCTTGTCAAGAAAAAGCAAGGATAATTACCGTCTTTTTACTTACGCTTTCATGGTCACGGGGTTTTAATCGTGCTCACTCTATTCGGAGCTAACTGCTGAAAGTGCCTCAGGTTCCATGTATAGATGATTTCCGCCTTCGCCTTGAGCGCGCACTCCAGCAACAGCGCATCGTAGATGCGTCCGCCCGAAATTCGTTTTTCCGCGCTTCGTTCGATCGTCGTAAAATATTCCTCCTCATCCAGCGCGATCAAGGTCAACCGCGAACGCACATCCGCGAGGAACAGCATCGCTTGCTCAGGAGCGATCATCGGCTTAAGAGGCAGGCTCGTGAGTGTTGAGTAAAGCTCCGCGAGCGTGTGCGCCCCGCACGCGGAACGCTTCTTGCCGGCGCCGGCAAAGACCTTCGCGCTGGCTTGGTGGTGGGGATGATCGCCTAAAAAAGCGGCGACCAGGACCGAAGTATCGAGGAACTCCTTCATCCGGCGATCCCGCGACGGCGTTCCTCGCGGTCTTTATCGATCCAATCGGGAATAGAGAGGTCTTGGAGAGAACGGCCCGTGCGGTACACCCAGAAACCTTGCTCTTTTCGAAGAGGCGCGGTTTCTTGAATTGGCCGCAGAGTGATCGTGTCGCCTGAACTTTTCAGCTGCAAACAGTCTCCCGCGGCTAGGTGGAGTTCGTCCCGAAGGGGCTTTGGAATCACCACGCGGCCGGCCTTGTCGATCGTGAGCTTTGTTGTCATAATGGCATTATACAATGGTAACACCCATTTGTCAATGCCATACGCGGTCGGGACCCAACGGCGACGGCGTCAGCTCAGATACTCTTCCAAGGCCCTTTCCGACGGCGCCGGGCGAGACCTCTCGATTCGGACGCACTTGTCTGGATTATTCATCTCCGTCGACTTGCAGGTCTTCGGCTTGGCCATCATGGTCCCCATCAGCGCGATCAGGCCGGCGGCGCCGGCGAGGAACGTGGCATAACTGCCGGCTTTGACTAGAGTCTTTCCATCGCTTCCGGTCCCCATCGTCATGTACGCCCCTGCGATGACGGCGAGTCCTCCTACGCCCAAAATGGCGCCCTGTGCCTTTTGGCCATACTTGCCGCCGGCGATAGTGACACCGAGAAGGACGACGTACGCGCCCATGGCCACGGCCAGCCAGCACAAGACAGTGACCAGGGTCCGTGTCGCCTGCGTGACATCAACATCTTTTCCCTTGCTCAGCGTACTCGCGTAGTACAGCAGCCCCGCCGCGACCATCAGCAGCATCTTGGCCAGCGCCATCTCTTTTTTGTATGGCGTGACGTCGTAGGTCTTGGGGGGCTCCGGCGGCTTGACCTCCTTCGTGTTCCCGCTCGAGGGCTTGGGGATGCTCTTATCCTGGGCGCCATCGCCGGTCCCGGCGCCGCCCATGCCGATCGCGTTGGGATCCCCGATGTTCTCGCCGCCGCCGGCGACTGAACTCTCGAAGCCCCTGCCCGCCGTCCGCATCGAAGTCTGGTTCTGCTGACCCATGTCCCGCGCGAAGCGCGCCTGGGCCTGAGCGCCCGTATTGCGCGAACGCGCCCCGATGCCGCGGGCATTGGAAGCAACGGCCCCCCCGCGATTCGCGTTGGACGCGGCCCCCA
>CAYHNV010000064.1:775-12252 GCA_964358065.1 uncultured Elusimicrobia bacterium | reverse complement strand
AGGCGAGCGCGCGGAGCCGCTTTCGGTTCGAGCTCGGACGCGCGGCGACGGCCACGGGCGACGGCATCGCCGCGACGGGAGAGGCGGCCGGCGCCGACAAGACCGGGGCCGCGGCCGAGACGCTCAGCGAGTTGGCGGCAAGACTGGGGACGACAGCGCCGGCGGTCCGGGCCCCCGCGACGGCGGCCCCGGACTGGACGCCGGCGACGGGCGTGACGGCGACGACGCGCGCTGCGTAGGTCTGTGACCAGGCGGCGCCGGGAAGGCTGAAACCGATGGCCAGGGCCAGAGTCACGGCGAGGGACTGCTTCGCGGCGGGTCGTTTAACGATCAATTGCGCCTCCCCTGCGGCTGGACTTCACGGTCATGGCAATTATGCGGCAATACCGCCCTGCCCGGCTGTGATAGAAGGGGAAGCAAGGAGAGGGTAATGGACCTACGGGCGGATAGGCCCTGTGGTCTTACAAATATTTACTTCACCGACTGCGCGATCTCATCGAGCCGGGCGGCGGCCTTCGCCTTGATCGTCTGGTAGGCGACGCCGGTCAGGATCTCCATGCCCTGCGCCACGGTGTCCACCGCGTAAATATGGAACGTGCCGGCCTTGACGGCCGCGGCTACCTCGGACGACAACTGCAGGTCGCCGACGTTGGTATTGGGGATTATCACGCCCTGGTCGCCGGTCAGGCCCCGGTGGCTGGCGAGGGCGAAGAAGCCCTCGATCTTCTCGTTGACCCCGCCGATGGCCTGCACGTTGCCGAATTGGTCGGCCGAGCCGGTCACCGCGAACTTCTGCGAGATCGGCACGCCCGACAGCGCGGACAAGATGCCGTACAGCGTCGTCGAGGCCGACGAGTCGCCGTCGAGGTCGCCGTAGTTCTGCTCGTAGGAGACGCGGATCTGCGCCCTCAGCGCCTTCTTCCGGCCGAACTCGTTCATCAGGAAGCTGTATTCGCTGCCCAGGGCCTTGTTGAAGCTGGAGCCCGTGCTCCCCGCGTCCTTGTCCACCGAAACGATGCCGGGAGTCCCCGGTCCGGCCACGAAGGTGATGCGCATCTGCACGCCGTGCGTGCCACTCACGGCCAAGCCGTTGATCTGGCCGACGGCCGCACCCTCCGTGTCCACGCGGAAGACGTTCTTCCGGTAAAGCCCGCTCATCCGCTTGTAGTGGACGTCCTCGCGCTCGCTCTTGGCCGCCAGCGCCGAGTCGACGTCCGAAGCCTGCATCATGTCGCGGCCGGCCTTCTGCGCCCAGTAGGTGGCTTCCTGGAGGAGGCCGTACAGCGCGCCGAACTGCGAGGTGAAGTATTGGTTGCTGTCGGCCAGACGGGCCGCCTGCTCGAGCACCCGGCCCATCGCGCCGCGAGTCATGTCAATGACCGTGCCGGCCAAACCCGCCACGGCATGCTTGAGGAAGTTCAGGAAACCCCCCACGGCCTCCGCGCTGATCTTGATGGTCGGCTGGAACTGGGCGACACTCTGGAAGTTGGAGGCGAAGTCCTCGTCATGCTCGGCGAGCAGCATCTGGATCATGGGCGAGCCGATGAGCACGACCTTGACCTTGCCCGGGACATGGTAGACGTCTGCCTTCATGGAGGCGACGCCGAGAAGACCGCCCTGCGCGATCTCAGCCCGGCCGGAGCGCACCGCGCTCATCAGCGCCGGCCACACCGCCGGGCTCTTCAGCGCGTCCATCGCGTTGAGGACAAGGAAGCCGCCGTTGGCCTTGAGAAACGATCCGGCCTTCAGCGTCGGACCGCCCGGGCCGGCGGTCTTGACGAGGCCGACGCCGGCAATGATCATGCTGCGGTCGTTGGCGTCCGCGTAGCCGAACAGGTTCTCGTAGGTCGGGTTCGGCTCGAAGACCACCGGCGCGCCATTGCGCTTCGCGTTGTCGACCAGCACGCTGACGCGGAAGAAGTCCTGCGGGTCGACGGGGCGCGAGCCGGGGGCCGGCTTGAGGCCGGACGCGTCGTCGGTCTCCTCGATCGGGCCGAGGAAAATCCGATAGTTGGACGCGGCGAACTGGGCCATCGACCGGATGTAGGCCGTCACGCGGCGCGCCTCGGGGCCGGCCTTCGGCTTCTGAGCCCGCAGGGCCTCATGCTCCTTGCGTGTCGCCGCGACGAACTCGGTCATCTTGTCCTGGATGGCCTTGGCCTTCTTGGAGAGCGCCGTGAAGGCCTCGGCATACTCATCCTTGGTGAACTTGCCGACGCCGATCATTTCCATGGTGACCGGACCCTGAAGGAGCTTGCCCTCAAAAACCAGCACAGCGAGAACGACCGGCCCGTCCTGGCTCGCGCCGGCCTTCACGGAAGCGCCGAACTTGCCGAACTTCTGCCGGGCAAGGAGCTGGAGGGCCTCATCGAGCTCCTCGTCGCGCTCCAGGGCGTTCTTCTTCAAGGCCCTGTCCGCGCTCGTGGCCGAGCCGTTGACGGCGACATCGGCGAGCTCGCGGGCGAGCTCCGTAATGACGGCCGCGGCGGACTGGGCGTCGATCTGCTCGATCATGCCCTGGACCTTCCGCGTCATCTGCAGATCGGCCTGCATCATGGCCTGGTAGGCCTCGAGGATGCCTCCCTTCTTCCGGGTGAGCTCCGTCTGCGCCTGGGCGAACTCGTCCGCGGTGAAGGCGCCGGCCGCGATCCTCGCCTCGACGTCCTGCTGGGTCATCGGCTTGCCGTCGTGAGTGACGGCAAGCGAGAGCTGCGCGCCTTTCGCGGTCTGCGCGGCCTTGAAATAGACGCCGAACTTCCCGCCAACGAGGCGGATCGAGGCGATCTTGGCGTCGAAATCGTCCCGGCGCTTGGCGGCGGCCGCCTGCACCTTGCCCATCAGCATCTGCTTCTTCTGGGCCGCCTCGCCGCTCTGCAGCCGTGCCGGGAGGTTCTCCTTGAGGACCGATACGAAGCCCTCGACGCCCTCGGCGAACAGCGTCCCGCGCCCCGGAACGAACTCAAGGATGACCGGCACGTCCTTGTCGTCGAAGTTGGTCGCGACGACGATGTCGTTGGGCGTCTTCATCTTCGGAGCGACCTCCGAGAGAATGCGGCGCACGGCCATGGAGCGCCCGCCGCCGTCGGCGCCCGCCACGAAGAGGTTGTAGTGGTCGGGCTTCATCTCCAGGCCGAAGCGGATGGCCTTGAGCGCGTCGTCCTGGCCCACGACCTGCTTGTCGTCGTTCGGGATCTGCTTGGAACTCTTCGGGAGCTTCGCCGCATCCGGAGTGTAGCGCACCTGGTCGGCGGCGAGCTCGAAAGTCTTGGGGTCCGCCGGCTGAGGCGCGGGAGCGGGGGCCTTCTTGAGGCGGAGGGCACGGGCCACGCGGTCAAGCGCGGCGCGCGCGCCGGTCTCGGAAGCCGCGGCGGCAGCGGCTTTCTTCGAACCGTCGAAGACCCGGGCGGACGCGGAACCGACGGCACCCGTCGTGTCGCCGGCGCGCGACATGCGGATGTCGGCGGCCAGTTGGGAAAGGTGCTGACGGCTGGAGGAACCCTCGGGCAGGGCCCGGGCGGCGCTCTCGAGCTTCGCGGCGTCGGCGTAGGAGCTGTAGGTCTCGGGCATGGCGACGCCCGCTTTCTGGAGCCGGTTGATGAGCCCGATGACCGAATGCGCCTCGACCGCGGCGGGCAGGACCGTCGCGGCGGCAGCGGCGGAGACCGCAGCTGGAGCGGAAAGAATCGGGAGCGCGGCAGAGGGAGAAGCGGGCGAGAGGCTGGGCATCGCGATGGTGATCGACTGCACGCCGACGATGGCTGCCGCGGAGGCGTTCGCCCTCACGGCGACGACGCGAGCATGAGAGGTCTGTGACCAGGCGGCGCCGGGAAGGCTGAGACCGATGGCCAGGGCCAGAGTCACTGCGAGGGACTTCTTCACGGCGGTCTTCTCAACGATCATGTCGGTCTCCTCGGCGTCTCACGGCAACAGGCTCCTCTTCTTCACGAGATTATAAAGGGAAAGCCGCGAAGCGAGACTGGGGCGGAGAGGGAAGACGGGGCCTGGTATTCGGCCTACGGCCGCGTGGGCCCATGGTCCCACGGCGGCGGACCGCCGAGGATGCGCCGGGCCTCATAGATGACGACGGCCGCGGTCGCGGAGAGGTTCAGGGAACGGTTTCCCGGGAGCATGGGCACTCGATAAAGATGGTCGTGCCAGCGCTCGCGCAGGTCCAAGGGCAGGCCTGCCGACTCTCCGCCGAAGACCAACCAGCAATCCCGGCTGTAGGGCGCCTGCCAGTGGGTCTTCTCCCCCTCCGCGCTGAAGGCGAGCAGCGGCGCGTCCGCCGGCAACTGCGCCAGGAAGCTCTCCAAGCAATCGTGCAGGCGGGGCGCGAGACGCCCCCAATAGTCGAGGCCCGCTCGGCGCAATCTCGCTTCCGTCAGTTCGAAGCCCAACGGCTTCACCAGGTGGAGCTCGACGCCCGCGGCGGCGCAGCTGCGCCCGACGTTGCCGGTGTTGCCGGGGATCTCGGGACGGATGAGGACGACCTTCAGCATCGCTCGAGGTAGTCCAGGTCCTTGCCGAAGGTCTCCTTGAGGCCGGTCAGGGCCAGGAGAGCCAGCACGAAAGTCCCCGCGCCCACGACTCCCGCGGCGACGATGATGCCGTGCGAGGGCTTGAGGGCCTGGAAGCACCAGGCGACCGGGACCAGCGAGCCGCGCACGAAGTTCGGCACGGTGGTGGTGACGGTCGCGCGGATGTTGGTGCCGAATTGCTCGGAGGCGATGGTGACGAAGACCGCCCAGTAGCCGGCGAAGAAGCCGAGGCCCATGCAGGTGGCGTAGAAGGGCAGGAGCGCGGCGCCATGCAAGTTGAGATAGACGGCGCTCAGCGCGGCGGTGGCCAGGATGAAGATGAAGGCGGCCCGGCGCCGGCTCCTGAGATACTGGCTTAAGGCCCCGCTGGCGAAATCACCCAGCGCGCAGCCGCCGTAGAACCACATGACGGCGCGGCCGCCGGTGGGAAGGACGGGCATGGACAGGGCCTTGCCGAACTCGGGGGCGAAGGTGGCGAGGATGCCGATGACGAACCAGATGGGCACGCCGAGAAGTATGCACGACGCGTACTTGCGCAGGTTCTCCTTCGTGCGCAAGAGCATGAAAAAATCTCCGCGCAGGACGGCGCTGTCGCGGACCTTGGCGAAGATCCCCGACTCGAGGACTCCGATGCGCAAAGTCAGCAGGGCCAGGCCCATCACGCCGCCCACGAAGTAAGCGTTGCGCCAGCCGAAGTAGTCGCCGACGAGGCCCGCCGCCACGCCGCCCATGATGCCCACGCCGGCCACGATCATGGTGCCGTAGCCGCGCGTTTCCTTGGACATCAGCTCGCTGACCAGAGTGATCCCGGCGCCGAGTTCGCCGGCTAGGCCGATGCCCGCGATCAGCCGCAGGGCCGCATAAGCGGGGATGGTCCAGACGAAGCCGTTGGCGAGGTTGGCCAGCGAGTATAGGGCGATCGAGCCAAAGAGGACGGAAAGCCTTCCCTTCTTGTCGCCCAGGATGCCCCACAACAGTCCGCCCACCAGCATCCCGCCCATCTGCATGTTGATGAGGAGCAGGCCGGTGTCAAGGAGCTTCTCCGGAGGGACCCCGATGTCCTTCAGGCTCGGCACGCGCACGATGCTGAAGAGGATCAGATCGTAGATGTCAACGAAGTAGCCGAGGGCGGCCAGAAGCACGGCGAGGACCAGGTTGCGCCGGGAAGAGGCTTCGTTCATTGGACGTCATCTTACGAAATCCGGCGGCCGTCGTATGGTAAAATCCAGCACCCATGAACACTTCCCAACTCGTCAGCGCTCTCGGCGTGGTCGTGATGCTCGGCGTCGCCTGGCTCTTCAGCAAGGACCGCAAGGCGATCAACTGGCGCACGATCGCCTGGGCGACCGCCCTCCAGTTCATCTTCGCCCTCCTCGTCTTGAAGACCCCTCCCGGCCGCTGGTTCTTCACGGCCGCCAACCACGCCGCCGTCGGCCTGATCGGCTTCCAGGAGGAAGGCGCCAAGTTCGTCTTCGGCTCGCTCGCCATCCCCCCCGGCGCGCCAGGCTCGCTCGGCTTTTTCTTCGCCTTCCAGGTCCTGACCTCGATCGTCTTCCTCGCCTCGCTGATCTCGATCATGTACTACCTCGGCATACTGCAGAGGATCGTCCTCTTCTTCGGCCGCATCATGGTCTACACCTGCGGAACCTCCGGCGCGGAGACCCTCAACGCCGTCGCCGTGCCCTTCCTCGGCCAGACCGAGGCCCCGATCCTGATCAAGCCCTACATCGAGAACATGACCGAGTCGGAGCTGTTCTGCCTGATGGTGGCCGGCATGGCCACCGTCGCCAGCGGGGTGATGGTCGTCTACGCCGGCCTGCTCAAGCCCTTCTTCCCCGACGCGGCCGGGCAGATCCTGGCCGCCTGCGTGATGGAGGCCCCGGCCGCCCTGCTGATGACCAAGATGCTCATCCCCGAGACAGGCAAGCCGAAGACGCTGGGCGTGGTCAAGCTGGAGTATCATGAGAGCGCGACCAACGTCTTCGAGGCCGCGGCCAACGGGGCGACGACCGGCATCCAACTGGCCTTCAACGTGGCGGCCATGCTCGTCGCCTTCATGTCGCTCTTGGCCATGATCAACGGCGGGTTCCATTACGTCTTCGGCCTGTTCGGCCACGCCTCGATCGGCCTCGAGACGGTGCTGGGCTGGCTGCTGTCCCCGGTCGCCTGGATCATGGGCGTGCCGTGGAAGGACTGCAACATCATCGGCCAGCTGATCGGCGAGAAGACCGTCCTCAACGAGTTCGTCGCCTACGTGCACATGTCCCAGTGGGCGGCGGCGAACGCGGCCGCCCCGATGGAGCGTAGATCGTTCATGATCGGCATCCACGCGCTCTGCGGCTTCGCGAACTTCCTGTCGATCGCGATCCAGATCGGCGGCCTCGGCGTGCTGGCCCCCAACCGCAAGGCCGACGTGGCGCGGCTGGGGCTTCTGGCGCTCCTCGGCGGCTCGCTCGCGAGCTTCATGCCCGGCTGCATCGCCGGCATGCTGGTGCCTTAATTCTACGATCCCTCTGCGAGGCTACGCTTCGATGAGCGGGACGCCGGCCGCGCGGGCGGCACGGATGAGGTCTCGGTCGAACGTGGCCAGGGCAAGGCCGCGCCGCTCGGCGAGTTCGAGGTAGGCCGCGTCGTAGGCCGACAGCGAGTGTTCCTGCGCCACTTGCGCGAGCCGGGAAGCCGACGAGGACCCCGGGGGCGAATCGATTTGGAGCGGGAACCGGCTCAGAAGCTCGATGACGCGCGCGCCTTGAGCCTCGCTCAGGCGCTTGCGGCGCCGGGACATCACGACGACGTTGGCGACCTCGTACCACCACAGGGGCGGGATCCAAAGCGAACTCTCCGCCGTGATCCGCGCAAGGATCTTCTCGGCGCGAGGAGAATGCTCGTCCGGCAGCGCCCACGCCATGGCGGCGGACGAATCGATGACGAAGTCCGTCAACGGCGGCCTTCGCGGACCAACGCTTTGATGTCGAATCCTCCCCGGATCTGGCCGCGGAGCGCCCTGAGGTCGGCCTTCAACCGGGAGATGGACTCCGCGTCGGGCTTGTCGCCGGGCGGGATCAGACGCGCCACGTCCTTTCCGCGCCTGCGGATCACGTAAGCGGTCCCATTCTCGGCGTCGCGAAGCAGCTCGGCGAGCCGAGTCTTGGCCTCGAAGGAGCCGATATACCGACTGGCTCGGGGTTTCTTCATACAACCAGTTTAACAGACCAGTTGTTTTTTGTCAACATTATGTCCTCCCGCACATGATGACTCGCGCCGGCGCGAGTTTTGCAGGCGGTCAGTGATGCGTCGCGGACGGAGGCTCCTTGCTCTCCTTGGTGAAGGAGAGCGCGAACATCATCACCGCCAGGATCACGTACCCCAGCCCGAACTGGTAGGGGATCTGCCGGGCGGGGTTGTCCAGGCGCCACGGCCAGTACATGCTCCCGTCGGGGATCGCCGAATGGATGATGCCCACGAAGGTGAACGCGGCCAGGACCCAGAGATAGCCTGAGGCGGCCTTCAGCTTGCGGTCGATGAGCTTGGCCATGAAGGCCCCCCACAGCATGCCGGTCAGGATGAAGCCGTTGCCGAGCGCCACCGTGACCAGCATCTCGGGCAGGGCGCGGCCCTGCTCGACCATCAGCTTGTTGAAGTTCTCCATCGGCACCACCATCGGGTTCGACAGCTTGATCTGCAGCAGGCGCGCCAGCGTCGGGAAGTAGGCGAAGGCCACCGCGGGCGCGTGCGCCGCCGGGCAGGCGAGGAAGGCCTGGCACATGATGTCGAAGGCCACGAAGATCAGGATTGGCGCGATCACCGCGCGCGGGATGACCTCCACGAACCAGCCGACGTAGCCCAGCATCCCGCCGAGACCGATGAACAGACCGGTCAGCAGCGTGTAGCCCGCGCGGCTGCCCATCTGCTTGTAGGCGGGCTGGCCGATGTACGGCGTCGATTGCGCCACGCCGCCGCAGACCCCGGCGATCAGCGTCGCCACGGCCTCGGTGAGGAGGATGTCGCGTGTGTTGAAGTCGTCGCCGGCCACGCGCGCGCTCTCGGTCACGTTGACCCCGCCGATGACCGTCAGCAGGCCGAAGGGCAGGGCGATGGGAAGAAACTTGAGCGCCGGGCGCGCGCCCTGGATGAAGTCCAGCGTCGGCCACGGGAAGCCCAGTTGGAGCGAGGCCGTCGGGGGCGTGTAGGTCCCGCCGGCCAGGCCGTGCGGGGCCAGCAGGTAATAGAGCCCGGTGCCGACCACGATCGAGGCGAACACGCCCGGGAAGTTCTTGGGCAGGCGGATGCCGGCCACCAAGGTATAGAAGATGATGCCGAGAGCCACCATGCCGACGATCGGGGTCGCGAAGACGTCGATCAGAGGCAGGAAGCCGATCAGCGCCAGGCCGATGCCGGCCAGCGAGCCCAACAGGCCCGCCTGCGGGACGACCTTCTGCACCCAGGCGCCGAAGAATGAGAAGACCAGCTTGAAGATGCCGATGAACACCATCGTCGCCATCCCGATGTACCAGGTCATCATCGCGGCGTCATGCTCCGCCATGCCCGCGCCCTTCATCGCGAGGAAGGCCGGTCCCAGAACGGCCAGCGCCATGCCGATCGTCGACGGGGCGTCCAGGCCCAGCGGCATCGCGGTCACCGTCGGGTTGTTGGTCTTCTTGGCCAGGCGGAAGGCCATCCAGGTGTAAACGAGATCGCCGAACAGCACGCCAATCGCGGTGCCGGGAAACATCCGCTTGTAGACGATCTCCGCCGGGAAGCCGAAGGCGAAGATCAGGATGCCGGCCAAGAACGACAGGTTCGTCATGTTGTCGAACGTCAGACCGAAGAAACCGTTGAGGTCGCCGATGACGAACCAGTCGTACTTGAAGGGCTTATCGTTCTTCATGGGCGCTATTCTACCTCATCTTCGCTCCGACTCAGCCGAGCTCCTCTTCCAGCCGGTCGGCGACGGTCTTGAGGACTTTCACCCGCCCCCAGCGCTTATCCTCGGCCTCGACGAGCGTCCAGGGTGCTTCGGCCGTGCTCGTCTTCTCGAACATCTCGACGGCCGCGGACTGATAGGCGTCCCATTTCGCGCGGTTGCGCCAGTCCTCTTCGGTGATCTTATAGTGCTTGAAGGGCGTGGCGGCGCGGTCTTTGAAGCGGCGCAGCTGCTCCGCCTGGCTGATCTGGAGCCAGAACTTGCAGATGATGACGCCCGACTCGGACATCTCCTCTTCGAAGGCCGCGATCTCCGCGTAAGCGCGCTTCCAGTCTGACGCCGCGCAGAAACCTTCCACGCGCTCGACCAGCACCCGCCCGTACCAGGAACGGTCGTAGATCGTGGCATGACCCAAGCGCGGCAGGTGGCGCCAGAAGCGCCACAGGTACGGCCGCGCGCGCTCCTCGTCGGTGGGGGCCGCCACCGACATCACCCGCGCGTTGCGCGCGTCCATGGCGGGCAGGAGGCGCCGGATGGCCCCGCCCTTGCCCGCCGCGTCGGCGCCCTCGAAGACCGCGATAAGGGCGCGGCCCTCCTCTCGCAGGCGGCGCGTGAGGCGCGCGATGCGCGCCTGCTGCTTCATCATCTTATGGTCGTAGTCCTTGTCGTCTAAAGCCTGAGTCAGGTCCAGGCGCGTGAGGAGCGAGACCTTGGGCGCCTTGCTCCGGTCCGGGGCCTTGGCCGCCTCCGAAAGCTTGGCCCGCGCGATGGCGTCCTGCATCGCCTTCAGCACGGTCTCGCCGGTCGTCAGATTACGGTAGCGGCGGTCGGTCGCCTCGACCACGGTCCAGGGCGACTCGGCCGTGCCGGTCTTGGCCAGGGCGCGCTCGCAGATCTTGCGGAAGCGGTCGTACTTGGAGGAGAAGTCCCAATCCTGCCTGCTCACGCGCCAGGAGGTCGCGGGGTCCTTCTCCAATTCCTTAAAGCGATGTCGCTGCTCATCCTTGGAAAGGTGCAGCCAGACCTTCACGATGACCGTGCCCTCGCGCGCCAGCATGGACTCGAAGGCCGCCGCGCGGTCCATCGCCATGTCGAAGTCGCCCTCGGAGATGTTCTTGAAGACGCGCTGAACGATGGGACGCGTGTACCAGGTCCCGACAAGGATCGCCCCGCGCCCGGAGGCGGGCAGGGTCCGCCAGTAGCGCCAGTATTCGGGACGCTCCTCCTCCTCGTCGGACTTGTCGCCGTAGGCCTCGACCTGCAAGCCCCGCGGGTCCATCCATTCAAGGAAAAGTCGCGCCACCTCGGTCTTGCCGCCTCCCTCCACGCCCCCCACCAGGACGAGCAGGCGGAACTTGGTCGCGGCCAGCGCGTTCTGGGCCTTGAGCAGGTCCGTGCGTAGGCGCTCCAATCGCCTGGCATAGGACTTCTTGTCTACGGCATTGCCGACTTCCGCACTCTCGAACATGGGAGCCTCCTTCAGTCCTTGGTCAGTGCGGTGCTCTTGGCGATGGCCTTCAGCGCCTCGGCAAGGTCGTCCTTCTCCGTCCAGGCGTCAAACTCTCCCAGGCAGCCCGAGGTCTTCAGGACCCTCAGCGGCTGAGGCTGAAGGCCGCAAAGCAAGAGCGCGGTCCCCAGACGACGACAGCGCGCCTGGAAATCGCGCAGGGCGTGCAGCCCGGTGGCATCCATGACCGGAACCTCACCCAGACGCAGGATGAAGACCTTGGGCGGGTCCGAGATATAAGAGAGCACCTCTCCCAACTTGTCGGCCGCGCCGAAGAAGAGCGCGCCGCTGACGCGGTAGACCTCCACGCCCTTGGGCAGCGCGCCGGCCAGGCGCTCCGCGCCCCCGCCGGCCAGTACCACCCCCCCGGGGGGGCCACCCGCGGCGGGACGGTGGGTGCACAATGCTCCCCGCAGTGGAGACGAAGCGCTGTTCGGAGTGCCGCGAGGAGATCCGCGCCGACGCCAGGCGCTGTCCCCACTGCCGTGCCGTCCA
Source organism: uncultured Elusimicrobia bacterium (assembly GCA_964358065.1). Classification (GTDB taxonomy): domain Bacteria; phylum Elusimicrobiota; class Elusimicrobia; order UBA1565; family UBA9628; genus GWA2-66-18. Next base: position 788 of record CAYHNV010000064.1, on the reverse strand, counting down.
GATGGGTGGCGCG
>CAYHNV010000064.1:0-765 GCA_964358065.1 uncultured Elusimicrobia bacterium | reverse complement strand
CGGGTCCGGGGTCCCCCCCCCCCCCCGGGGGCCCGGCGGCGGCCGGGCGCCCCCGCCCCCCCGCGGCCCCCGCGGCCGCGGGGGGGGCCCCCGGCGCCGCCCACGGTGGTCATATCCGCCATGCGCCGCATGAACAGGAAAGCGGACAACACCATGCCGACTTCCACCGCGACGGTCAAGTCGACGAGCACCGTCAGCCCGAAGGTGGCCAGCAGCACGGCGACGTCCGAGCGCGGCGACTTGAGCAGGAAGGCGAAGCTGCGCCACTCGCTCATGTGGTAGGCGACGACGATGAGGATGGCGGCCAGCGCGCAGAGCGGGATGCGTGCCACCAGCCGCCCCGCAAAGAGGAGGACGCAGACCAGGACCAAAGCGTGGACGACGCCCGCCACCGGGGTGCGCCCGCCGCTCTTGATGTTGGTGGCGGTACGCGCGATGGCGCCGGTGACGGGAATGCCGCCGAAGAGCGGAGAAACCACGTTGGCCACGCCCTGGGCGACCAGCTCCATGCTGGAACGGTGACGGGAGCCGATCATGCCGTCGGCCACCACGGCCGAGAGCAGGGACTCGATGGCGGCCAGCAGGGCCACCACCGTCGCCGGGCGGACCAGGCTCGCGGCCGTCTTGAAATCGATCGCCGGCAGGTGCGGCATGGGAAGACCTCGCGGCAGGACGCCGAAGCGCGAGCCGATGGTCTCCACGGGCAAACCGAAGAAAGCGGCGGCCGCAGCGGCAAAGACCAGGGCCGCGAAGGGCGAGGGCAGC
>CAYHNV010000063.1:0-12446 GCA_964358065.1 uncultured Elusimicrobia bacterium | reverse complement strand
GCGCCCATCAGCTCGCAGCAGTGGAGCGCCACCGCGCAGAGCCTTTCGGTGCGCGCAGAGGAGGCGGGCACGGGATCGGCAGGCGCGGGATCGGCAGACGGAGGCGGCTCGGTGGCGACGGCCGCAGAGGTCCGCGCGCCTCGACCTCCGAACCCGCTCGTGAAGACGACGGTCTCCCGCCTCAACGCCATCCTGGGAGCGTCGTTTGCGGCCGCCGACGTGCAGGGCGCTCTGCGCGCCATCGCGCCGGACCTCAAAGCCGACGGCGATGCGCTCGAACTCCGCGCCCCCTCCTGGCGCCGCGACCTGGCGACCGCCCATGACCTGGCCGAGGAAGTCGGACGCCTGCTGGGCTACGACAACATCCCTTACCGGATGGCGCCGCTCTCCCCGCTGGCCGCGACCATGACGCCAATCGAGAAAGAGTCGCGCCGGGTCCGCTCCCACCTGTCCGCCCTCGGACTTTGGGAGGCCTACAACTACGACCTCCTGGGGGAAAAAGCCCTCGCCTCCTGTCGCTTGCCCTCAACGGAGCTTCCGCGGGTGGCCAGCCCTCTCTCGGAGGACTGGGCCATCCTGCGCCCTTCCCTGCTGCCCGGCCTCCTGAAAAACGCCAAACACAATCTCAGCCGCGGCGCCGACGCCGTGAGGCTCTTCGAGCTGGGCAAGATATACAGGCTCCAGGGGGCCGCCGTCACGGAACACTGGCGCGTCTCCGGCCTGATGCTCGGCCCCGTCCTGGACACGCGCTGGCGGCCCGCGCGCGCTCCGCGAGCGGGCTTTCCCGACGCCAAAGCCGCCGTCGAGGACCTTCTTTCCCGCGCCGGCACCATCACCTGGGCCCAACTCTGCGAGCCCGCCGCCGGCGCCACGCCCTGCGACCCGCTCTTCCATCCCGCACACGCGCTTCGCGCGCTCATCAACGGACTGCCCGTGGCCACCGTGGGCTGCCTGCATCCGCGCGTGGCGCGCGCCTTCGACCTGGAACGCGAAGAGGCGCTCGTCTTCGAGGCGGACCTCGAGTGGCTCGCGGGGCGAGAGAATGCCCGCGCCCGCTTCGCCGCTTTCTCCTGCCTGCCCGTCTCGCGCCGCGATCTGGCGCTGGTGCTGGACAAGGCGGTCCCCTTTGCCAAGGTCGAAGCGGTGGTGCGCGCATGCAGACTGCCCGAATTCAAAAATATCCAGCTCTTCGACGTCTATGAAGGCAAAGGTATTCCCGATGGCATGAAGAGCCTGGCGGTGAGGCTGACCTTCGGCCTCAGCGACCGGACCCTCACGGACGCCGAGATCGCGCAAGCTGCGGAAACCCTCGTCTCCGCGCTCAGCCGCGAGCTGGGCGCGAAGCTGCGCAGCTGAGCATGAGCAACCCGCTCCAGAGCCTCAAGCGCCTGGAGGACCTGGTCAAGCAGGCCTCCACGGCCCTTCAGAAAACGGCCTCCGAAAACCGCGCCCTCAAGGAAAAGCTCCACCATGTCGAGATGGAGCATAAGCGCCTCAAGGAGGACCTCCGCATGGCGAATCTGACGCGGGCGCGCAATGAGCGCCTGCGCGCCCGCCTGGTCAAGCTCTCGGTCAAGCTCGAGAGTGTCGCTTGAACGAAAAAGTCGAGGTCCAGATCGGCAACCGTCGGCTCATCGTGGAAATGGAGGGCTTCATCCCCATGGAGATCAACGCCCTGGCCCAGAAAGTCGCCGAGCGCATGAGCGAGCTCCAGGGTTTGCATAAGAACGTCGCGGACACCTCAAAGATCGCCCTGCTCGTGGCCCTCTCCTTCGCCGGCGAACTGGAGAAGGAGCGTTCCGCTCACGACACGACCAAGCGCGTGCTGGAAAACAAGGCCGAGCAGCTCTCCCAGTCGCTGAAGGAATCCCTGGAGGCCGGCGCGTCTCCAGCCGACGCCGCGTGAGCGAGCTGTTCGGTGCCGAGGCGGGCTCGGCCCCTCTGGCCGCCCGCATGGCTCCACGCTCGCTCGACGCCTTCGCCGGCCAAGCGCATCTCCTGGGACCGGGCAAACTCCTCCGTCGGCTCGTTGAGAGCGGACGCTTCGCTTCGGCCATCTTCTTCGGCCCCCCCGGCTGCGGCAAGACGGCGCTGGCCAGACACATCGCGACACAGTCCAACGCGGAGATCGTCGAGCTCAACGCGGTCACCGCCGGGGTCGCGGACATCAGAAAAGCCGTGGACCAAGCACGATTCTCATCCACCAGCCTCGGTCGAAGAACGCTTCTACTGGTGGATGAGATACATCATTTCAACAAGACCCAGCAAGATGCCCTGTTGCCCTCCGTGGAAAGAGGGGATGTGCTTCTGATCGGTATGACGACCGAGAACCCCTCGTTCTACGTGAATGCAGCGCTTCTCTCCCGCGTGACAGCCCTCGAATTCCACCCCCTCCCGGAGATGGAGCTGGCCAAGATCCTGGACAAAGCTTGCCGTGACGCAGAACACGGGGTGGCTTCGCTGCATGTCTCGTTCACGCCGGAAGCCAAAGCCCATCTTCTGCGCCAGGCCGGCGGCGATGCGCGCAGGCTCCTCAACGCCGTCGAAATCGCGTCCTTGACGACGTCGCCGGACGCCGAAGGCGCGCGCCGGGTCACGCTCGAAGTCGCCGAGGAGAGCATCCAGAAGCGGCAAATCCGATACGACAAGCGCTCAGACGACCACTACGATCATATTTCCGCGTTCATCAAGTCCATGCGCGGCTCGGATCCGGATGCCGCGCTCTACTGGATGGCGAAGATGCTGGAAGCGGGCGAAGACCCCCGGTTTCTCGCGCGCCGCATCCTCATCTGCGCCTCGGAGGATGTCGGCAACGCGGACTTCCGCGCCTTCCTTCTCGCGGATGCGGCCTTCCGCGCCTGCGAGGTCCTGGGCATGCCCGAAGCCCGCATCCCGCTCTCACAGGCCGTGACTTATATAGCCTGCGCCCCGAAGTCCAACGCTGCCTACCTGGCCGTCGACGCGGCCCTAGCCGAGGTCCGCAGCGGCCCGGCACGGGAAGTGCCCCTTCACCTGCGCGACGCGAGCAAGGACGAGGAAAGCCGCGGCCATGGGAAAGGCTACAAATATGTTCATGACTTCCCCGGCCACTGGGTCGCCCAAGAATACATGCCGGAAGCCAAGCGCTTCTACGCACCAACCGAACAGGGCGATGAAAAACGCCTGGCCGAACGCCTGAACCACCTCCGCCCGAAGACGCCATAAGCGCCGGGACGCCGCTCAACGGTGTAGAGAAATTCCGACGCGGTCGCGGTCGATGGAGCGGGCCTTGCGCCGAGAGAGGACGACCCAGGCCAGGCCGCAGGCCAACACGAGACCCAGACGCAGCAGGGTCGCCCCCCAGAAGACACAGCGCACGGCTGCGGCAAGGGCGGCCAAAAAAAGGGTCAGGCGCAAGAGGACGTCCCACATATCTTCGAGCGAATGATAGAATAAATTCATGCGAGGTCCGCTCTCAATGAGCGCTGATGCCCGGTCGGCCGCCGATGACGAGCGTGTAGCCGGGCTGGACGCTCTGCGCGCTCGCTTCAAAGCGAGCGCGGCCTGGATCACCCGCCGCGAGGACGACGGCATCGTCGTCGAGGCCTCCGCCGGACTCTCCGAGGCCTTGGCCCCCGGCGCGCGCTGGCCCCTGGCGGCCGTCTTCGACCGCGCGCCACTGAAGACCGGTCACCCCACGTTCGTCGCCAACGCGGCCAAGGACCCGGCCCTCAGGGAACTCGCATTCTTCCACGACCACGGCTTCCAGTCCTAGCACGCCCGCGCTCTGCCGGGAGAAGACGGTCCCGTTCTTGAACCCGCCTCGGGTGCGCTCACGCGCGCTTTCCTGCTGGAGCTGGCGGTCGCCGAACTCGCGGCCGGTCGTCAGACGGGACTGTTGGTCCTGTACTCGACTCAGCTCGGCAAAGTCCGCCTCGACAAGGGCGCGGCCGTGGCCGACCGCCTCCTTGCCCAGTTGTGCGTACTCTTGCGCTCGAAGATGCGCCCAACGGCCCCGGTTGGACGCCTGACGGACGACGCCCTGGGCGTGCTCCTCATCGACTCATCCCTGCGCGACGCCCAAAGGACCGCCGAACGCCTGGCGCGCGAAGTGCGCGAGAACTCCCGGTGGCCGACGGCCGCCGGGTTGTCTCACGGCGAAGGTCTCACGGGCGGCGCCGAAGCCCTGACGAGCCTGGGCCTGGAAGCCGTGGAGAAATCCCGCGTCACGGGCGCACGGTGCGTGCCCACGCGCCTCTCCACAGGCTTCGTGCCGCCTCCCGTCGAGACGCCCACAGGACCTCCCGGGGACACGGCCCTGGCCGCGCGCTACCAGCGCCTGGCTCTGCTCAACCGGATGTCGCTGGAACTCTTCAGCGACAAACCCTTCGCCGTCGCCCTGACCGGCGCCTGCCACACCGCACTGGCGCTCACCGGAGCGCGCGCCGTGGCCGTCTATTTCGCCGACGAACTCGGCTCTCCCGCCCTGGCCTACCGCCACGGTGACGGCATGTTTTCCGAGGAGACAGGACGGGCCGAGGAACGCACGCTGGCCGAAGAGGCTTTCTCCGAACGCCGCCTGGTCGCGCGTGAATGCCCACCGCGCCACTGGTCGGCGGCACCCCTGCTGCGGGTCACGCCCCAAACGACCGCGGTCGCCGGCGCCGTGGTCTTCGGATACGAACAGCCCCCCTCCAAGGACCCGGAAAGAGACCTCACGTTAGTCGAGATCGCGCGCATCCTGAGAAACGCACGCCTCATCCAGCACACCCTTCAGCAACAGAAGATTTTCGCCGAAGTCTTTGAGCAGTCCGCCGACGCTCTGCTCATCACCGACATGGAGGCCCGCGCGCTTATGTGGAACCGGAGTGCCGCGGAACTCTTCGGCTGGTCGCGGGAGGAATTGGTCGGCCATGATTCCAGGTCCCTGATCCCAGCCGATCGAAAGGACGAAGCTCGGGACCTCGAGGCGAAACTAAAAGCCTCAGGCAGCCTGCTTGGATTTGAAACGGTCCGCCTGCGCAAGAACGGCTCATCCGTCCCGGTGGAGATCACGGCCACGGCCCTGCGCGACGACGACAGGGTCCCATTCGGCTCACTCACCTCCTACCGCGATATCACCAAACGCAAGGAACTCGACCGGATGAAGTCCGAGTTCTTGGCGCTCGTCAGCCACGAACTGAGAACCCCTCTAACTGCGATCCGGGGATTTGCGGAGACCATCTTCGACTTCTGGGATGAAATCACGGTCGAGCGGCGCCGCCACTATTTACGCATCATTCTTAACGAATCTGAACGGCTCTCGAATCTGGTGACGGATTTTCTCGATATCACCCGCCTCGAAGGAGGCGGGATCGAATGGGAGTGCCAGGAGATCCCAGTCGCGCCGCTCTACGCAAGAATCGCCGATCTTTTCAAGGAACACCCGTCTAGGGCCATCATCGCCACGCTGATCGCCCCAGGCGCCGAGCATCTTAAAGGAGACCCTGAACAGCTCTACCGCCTGCTGGTCAACCTCGTGGGCAACGCGCTCAAGTATTCCGTCCCGGGAGGGACCGTCACCCTCGGCGCAGCGCCCGATGGAGACGCCGTGATGCTCTCGGTCGAAGACCAGGGACCCGGAATCGCTCCCGCCGACCGAGAACGGCTCTTCACCAAGTTCTTCCGCGCCGACGATGCCGTGACGCGCAAGACTCCGGGCACGGGCCTGGGCCTGGCCATCTGCAAGGACATCGTCGACGCGCACGGTGGCCGCATCTGGGCGGAAAGCGAACCCGGGAAAGGCGCGGTCTTCAAGGTGCGCCTGCCGCGGGAAGGCACCCGACTCCCGGGTCTGCCGCCAACCTAGAGGGCGTCCGCATCCGAGCCCTTCTCGGGGCAGGGCGCTTCCAATGTGCAGGCTCCCGCCTTATCTTCGGGCTTCTCCTCCGGCGGGGCGGAGGGCGTCTTCTTAGCCTTCTCCGCCTCCTTTTTTTTGCCGCCGAGGGGATTGCCGCGCGCGTCGAAGCGGTAAGAATGCTCCGAGCTCTCGGACAGTTCACGCGACGTGTATCTCGATTCCGCAACAGCGGCCTTCTTCTTGCCCTTGGCGGACGACTTCTTCTTGGCCTTGGGTTTCTCGGCCTTCGGCTTCTCGGCCTCGGCGCCCGCAACCTTCACGGCAGGGTCTTCGGCGACAGCGCCCCCCGCGAAGGCGGCGAAGCAGAACACGACTGCAATCAGAGAGATGAGTCGTTGTGGGGTCACGAAGTCTCCTTGGGGGTCTGGGACAATGGCAGACGGGCGATAAAACGTGAGCCGCCGCCCGCACCGGGCTCGACCCATATGAGCCCGCCGTGCAGCTTGACAATCTTGGCGCAAATGGACAACCCCAACCCGAAACCGGAGCGGCAACCGGCAGACTCCAATTGGCGGAACTTCTCGAAGATGACGGAGCGGAGGTTCTCGGGGATGCCGGGCCCCGTGTCGCTGACGGTGAGTTCAATGCAGTCGGGACCGCCGGAGGCGGCAACGCGGACATGCCCGCCCTGGGGCGTAAACTTGATCGCGTTGGCCACGAGATTGTGAAGGAGCCGCTCGATCAGTCGTTCGTCGGCCAAAAATGACGCGGGCGTCGACTCATCCGGCGCGTCCTCCAGCGCAATGCCGCGCTCATCGGCGAGAGGCACAAAGAGCTGCGCGGTGCGGCGCAGCAGCGCGTGCAGGTCCACGGTCGTCGGCGCAATCTTGAGATGGCCGTTCTCGATGCGGGCCTCATCAAGGGCGTCTTTAACAAGGAGCGTGAGCTTCTCGCCCGACTGTTCCACCGCGTCGAACCAGGACGTCTGCTTCTGATCGAGGACCAGGGATTTCCGCAGGAGACGGAGGTAACCCTGGATGGCAAAGAGAGGGGCTCTCAAGTCGTGGGCCGCAGACTGGAAAAACTCCTCCTTGAGCGCATCGAGGCGGCGCTCCGCCGTCACATCCCGAAGCATCAGCAGGACGCCGAAATCGCCAAAGGAAGCGCCTCCAAACATTGTGACCGTGGTGCTGTAGATGAGCGCACTCCCGTTGGGCACGGCAATCTCCACGGGCTTGCCCGCGGAATGCCGACGCAGCAGCGCCTGAACCTCCATGCGCCAGCGTTCCGGCTTGACGGGAGCGAATAAGGCCCGTCCGCCGGGCTGGACGTCGCGCGGCCCGACGCCGATGATGGCCATGGCTGCGGCGCTGAAGAAGGCCACGTCGCCGCGCAGATTGGTGATGATCAGCGCGTCAGGGAGTTTCTCAACGAGAGTCTGCAGCCGCACGCGCTCGATGGCGAGTTCCGCCTTGGCCTCTTCCAGACTGCGGTGGAGGTCGGCCTGCGTGAGCGAGAACTGCCGCGCCAGGCGACGCCAGCCGCCCATATGCGATTCGTCAAGCGGGGTGGATAGGTCTCCTTGGGTCCAACGCTCCAGACCGCGCTCGAGTTCGCGTAAAGGGGCGGCAAGCCAGCGCCAAGCAAGGAAGGAGACGGCGAAGGATGCTGCAACGGCGCTGAGGGCGACCACGGCCAGGAGGTGCGTGGAAGCGGTGCCCGCGCGCCCTCCGATCCACCAGCCCGCCAGCCCTGTCGGCAAAGCACCGACGGCGAACACAACCCACGACGCGCGCCCGAACAAGTCCACGGCCGCGAGTCTATCAAATCCTATGGACGAGAGTCAGCGAGCCTGCTATGCTCCCTGTCATGATCGGTGCTCCGCTCATGAAGCTGGCCCTCCTGACCCTGCTCGCCGCACTCCCCCGGACCCTCGCGGCGGCGACCTCCGCCCCCTATTCCCAACTCCCCCCCGGCCGCTACTCCGTGAGCGTGACGGGGATGATGTCCACGGTCTGCGCGCGCGCAATCGAAGCCGAATGGAAGAGGCTCCCGGAAGTGGAAAAGGCCGCCGTGGACTTCGATCAGGAGAGCGCCGTCGTGACGATTCGCATCGACAAGACCCTCTTGGTCTCCATCCTGCGTAAGGCACTGCGGCGGGCCGAGAAGCTGGCCAATCTCGGCGCCCGCTACGAGATGCGCGACATCAAGTACCTCCCCTGAAATGGAACCGACAGACCCGCTCAAGCTGGCGAAGCACCTCGAAGGACTCATCGCGGGTCTCGAGCAGACACGCGAGAGTCTGAAACTCGAGATCCCCTATTATAAATCCGACGATATCCAGGGCCGCTACGCCCGGAAATTCCTCGTCTCGATCGAGAAGCATCTCGACGAGTCCAAGACCCGCCTGGAAACACTCCGCAAGACCCTTCGCCCTTAGTTCACCTTCAGGGCTCCCAACTCCGCATCGGCCTGCCTCAGCCGCAGGGCCAAAGCGCGCGCCAGGCCGGAGAATACCTGGCGCGCCAGCTTAGGGTGCGACTCAACGGCCTCTTCGAAACGGGCACGCGAGATGCCGTAGAGCTGAGCGTCCTCGCGGGCCACGGCATCGGCCGTACGACGCCCCCCGTCCAGAAAGGCAACCTCGCCGAAAAAATCCCCCGCCCCGAAGGTCGCCAGATGATGAGCGGCCTGCCCCGGCAGAGGAAGCGTCACGCGGACACGACCCGATCGTACCAGAAACAGCTCGTCGCCGTCGTCGCCCACCCGGAACACGGACTGCCCCGCGCGCAGGAAGGCCTCGCGGGAGCACGCGGCCAGGGCCGAGACCGTGTCCGCCGCCCTCCCGCGCAGAAGCGGGAACTCGCCGAGGGTCAAGGCCCGGGCCTCTATGGAAGTCGACCGGCGGCCCTCCAATAGGCGCTCCTCCGCCCACTCCAGGCCCTCGTCCAAAGAACCCATGACCAGGGCGGAACCGCCTTCGGACGTCAGGCCCAAGTGGCGCAGATAGCGGGACAGATCGCGCCCGGTCGGCGAGATCGCGGGCACGCGGCAGAAGACCAGACGCCCGCCGCGCTCAGCCAAAGTACGCGCCACACGCTCCAGCAGGTGCGCCGCGGTAAAGTCCACGGAATGAACACGGCTCAAATCAAGCACGGCGTAGCGGCAATGGGCCAGATCTGCTTCCAGATCGCGCAGGAGCTGGTCGGTCGTGCCGAAGAAGAGCAGGCCCTGGAGTTCTGCGACCAGGACTTCGGCGCCGAGAACGGCCAGGACCGCAGCCTCTTCCGGCTGACGCACCTGCTTCGATCGACGCAACGCCAGCGTGCCCTTCAGGCGCACAACCACGCTCCGGGTCTGTTCGCGCAGAAAGAGGAGGATGGAGAGCCCAACGCCCACGGCGGACGCCTCGACGAGGCCGATACCCAGGGCCGTGGCGACAACGGCCGCGACTACCGCAAAGTCGAAACGCGTGCTTCGGTGACGCAAGAGGTCCAGGCTGTCCATGTCCACCATGCGGGCAGCGACCACGATTAAGAGCCCGGAAAGGGCGGCCAAAGGCAGGCGCGGCAGGAAGAAAGGCCCCGCCACAAGCGCCGCGGCCGCCAAGGCGCCGGCGGTCAGCGTCGAGCGAATCGTGGCACCTCCGCTCGAGATATTCACCACGGTCGGGCCCATCGTACCGGAACCGGGAGTGCCTCCCATCAGCGCTGCGGCCAGGTTGCCCAGCCCCTGTCCGGCCAGCACACGGTCGGCGTCGTGCCGCCCTCCCGTCAGGGCGTCCGTCACGACACAGGTCTTCAGCGCGTCGATGGAAAGAAGGACGGCCAGGGTCAAGGCCGGGGCCAGCGCCGCGTCCCAATCCGAGACGCCCAATGCTAGGACCGACGAGACACGCTCCGCGGCCCCGGAGAGGAGAGAACCGCCGGAGAAGGCTCCGACAACGAGAGGATTGTCCGACACCTGCAGGAGCTCCGGCCGCCTCAGGCCGAACACGATATGCGCAAGGATGCCCGCCGCCAGACCCACCACGGTCGGTGGCACGCGCCGCGTCGCGCGCGGAGCGGCCAACGTCGCCAGGATCGCGACGGCCCCAACAGCCAGCGCCTCGACGCGCCACTGGGAAGGCTCAAGAATGGCCGCCGACAGCGGCAGTCCGCGCGCCAGACCCAGCAGAGGCGGCAGCTGCTTGAGAAAGATGAGCGCTCCCACTCCCGTGAGGTAGCCGCTCACCACGGGATAGGGGATGTACTTCATCAGCCGTCCGCCTTTCAGGATGGAGAAGATGAGTTGGAGGGCTCCGGCCAGGAACGCGACGAGGACCAGGCGCCTCATTGCCGCAGACGCATCCCCGCCCAAGGCCATCTCCGCGGCAAGCGCACCCATAACCGCAGCGGCCGGCGCGCTGGGTGAAGAAATGAGGATGGGACTGCCTCGCGTCAGCGGGGCCAGCAGTCCCAGGGCGGCGGCACCGGCCAGGCCCGCCGCGGCGCCGCGCGCCGCGGCCTCGGGGCCCAGGGGCGAGAGGATGGCCACGCCGAAAGCGACGGCCGAGGGCAAAGCGACCAAGGCCGCGGCCAGCCCCCCCCACAGATCCTGGGCCAGTGAGCGCGCAACGACATCTTTTGAGTCAAGCATAGAAGCGTGGGCCGTGAGGGATTCGAACCCCCGACCTTAGTCGTGTAAGGACTCTGCTCTACCGCTGAGCTAACGGCCCGTGATCATCGAAGTCTATCAGGTTGGCAACGCATCAGGGAAGGGGGCACCCGCGACGGATCCAGACGGATCCAGCCACTTCCGCTCGATGTCTGAATTTGGCATCCTGAACGCAGGCGGCACGCTGCGTCAGACGACGCCTCCGCTGGGAGGACTGATGTACGATAAGAATCTGCTCGCCGGGAAGATCGCGGTCATCACGGGAGGCGGCACGGGCATCGGCAAGGCCGTCGCGACGGCCCTCGCCCTTCACGGGGCGGACGTGGCTCTCGCCGCGCGCGAGGGCACGCGCCTCGATGCCGCGGCCGCCGAGATCAGGAAAGCCACGGGCCGCAAGGCCATCAGCGTTTCGACCGACGTATCCGACGCCAAGGCCGTCGCGGCACTCTTCGAGAAAGTCGAGTCCGACCTCGGCCCCGTCTCCATCCTCATCAACGGCGCCGCCGCGAATTTCGTGCGGCCGAGCGAGATGTTGACCTCAGTGCGTTTTCGCAAGGTCATTGACATCGTCCTGCACGGCAGCTTCAACTGCGCCATCGAAGCCGGGCGGCGCATGCTGCCGCGCGGCGAAGGCACAATCGTGAGTCTGCTCGCGTCCTACGCCTGGACGGGCGCGCCGGGCGTCCTTCCCTCCGCGGCGGCCAAGTCCGGCGTGCAGGCGATGACAAAAACACTCGGCGTCGAGTGGATCGGGCGCGGCGTACGCGTGAATGCAGTCTGCCCCGGCCTCATCGACACGCCGCAGTCGCGCGAGCGCCTATGGCCCGAAGAATGGATGCGCGAGCTCCTGCTTGACGGCGTCCCCAACCGGAAGTTCGGGACCGAGGAGGACGTGGCGAACGCGGTCCTGTTCCTATGCGCGCCTGCGACGCGCTACATGGCCGGCGAAACCATCGTCGTAGACGCCGGCGCCTCGCTCGGCGGCACGCCCTACCTGCGCTACGTCGAGAAGGCCGGCGTCGTGAGGAAGGCCCGCCCGCGATGATGAGGCGAGGGGCTCCCTTGCGGGGAGCCCCTCGTATTTTTGCGGAGCGCGCCGGTCTTAGGCGTGCTCGTGATGCTTGGATTTGGTCTCGACATAAGCCTGCTTCGCGGCCTTGGCGGCGGCAATGATGGATTCTTTTTTCGCCAACGACTCGTCCCTGACCGTGTGCAGGAGCTCCGTTCCCATCGAACGGCGCTCCTTAAGCCAATCCGCCAGCTGCTCACGGGTCTCTCCGCCCGGACGGGGTGCGAACAACACTCCAAGAGCGGCTCCAACCGCCGTACCCATCACGAACAGCAACGCCCCGCCTAATCCGTCGTTATCTCTCGCCATGATGTTGACCCCTCGCAAAGTTTCGTCTCGGTGATCGGCATTACTGCCGACGGCCGAGTATACACCGGGCGATTCAGGCCGTCAAGAGGCATGTCTTGTCTTGCCGTATCGGAGTAGGCTAGCATCATCGGACGATGGCGATAACGAGCGGCGAGGACAAGACCTTGAAACGCCTGCGGGAGATCTGCCTGAAGATCTCGGGCACCACCGAAACCTCCTCCTGGGGGCACGCGAACTGGCGGGTGGGCAAGAAGCTCTTCGCGGCATATGAAGAAACTCCCACCGCCCATGTCGTCTCGTTCTTCGCGAGCGTCGAGAGAGAAGAGGAACTGCTCAAAGATCCTCGATTCTTTCTTCCGCGCTACACGGATCACCATGGCTGGCTGTGCCTGAAACTCGACCGCAAGACCGACTGGGCCGAGATCCGAGCGTTAATCGTCCAAAGCCATTGCCTTATGAACGCCCCACACTGAGCGCCGGAGCACAACGGCATTCGTGATGTGATATACTCCGTCGGTTGGGGTCATGGTGTAGCTGGTTAACACGCCGCCCTGTCAAGGCGGAGATCACGGGTTCGAATCCCGTTGGCCCCGC
>CAYHNV010000062.1:0-12546 GCA_964358065.1 uncultured Elusimicrobia bacterium | reverse complement strand
GCGCCCTCTTTGCGAGATTCCACTTGTTTTTTCAGCGGTTCTTGGCTGGCGTCATCTTTCAGCCATTTCATCTCGGGATCTTTGTCCGCGATAGCCAGGAAGCCTTCGGCGAGAAGCTCGGCCAAGGCGTCCAGCCGCTCTTCCGGGGTCATCTCTTCCGGCTTCTTCCATTTCCAGGATTTAATGTTGAGATTGGGCGCGGGTGGTTCTAATTTGCTCATGGGCATCAGCTCGGCGAAATGGATTCAACCCGGAAATACGAGCGCGGCTTCCCGGGCGGGCCGGGCGCGAAGAAGCCGCCTTCCAGGTCGGCGAAGACGCGCTGAAGGATCTTGGCCTCGGTTACCGCGTCCGTCAGCGCGCGGTGATAGCGGCCCTCGGGCTGAACGCCCATCATGGACGCGACCGTCTCGACGCCGAGTTTGTCGGTCCGCCGGCCGCTCAGCGCCGTCCACATCAGGGCGAAGGTCTTCGCGTCGAAGCAGGTCCCGGAGAAGGGGAAGGGACGCTTGTAGCGGTCGTAGGCGCGGCGCAGCAGCGGGATGTCGAAGTACGTTCCCCATGCGCACAGCCGTACCCGCTTGATGTTGTCGCAGTGGCGCATGATCCACGTCTCGAAATCGGGCGCGACTTCCTTCCAAAGCGGTTGGCCCTCGCACATTTCAGGGGTGATCGACGTGATCTGGGTGATGAAAGGCGTGATGGGCTCCTCCGGTCGGACGAGACTCTGAAAGGTATCGACGAGCTTCAAGTCGCGATCCAAGAAAACCGCGCCGATCTCGATGATGAAGTTGTTCGTCTGGACCGCTGGCTTTTCACCAGCATTCTCCTGGTTGGAGGTTGCCTCCAGATCCAGGACGATCAGTTCGTTGTTCAGTCTCATGGGACCTCCTTCAGTCCGGTGTCCATCGCGACAGATGCCTGCTCAGCGACTCGAGATCGACGGAGCCGAGGGCGTGCCAAGCCTGCAGCCATGGGGGGGTGCGCTTGGCAAGATGCTCCATGGCCGCCCGCGTTCGGGGCCGCGGGCCCACGACTTCGTTCCGATCCAGGCGAGCCTCGGCCAGCTTGCGGTGCACCTCGTCTAGAGTTCTCCAAGCGTTTTCAGGCGTATTCATGGCGGAGCCCTTGAGCTGCAAGGCTGCGGCCACGACCATACCCAGCCGGTTCTGAAGCTGAAGCATCACGGCGCCGGAGACCAGGCGGCTCCAGTCCAGGTTCTCGGCGTTGCGCAGCACGAGCGACGGCAGCGCCTCGAAAAGGCGAGGCTTGTCGGCGAAGCGCAGGGCGGCGAGCAGGGTCTCTTCCAGGGTCAGCTTGAACACGGCAGGCCGCGCCGGCTTTCCAAGGAACCGCAGACCATGCGCGGCCAGTTGCGCCATGACGGCTTCCTCGCTTGCCTGCGCTTCTTGAAACGCCGAAGCCGACCTGTAGGTAACCGTCGGCTCCGAAACGATTGAATGGCCATCCAGGGGTCCGCTCAGGTTCTTTTCCAAGTTTCGCAGTAAATCGCTGAGCCGTATCAGTCGAATTCGCTGATCACGCCGGCCTTGCCGCATTCAGGGCACTCCCAGGCGATTTCGGCAGGACCATCCGTGCGGAGAACATGGAGAAGGCCGAGACACCAGGTCCGCGGACTTGGGCCCGCCATGCAAGGGATCTTGGAGTAGACCTTTTCTCCTACGGCGCCTTTACGTCCGGCACCCACAACGACGTTGATGAACTGAGCCATCTGCTTGGCCGGCGCGGGAGCCTTCGGATCTTCAATGGCGCCTTTGAAGTGGTGAGCCTTTGTGAAGTACATGGATTACTCCAACGAGAATAGGCCGTTCTTCCGCCAATTCTTGGCGCGGCTTATCACGCGACCGATCATCGACACCGATGACTCTCCATCGGGGTGAGGGGTTGAAGCATAAGGGCGATGTTCTTCTTGTGTTCCGCCTTTTTTATCCGCCCTTCCAGCAATCTCGCGGCCGCTTCACCCTTAGAAGCCGAGGCGACGTACGGCTTCCCACCGACGAGAACCGCGGCGTTGAACTGGTTGCGGGCTGTTCGCTCGATCATGCCGTGGATGACATTTTTCCCCTTGGCGTCGAGCGTGTTGGATTTACGCTTCCTTGCCAACATGACTTCCCCGAAGGCCTTCGGTTCAGGATTCCACCAATGCATGGTGTCGTCATCCCAGTCTCCGTACCTATAAATGGCGAGCAAGTCCCTCGGAATATCCGCAAGCGTGGCATCCGCATTTTTCCTCAAAATAAGTCCAACCCGATTATTGCCGTCGGCAACGACCCAGCATCCGCATTTCAACTCGCCTATCTGTATCGCCGGAGCATCCAGGAACTTGTCCGGCTCAAATATGCCGGACAGACTTTGCATGTATTTATCGCCATGCCCATACATGAGTTCGGCGAGCCGAATGTTCAGGTTCGGTTTCATACAGCCGATGCCGCATCCTCGCCGGTGCCGAGCCCATCGCCCGATTCCGGATCAGTGATCATTTTCTTGACCCATCAGCTTTGACTTCCGATCTTCCAGCGCGGCAAGCCGACTCTTCAACTGCCTCATCTCGGTGTTGATCTGAGCCAATTCGGTCTTAGCCTTCCGATCCTTCAAATAGTTGTTCCCATGCTTCTTCTTGACCAGCACCTCAATCTCACGTCTAAGAAGGCGCAGGAACGGGTTCCCGTAGATCGAGTTTTCGCGGTAGTGAAGCGCGCCGGCACGGACCGCCCGGGCGATCTCGCCCTGCGACAGTCCGAACTCCTTGCGTGCCGTCTTGTCGCTGAGAGTCGCTCCCTTGATCTGCCACTCGGAACTCAGGTCGTCCCTCTCGTACTTCATGACGGTCAGGCGTGGCCCTCGGGCGCACGGTTGAGGCAGCACTTCTTGAACTTCTTGCCGCTCCCGCACGGGCAGGGGGCGTTGCGGCCCACCTGGGCGGAGTCCGCTTCCCCGGCCGAGATCGCGAGCCACGCCAGAGCATTGGGAATCCGCTTCCAAACGGGCAGAAAGTTTCGGGCGCAGGCCGCGGCCTCATCTTCGCCCCCGACCCTCACACTGTCGGGTCCCCGCCTGGGTGAGGCCTTTCTGCCCAGGAGGTAGTCCGGCAGGTGCTCGTTGCAGTCCAGAGCCCCCCTTAAAAGCTCGGAGGCGTGAGCCGTGGCCCCTTCGTGGACGAAGGTCGTTAGCGCCTTCATGAGCAACCACTCCATGTCGTCTTCGTCCTTGTACTCCGCGCGTGAGAGTATCTCCTCGACCTCGGCGAAGCGCCCGAGTTCACCGAGGCAGGACAAGAGCACGATACGGATGCCTTGGCCGTCCCGCGGGTTGAGTCGCAAGAGCTCCTGATAATGCTGGATAGCGGTCTCGCAGTCGCCTTTCGTCCAGAGGCAGCGGGCCAGATCGGCGCGCGCCCGCATGTAGGGCCGCGTCTCCACCAAGCCCCAGAAATGCCCGGCGTTCTCCCGGAAGAAATCCGGACCCAGGGCTCGCTCCCCGGCGGCCACGGCCTTCTGATAGAGTTCCGCGGCCTCAGTGGGTGTGCGCGCCGTCTCCTCGGCCAGCAAGGAGTAGGCATCGCCGCAGTCCGCGCAGATCGAAAGGGCCTCGCGGGCCATTTCGAGGCGCTTGCGCTCATTCTCCTCCTGCCACGCCTCGTACATCAAGTCCTGCGCCTTTTCCCAGGGGTTCGCGGGAGGCGGAGGCGAGATCTTTCCGTTCACGATCTTCAAGTACGCGTTCATTTCCTCCGCGGTCTTGAAGTCTTTGTCTTTGATGATCCTGGCGGAGTGGGCGGACATCTGTTCTCTGGCAAGCCAAGGGTTCCTCAGCGAGCTCGGCCCGCTTTCCTCCAAATCATCCTCATCCTCGTCCGGGCATACGTCCGGATCTTCGCCCCAGTCGCGGCCAAGGGCCTCCTTGAACGCGGCCTCCACGGTGAGCCTCTCCGCCTCCATCTCCTTGCGGCGGCTTGCGGTCTCCTCCGGGGAATAGAAGTCCATCCAGTCATCCGAGTAGGGGCGCGGATGCGGGTTGTGAATATCCCTGCGCACCTCACCTTCGCTGTACCAGCCCGTCGTCACCCCGGATCGGAGAAGAGACAGGAGCAGGTCCTCGTGCTCCCGCCGGGCGCAATTCAAAAGGATGCAGGCAGCGCAGGCGCGCAGGTCGTGGTCTTCCCTGGAATCGGCCGCGACGCTCGCGATGAAAAGAAACACCTCCGCGGCATGCTCCGGATGGCGCTGAGCCACGGCCGCCATGGACATCATGGCGGCGTCGCGCAGAGACCAATCTGACTCCTCGTCGCGGGCCGCGTCTTTCAGGGGAGGCAGAGCCTTGGGTCCGAGGTGACCAAAAATGGCCGGGATGTCATGCTCGAGCAGTTCATTCTCCCAGTAATCCGCCTCTTCCATGGCGATAAGAAGCGACGGTATCGCGGCCTCATCCGCGATGGCACCCAACAAGTACACGGCGTGCACCGTCGCGCACCAGCCCGCATCCTGCCTGTGCCAGTTGCAGCCCTCATCGATGATTGCCGAGAGGGCTGGGATGATCTTCTGTCGCCGGGCGACAACCTCCCAGGCGGCGGCCAAAGGCAACTGGTCGGACTCGGTGAACAGAAGCTCGATGAGCCGGTCGTCCGGAAGTTTCCCGTATTCCAGAGAGCTGCCGTCGAGCGGCGCGAGGGCACTCACGCCGCGCGCTTCTCCGTCCTGCCGGACGAGCCGTCCGAGAATATTCTTGATCCGGGAGGTCATTTTCATGCCTTCCCGCCCCCTGTTGTGTAGGTTTGGTCGGGCCGCGTGGGTGATTCCGGATAGCGGAGCTTCAGCAGTCCTTCACGCACCATAGGAGACAGGTATCGATGGCGCAAGTTCTTCGCGTTGCGCTTCAGGAGGACCGCCAGCGTTTCCACCGGAAGGAAGCGCCCTTGGCAAAGTTTAAGGATCACAGCCCTGATCTCGGATGTCGGAGCCTTCCCCTTGGCGGCCACAGGAGCAGCCATTTCCTGTAGGAGCTCCTGCTGTCCCGCCATGATATCTGGCAAGTTTCCGGGCAAATGAGGCAAGCTCCCCGCCGAACCTGAGGCGTCAGGAGCAGGCAGCCGATAGCTGGTCCAACGGCGGCGGTTGTCAGACACGAGATAGCCCTGCTCGCAGAGACGGCGCAGCATGCTGGAAATATCCACGGGATGGTCCGTCAGAAGCTCCTGCAATCGCGCATTCGACACCGTCCCTTCAATCGCCGCCGTGGCCAACGCCTGCACTTCCGCCGGGGACATCGCATCAAGGCGAGCGCCGAACTTCCGACGCAGACCCGCGAGGGTCTCCTCGGGAATGCGGTCCAGCAGCTCAGCGCTCATCGTTTACACCGAACCACTTTTTCAAGATCGCGCGAAATCGCGCGAACGACGGATCGACGCACTCCTGTAGGCTCACTTTCTCAGCCAATGCCTGATAAATGGCCGAGGACCGGGGCTTCTTGACGTGCCGCAACGCGGCCTCCAAAGCCTCCTTGGGACGACTCGGCTTCGCCGTCGCATTGACAAGGAATTCTTTCTGCACCAGCCAATCCCGCAATGCCGGCCGCCGGCCGCTCCAACCCAACACGCTCTCCACGTGAGGAGAGCGGCTCCAGACCCATATGTCCAGCTCCGGCTCAATGACGAGCGCCGCCGCCCGATCTCCCCACGACCGCGCCAAGGCAGTCCCCAAAACGGCCTCGTGCCCAATCGCTGAAGTCGCGCAGTCGCCGCAGCCTTCGTGGTCGAACATCAGCAACGCGTGCTCGTATTTCGCGCGCAATGGGGCGAGGAAATCGGCCCCATGAGTTCGGCAGCCCGGGTCCTTTTCCGGATGCCGATACAAATCGAACTGGACCTGCCGAATCCCCAGCGACTTCCAGCGCGACAGGAGACCTCGGACGGTCGCCTCCATGCAAACATCCGCCACAAGAATGACGACGTCGCTGCGCGCGGCGGACTTCACCCCAAGACTCCGCCGGCGAAGAGGACGCTCAAGTTCGGCTCGCCTTTCCAATCCTTGAGTTGGGGATGCTCGCTCCCCAGGACTATATCCGCGGCTCCGCTGGGCGCTTTCTTAAAGCACAGCACCTTGTCCGCATCGGCCTGACTGAGGATGACCGGCGAATGAGTGGCCAAGAGTATCTGTGCGTCGTAAACCGATGAGAGCGATTGAAAGACGGTCTCAATGGCTTTCGGATGAATACCATTTTCCGGCTCCTCGATCAGGTAGATGCCGCCTAAATCCGGTATATAGGCGGGCAGCGTCAAGGCCAGAAGCCTCAACGTCCCATCCGAGACCATCCACGAGGGGACCTTGAGCCCGCCCTCATAATGGACCATGAGGTATGCGTGCTTGTCGTCCTCCCGTTCGACGACTTTGATGTCGCTGATGTCGGGCAGAGCCGTGCGAACGTGCCGAATCCAATCCTGGAAACGTTCATCGTGCTTTTCGATCAAGGACTTGACCACCCAGGGGAGATTCGAACCATCAGGCAGAAAACCATGCCTTTTGCCGGGAGGACTCGCCTTCCGCATCAAGAGGCTGTCGAGAACCAAAGTTTGAACGCCCTGGGTCAAAGATTGCTTCAACCACGAGGCGACGGGAAATCGAGATTCATCCTCGTGCAGGTTTCCTAGAGTCGATTTCTTAGGGCCCAGTTGTATGGACGGATACCACCCGCTACCCGATTTTTCAACAACCTCGGAGTAGAAGTGGTCGCCCTTGGGAAGCTTACTCAGGACCGCGCGCATGCTTCGCGATCTTGTGCGAGTCATGATAGTCTCGGTGGAATCCGACTCCTGCGGGAAAAACTCGCGTTGCTTGGGCAACGAGGGGGCCCATTTCTTGAGCAAGACCCGCTCGTCCTGAATTCCCACGCGCCCGGACTCCTGCCCGATCCTTACCTCGTATCGTATCGTATCGTATTCTTTTTTCAGCCCCCTAAAGCGTTCCCGAAAACGCTCGGGGATCTCCATCTCCAGGGCCAACTCAAATCCCGCCCCCTTCCGACCGAAGATCAGATCTTCAAAGTTATCCGTTCTCTCGTCCAATGCCGCGTCCAGCCCGTCTGAAACCAGGCGTCCCATAAACGCCACGATGTCAAGAAACGTGGTCTTGCCGCTGGCATTGGGCCCGACCAGTACCTGGAAACGCCCCAAAGGCTGGGAGATCGCCTGGAGACACCGGTAATTCCTGGCCTCGATCAATTTGATCATCTCGTTCCTCTACCTCGTTGCGTCTTTGCGCTGAAGTGCTTGAGAAGTCGAACAATCTCACGGTAGCACTTGTCGAAAGAATCCGCGCGGCGGGCGGCTTCCAGATCAAAAAGACTGGTGAGCGCAGGCTGATCGGCGGTTTCCGAGTAGGCTTGATCCTGCGGCATGCGGTCGGCCAGCCATTCTTTCGCGCCGCGGACAGCTTCAGGGTCCGGTGGCGAGGTCAAATCGCCCGGCAAGCCGCGACGACCACGCAGGGATTCGGCTGCGGCGAGAAACCAGGCCTCGAACTCTCTTTTGGCAAGCACAACTGAGATGGGGATATCGCTGCGGGCAGCGACCGCCCGCCTCAGCAACGCCGGCCCGTCTTCGGCGGGACAGCCATCGTCGCAGTCCAACAAGATAAGAATCCCGCCTTGGCCGCCCATCTTATTGGCCGCCAACTCCACCGTACGCTCCAATTCCCCTTGTTTGATCAAGCGCGACTCGGGAACTCTCAGGACGGGATGAACAACCGGAATCAGGCCCGGGTCGAGGGCGAGTGCGATGCGACGCACGAGAATCGGAACCGCTTCGTATTCGCCGTCGCCCCCCACGATGGCCGCCAAGCGAGACATGTCAGGCCGCGGCCTCGCCGAACAGCTCCGGCTCCGGCATGCGCTTGATCTGCTCGTCATCAGGGTTGAGTTGGTTCATCCGCAACAATTCACCCGCCGTATAAAGCTTTGCCTGGATGGCGCTTCGTCCGGCCGCGTCCACCGGCGCGATGAGAGTTTCGCCGTTTCGCCTCTCGACCGCGATGATGTCTTCATCGGATATGGACTTATTGTCCAGCAAGTCGGGACTGTGGCTGGTGACCAGGACCTGCGTGTGGCGCGCCGCCTCGCGCAGGGCGTCGCGCAGCACACCGGCAGCGCCGGGATGCAGCGCGGACTCAGGCTCCTCAATGCCCACCACGGAGGCCCTCTTGTGCGAAGGAACGCCGGACTGGAACAGCGCGGTCAGGATTCCCAAGGCGCGAAGTGTTCCATCCGACATATTCTCCGCCATAAACCGCCACGGCGCCCCGCCCGAACCGACCGTCTGGCGGAACTCCAGAGTCTCCTTCTTGCCGACATGTACGGCATTAACGTCCGAGATACCCGGCACCACCTTGGAGAGGAATTCCACGACCCGGCGCTTATCCTTGTCCGGCAGGTGATCCAACACGGCGGCCAGATTGGCGCCGCCGCGCAGGAGCAGTTCCCCGGCGTCGGGCGGCTGTAGGTCGCGGATTTCCTCGGGATTGAGGTTGTAGAAGCCCATCCGCGTCAAGCAGTCGTACACCGGGCGAAACTCGGCAAGCCCTGACGCAGCCACCAAGTATAAGCGGTCGCCCACCGCCGGAGGATAAACTTCGAGACTCGTGTCCTTCATCTTTCCCGACTCGAGCTCATAGAAATGCACTTCGCCCAAAGCCTCCGGCGAGAAGACGCGGCATTCTTCATGCTGAACCTCGAATCCACCCTTCGGTTTGGCTCCGATTTGGAAGGCATAGGAGGCGGTGCGGTTGCCGGGCAATATCAGGTCGAGGCGGATGCCGAAGTGCGTGGGGTGGCCGGCAGAACGGCGGCGGACTTCGTTGATGCCGCCGCGCTCGCGCAAGGCATGTTCGAGGGACGTGTTGAGGGATTCGGCGACGAAGCGGAGGGCATCGAGGAAGTTGCTTTTGCCGGAGCCGTTGGGGCCGACGAGAAATACGAGAGAGCGCAGGGGGACGGAGCAACGGGCGATGCTCTTGTAGTTGCGGAGAGTGACGCGGGAAATTGCGGCCGGGCTAGTCATCGGACACTCCTCGAAAATGGAAGGATATCATCTTAAACGTTTACCGGCACGAGCGTCATCGTGTCGTTGCCGAAAATGTCGATGACTTTCACGGCTACCGTGTAGCGGCCAGGCTTGGGGTAGACATGGGCGACCGAAGTCAGTTCGAGATCGCGATCCTGCCGCGTGCGGAAGCTCTGCCATTCATTCTCAAAGATATAGGCGCCGGTCCAGCGTTCCTCGAAATCGATAAATTCCTCACCCGCGACCACGGTGCCGGGGAGTTCGCCCTCGACGCCCATAGTCTTGGGCATCTTCACGATCTCCTTGCGGCTCTCGTAGTTGAAGTCCACCGCCCAGTAGTCCACCCAGTCGGTCCATTTTTTGGTCAGGACCTCGCGCGTGACGACGCCCTTCTTGTCCTTGTTGATCTTGACCAGCTTGCCCGCCTCGCACACGACTTCGCTCTTGCCTTCCTTCAATTCGGCGGTCACAGACTCGACCAGCCCCTGGGAGTAGTAGACGGAGAAGTCGGCCAACTCGATAGTGACGCGGCGCTTGTCCTTTTTATCGTAACGGGGCGTGGCCTCGATGTAGCTCACGTCGTGGAAGCGCACCTGACCCTTCTCGACCGCGCGCTTGTCGAAGACCTCGGGCGGGATCGTCTTCGGCGCGATGTCGATGCCCTTCTTCTTGGCTTCTTCGAGCACCGCGGGGAACAGGCCCATCTCGAACTCGAAGGCCAGGATGTCCGCCCGAGAGGCCCGGCGCTTGCGGCACTCGGTGATGACTTCTTCGACGAAGAGCCGTCCCACCGGCAGATTGATCGGGCCGACCACGACCAAGCGGCCCGTGTGCTTGCCATGGAAGAAGCCGCCGTTCTCGATCGGCTCGGCCCGGTAGGCGCGCAGAATCAGGTCGCGGAAATCACGCTCTTTGCGCGCGAGAGCGTCGGCCTTCTTCTTCGCCGACAAGCGGGTGGACACGCTGAGGTATGCCTGGCGCTCATATCGACCAAGGTTTAGCACCTCGAAAGCGCGGAAAGGTTTCCCGGCGGCCTTCAATTCGCGCTGGACGCCGATGAGGCGCTTGCGCGTCGTGTGGATGCCAAACTTACCCAGGTCCGCAGCCAACCACTTCCGTCCCAGCTTCTCAGCTGCTGCAACCGTTGTTCCGGAACCACAGAAGAAATCAGCGACGAGATCGTTGGGGTTACTACTAACTTTGATGATACGCTCCAGGAGTTCTTCCGGCTTCTGTGTAGGGTAATCCACTCGCTCTTTCGACACCGCGTTCATCGGGGCAATGTCTACCCAGATGTCTTCTACGACGTTACCCTCAACCTCATCCAAGAATCTTTTGACGCTGGGCATACCCTCTGCTGAAAATACGATCAATCCATCCTTCATGCCCTGGTCAATTCGGTCCTGCGACCAAATCCAATGCTTGCCCGGAGGCGGTTGCAACAACTTGGCGCCGAATTTTTTAGCGGCACCTTGGCCGGTCTGAGTGAAATTATCCAGACGGTAGCAACGCCCTGCCGCATCTACGTGGCGATAGTGACTCTCTATATACTCGGCGGAATGAGGAACCCGCTGCGTATTGAATACCACCTTATCAGCCATCGTGTAGAAAAATATTGAATCCTGCACATTCCCGTATTTAGAACTCTGCGCTTTCGATGACCTTATTTTTTGCCAGACGATCTCATTCTTGAAACGATGGGACCCGAAGATTTCATCCAGAATTAGCCGAACGCTACTGTTCACGCGCCAGTCACAATGGACATAGATGCTGCCGTCCTGAGCGAGCAGATCGCGCATAAGAATTAGACGCTCGTAGAGCATCGAGATGAAGGAATCGGCGCCTCGCCCCCATGTGTCACGGTATGCGATCTGTTCAAGGAGATTCGGTTCTTTGTGAAAAGTCTCACCGCCGATCTCGATGTCCATCGAGAAGTCGGCACCCACATCGAACGGGGGATCGATATAAATCAGTTTGAGCCCCCCGGCCTCCTCAATCTGCTGACGAAGTGCACCTGACTTCAGCGAAGACAGGATAAGTTTATTGTCGCCCCAAATCAGCTTATTCGTCCAGCCTCCAATCTGTCGGCCACCCACGTCGAGAGAGAGTTCTTCTTCCTCGTGCTTCTCCTTACGCGGCTCGTCGATGTGTTCAAGTGTCTGGAAAGGCAAGACCGCGTTGCAGACCTCGCGCGACTTCCCGTTCCAAACCAGCTCAACCTCGCGCTTATCCTCGAATAAAAGGAATCGATATTTCTCTGGGAGCGGCTTGCCCGCATTGATGAGTTTGACGAGATCGCGCTTCTCAGCGTCGGACAATTCGTAACGTTCGGAGTCATAGTTTTTCGACATGTTCAGGCCTTATTTCCCATTATGCATGGAGACTGCAACCAGCATTGTATTCACTATGGTTAGAATTGCGATCCATATCGTCAGGTCACGCATCTGCTTCGTAAAAGCAAGCATCTGGTCATTCTGCCGTTGTTGCCCACGTCGGACGATTTCATCGCGATAGAAGCCAGTTCCCACAACGGTATTTTCCGCCGCCACATTGTATCGTCGAACCAAGTCCTCCTCGGTCAATTTCGCGAGTTCTTCGTGCTTAGGAATGTGCCCCATAGAAGTCTCCCGGCTCAAGCGGACGGCTAGGCATCGCTGAGCTCTCCGCTCTTTGCTTCAGATTTCACCTTCTCCCACTCTTCCTTTAAGAGGGATTGGCTGGCGACGATCAGTTTATCAATAGCAGCCTCAAGATCGTCGCGATCGCGCACGTCCGTTAAATTCGGAATTTCGGCGACAAGATCTTCGATTTGTTTGTCGAAGTTTTGCTTTCCATCATCACTCTTTGGATTCAGTTGAAGGCGAATCAGATATCGCAGTTTGTCGATTTCTTTCAGGATTTGAATTTTCTCCGGCGTGCCCTGAATCTCCGATCTCGTCCACGTATGCGTTAGGCCGCAAAATCCAGAAATGTTACCCCGGAGCTTATCGAGCCACTTTACCCGCTCACTAGTCACGGTGTTGATGAAAGCTGTCTTTTTGTTGATCTTATGCTGATTAACTGCGTTCCAGATACCAATAGCAGCAGTAGCGATAATTCCGGTCGCGTAGAAATAGTCTTTCGTTTCCATGGTGCTGATATGCCTAACTCAGATTGTGACGCACTGCGCCATAATTTTTAATTGCCTGATAGAACAACCGCTTCTTTTCGCCAACCATGCTCATGCCTCCCGAAACTCGGTGAAGCTCGAGGCGAGTGCCGCGAAGGTCTGCGGCGGATGCTTCGTAAATCCCGTCTGATCGACGTAGATGTGCTTGTAGGTGACGCGCCCGTCCTCGGCGCTGGCAGCGGTGGCGTCGGCGCACCACTGAGCCAGCCGCGCCATCTTCTGCGGCAGGTCCAGCTCCTCGCGGCCCTTGGTCTCGACGACCCATACCGTGCCGTCGGCCGTGCGGACGAGGAAGTCGGGCGTGTAG
>CAYHNV010000061.1:0-12589 GCA_964358065.1 uncultured Elusimicrobia bacterium | reverse complement strand
GATCTACTTGGCGATTTCTTCCAGGAAATGATTATGACAACCGAAGAAGAAGGCGAGCTTGGGACCGAGATCGTCGATGCCGATGCCTCGCTCCAGGAGCGACTTGATATAGACTTCCGCGTTGGCGAACGTGAAAGCCACCTCCTGAACGGCGTCCGAGCCGGCCTCCCGGATGTGATACCCCGAGATGGAGATCGGATGGAACCGGGGAGTGTTCTTCAAGGACCACTCCATGGTGTCCACGCAGAGACGCAGCGAGGGCACGACGGGGAAGACCTGGGTGCCGCGGGCGATGAACTCCTTTAGGACGTCGTTCTGGAGGGTTCCGGTGAGGGTCTTGGGGTCGATGCCCCGCTTCTTGGCCACGGCCACATAGAAGGCCAGCAGCACGGACGCCGTGGCGTTGATGGTCAAAGACGTGGAGACTTGGTCGAGCGGGATGGAGTCGAAGAGCTGGTCCATGTCGTCGATGGTGGCGACGTGCACGCCCACGCGCCCGACCTCGCCCTTGGCCTTGGGGTCGTCGGCGTCCAGGCCGATCTGGGTCGGCAGGTCGAAGGCGGTGGAGAGGCCGGTCTGGCCCTGGTCCAAGAGGAAGCGGAAGCGCTGGTTGGTCTGCTGGGCCGTGCCGAAACCCGCATACTGGCGCATGGTCCAGAGGCGCCCGCGGTACATCGTCTTCTGGATGCCGCGGGTGAAAGGATATTCCCCCGCGGAGCCGAGCTCTCCGGGCGTCACGGTATCAGGGCCGTAGTAGCGCTGGACCTCGATGCCGGACGGCGTCAAGAAGTCGGGAGCCTTCGTCTCGGTGATGTTCATGACGGCCTCATCTCCAGACGGTCGCCCGCGCGAACGGAGCCCCTCAGGGTCCCTCCCCGGAGCTCCAGCACGCTGTGGGCGGTGAACACCCACGGCGACACGCGCCACGGCTTCAGGCCCTCGATCACGCGCGCGACGCTCAGGTCGCGCTTGAGGAAGACCGCGTCGATCGGGAACTTCATGAAAAACGTGTGGATCATGGGACAAGGCGTGATCCAAAGCCCTTCATCGGCCGCCAGGGACTCGCGTCCAAGAAGGCCGATGTTTCGGGACGCCGTCGTGTCCGCTTTCTCGACTTTCGTCGCGACGGTCGCATTGCGCGTCGCGTTGAAGGCTATCAAATTCATGGTCGCTTCCCACAACGATGGACGCGACCATTTCCTGCGCTATGCTCGGTCATCGGAGCACCGACACGCGCCCGCGCGACGATTGGGAGCCGTTGCTCACGTGGAACACATAGGTCCCACTCGCGACGCGATTGCCATCATTGTTCTTGCCGTCCCATACGGGAGCTCCCAGTTCGCGGACCAACCGACCATCGAGAGTGTAGACCCGGATGAGCATGGCGGTGGTCTGGATGGCCGGCGGCACGAAGAACAGAGCCCGGCTGGACTCGGACAGGCGGAAGGGATTCGGGAACGCATAGGTTTGGGGGAGGTCCGCGGAGAGACTCGGCGACGCGGGCGTCGACGCCGGCAGTGAGCCGTTGATCGCAAGGTAGAGCGAGCGATAGGCGTTCAGGAGGCCGGCGCCCTGATTGTTCAGCGGGCCGCCGAGAGGCTCCGCTCCCGCGCGCAGGTCGGTCTTGACCTGGGTCGGGGTCAGCGTGGGCTTCGCCGAGAGCAGGAGCGCCGCCGCGCCCGCGACCATCGGCGAGGCGAACGAGGTCCCGGTCGCAGTCGCGGTCTTGCCGCTCAGATCCGTGGTGAGGACGGAAACACCCGGGGCAACGAGGCCGTTATTGGCGAGCTCGGCGCCCCTAGACGAGAACGCCGCGATCTGGCCGCTCGAATCGGTCGCGCCCACGGGAATCACGCCGCTGCAGTTTCCTGGAGTGTTCACCGCGCCGCCGTCGTTGCCGGCGGCGGTGACGAGAACAACGCCCACGGCCACGGCGTTCGTAATGGCGGCCTTAAGGGCGGGCCCGCAGGCCTCCACGCCGCCAAGGCTCATATTGACGACGATCCTCCCGTAAGCCGCCGTGTTGACGACCCCGGTCGAGTAGTTGATCGCCGCGATGATCGCCGGATCGTTGGTCAGGCACTGACCGGCGCCCTTGTCGCCGCAGTCGATGCTGCAGTCCGCGTCCGCGAAAACCTTCAGCGAAACCAACTGCGCGCCCCACGACATCCCGGCAACCTCGAAGTGGTTGTTCGCGTAAGCACCCGCGACGCCGGCGACGCGGGTCGCATGGTTGCACGCCGGCGTGGACGGATTATTCGGCGAGTAGGCACCATTGTTTGGATCGAACGCGGCGCTGAAGGTGTTCGAGAACTTCGCCGTGAGGTCGGGGTGCGTCGAATCCACACCCGTGTCGACGACGGCGATGGTCACTCGCGACGAGAAGCCGGTCTCAAGGTCCCAGGCGTTCAAGGCGCTGACGGCGGGCAGGGCCCACTGGTTGCCGAGCAGCGGGTCGGACGGCACGCGCTTGACATTGTAGACGTGGCTTGGCTGGGTCTCGACGATGCCTGGAAGAACCTGAAGCTGTGCCAGCGCCTGGGAGACGGGCCGGGCCGCGCTCCACAGGATCAAGTGCCACCCGCCGCCGAGAGCCGTGCCTCGCGACAGGCCGAACGCCGACAGAGCTGCATCAAGGGAAGACGGCGCCGTCTGTGATGACAGCCTCACGAGAGCCTGCCCCGAAGTCACGCTCAGACCATGAGGAGCGCCGGCCGCCGGCCCGGTCCCTGCGGGGAGCAAGACCTCGGTCTTGAGAGCGCGCGAGGGGGCGCAGAGCAGCGCGAGCAACGGCAGCGCGGCGAGGCGGCTAGGCCGCAACGGCGTTCTCCTTCTTGATGATGCCGATCACTTCGTAGATGTCGTCGATCTCGAACTCGGCGCCGGACTCCTTGGTGCCGAAGGTGTCGCCATACTTGGCCCAAGCGGTACGGATCCCCACGCCCGCGGCCCCCTTGATGTCCCGGTCGGGCCAGTCGCCGACCATCAAGGTCTCCTCGGGCTTCGTGCCCAGCAACTCGAGCGCGCGACGGTAGGGCTTGGGGTCGGGCTTCTTGACGCCAAAATCCTCGGAGGTGATGATGTCGTCGAAATAATGATGCAGTCCGAGGCCCACGATGCGCAGCCACACCTCCATCTTCGGCGCATCCGAAATTACCGTGCGCTTGATGCCCAGCTTCATCAACTCGATGAGCGTGTGGTTGACTCGCGGATATAAGACCATCGTCCCGTTCTTGGCCCGCCGATAAGCCAGGATGCCTCCGGCCAGCATCTTGAAGTCGATATGCCCAAGCTTGGCCTTCAGTATCTTGTCGAAAATCTTCTGGTCCTCGATGCCTTCTTTCCAGTAGACGTCGAAGACTTCCTTGACCAGCTCGTCCTTGGCACCGGGAAGGCCCGCGTCCATCATCCCTTCCACGGCCGCGTCCACCGCCGTCCGCTTCATCTTCATGAAGTCGGTCAGCGTGTTGTCGATGTCGAAGATGACTGCCTTGATCATGTCTGAGTTGGAGTCAGGCTCCTATTCTTTCACGCGCTCGATGTATTCGGAGTTCCGGGTATCGACGCGGATCCTGTCGCCCTCTTTGACGAACAGAGGGACGCTGATCTCGAGACCCGTCTCAAGCGAAGCGCGCTTGGTCATGTTGGAGACGGAGTCGCCCTTCACGCCGGGCTCGCTCGAGGTCACGGTGAGCACGACGTTGGCGGGAAGCTCGATGGCCGTCAGCTTGTCGTCAACATAGACGCCGAGGACTTCCATGTTCTCGGTCAGGAACTTCGCCGAAGGTCCCAGGAGCGCCTTCGGGTAGAAGACCTGCTCGTAGGTCTCGCTGTCCATGAAAACCGCCTTGTCGCCCTCATCGTAGGAGTATATCTTCTCGCGCTTGGTGACGGGGACCTCGCGGAACTTGGCACCGGAGGCGTAGGAGCGCTCGATGACGGCGTTGTTGGCCAGGACGCGAAGCGTGGTCCGATAAACGGCGGCCGACTGGGATTTGCGGTGATGCTGATACGAGATGACCTGGACGATCTGCCCGTCGTCTTCGAAGACGAGGCCGTTCTTGAACTGCGAGGTGTCGATCATAGTAGAGCCATGTTATCAAAAGCCCGCAATTGCGTGCTACAATCTTCTTACAAACCTTATGAGTCCCCATGAAAAGCTGGCCGAGCTGAAGGACCGTCTCGAGGCCAAGATCCGTCTCATGCAGGACGTGGCCCACGAGCTAAAAAACCCCCTGTCGGTCATCCATGGCTACGCATCCTACCTCTCGAAGGAAAACGTTCCCCCCGCGGAAATCAAAAAAGCCCTTCGCGCCATCCTCGCTAATGCCGAACGTGTCACGGCGATGGTCGGCCAGCTCCAGGACGCCGTGAGGCTTGAATCGACCGGCTTCGCCGTGGAGACCCGAGTCGTCGATGGTTCAGCCCTTCTCCAGGAAGCCGTCGAGTCGGCGGAACTGGAAGCTCGCCGACGCGGCGTGGGCCTGCACTGGCGCAGCACCGTCGGCGACTCCCTGCTGGTGGTCGCCGACTCCAAACGCGTGATGCAGATCCTGGCCAATCTCATCGGCAATGCTCTTAAGTTCACGCCCAACGGCGGCACGATCAACGTGGATGCCCAACGCGACGGAGATTCGGTCCGCTTCGCGGTCATCGACACCGGCCCCGGCATCTCCGCCGCAGACCTGCCCCACCTCTTCGACCGCTTCTATCAAGCCCAGGACAACACGCAGAAGAGCGCGGGCCTCGGCCTGGGACTGGCGATCTGCAAGGGCCTTGTCGAAGCCCACGGCGGCCGCATCTGGGTGTCCAGCCTGCCCGGCATGGGATGCGCCTTCAACTTCACCCTCCCTGCGGCGAGCGCTTTGACTCCTGCGGCGGTTCGTGATACCATCTAGATCTTAAGCTCCACTCAGGAGGTAAGTCCCATGCTCCGCGCCGCCCTGCTCGCCGCCGTCCTGGCCGTTCCTTCCCAGGCCGCTCCCGTCGCGGCACCTTTGACCTTCGATGCCTCCATCTTCAACGCCCTGCGCCAGATCGCACAGCTCCGGGCGGCCTCCATCAAGACCCTGGACGCGGGCCTGGCCTCCCGTCTGAACCGGCTGGCCATGGACATGCGTCGGCTCCAGCAGCAGGCCGCCCACCTGCGCGAGGAGGCGCGCCGCCTGCACCCGCGCTTGATCGTCATCCCAAGGCGCCCCGTGGACCCGAACCTCGCCTTCGACGTGCGCCGCCTGGCTCAGGACTTCTCGCAGCTGGCCCGCGACATGTCGTGGAAACTCCAAGACGCGCGCTCGATCCGCTCCGAGGTCCGCGGCAAGGACCCTGACCTCGTTGGCCCCGCCTCTTACTTCGCCGGCGAGGTCCTCTGGCTGTCCAACGAGACGCGCTGGCTCGACATGGAGGTCCGGAGCATGATCTGGGATCTCCGCTCCTTGGGCTTCCACTTCGATGCCATGGACATGGAGAGGGCCGTCCGCGACATCGAAGCCGACACCGCCGGACTCAAGAACGAGTCCGACCTGATCAGCGCGAATATCCGCTAACGGACCAGACCTCGACGCGGCGCGTTGCGGCGGCTCATCTCAAGGTCTTGGCCAGCGCGGCCCAGGCCGCAAAAGGGATGGTCTCGGGCCGGGCATCGAGGGGCACGCCCGCGGCCGCGAAGGCAGCCTCCACCTCGGCGCGAGGACGTCCGAGGGTCTTGGCAAGCACGCTCGCCGCCATCTTGCGACGCTGGCCGAAGGCGATCTTGGCCAGACGCCAGAAGACCTTCTCGTCCTCGGGCGGAACACGCGGTGCCGCCAGCCGGCGCAGGACGACGACCGCGGAGTCCACGCTCGGACGGGGACGGAAGGACTCGGGCGAGAGTTCCAGCACCACCTCCGCGTCAGCGCGGATGCGCGTCGACAGCGCGAGCAGGCCGTAGTCGGCCCCGCCCGTCCCAGAGACCACGCGCAGGGCGACCTCCTTCTGGAACATCAACGTCGCCGTCATCCAGAAGTCCCAAAGCA
The DNA here is from genome assembly GCA_964358065.1 of uncultured Elusimicrobia bacterium. GTDB lineage: Bacteria > Elusimicrobiota > Elusimicrobia > UBA1565 > UBA9628 > GWA2-66-18. The sequence continues at coordinate 6,575 of CAYHNV010000061.1, read as the reverse complement.
GTATCTTCTGTAGAATGGGCGTGCCCACGGCATAGGGGAGGTTGCCCACCACGGTCCATGGTCCAAGACCCAGCGTGGTCAGGTCCAGACGCAGGAAGTCCTCGTTGACCACGGTCAGCCGCTCTGGATGTCCGACCTTCCCCGGCAGGGCAGCCGCGAAGGCGTCGTCGAGCTCCACGGCGGTCACGCGCGCGCCAGCCGCCAGCAGCGGTCCGGTCAGCGCCCCGCGCCCGGGGCCGATCTCCAGCACCGCGTCGCCGGTCCGGATCGCGGCCGCAGAGACGATATCGTCGAGGGCTCCCTGGTCCGTCAGAAAATGCTGACTAAGCCGGGCCGTCTTCATATCGGGGTCGCGGACTGCCCGCGCCGGCGGCGTAAAAGGTCCTCGCCGACTTTCCAGACATCTCCGGCACCAAGAGTCAGGACCACATCTTTGGGCTTGAGTTGTTTGGCCAGCTCGAGCGCGCCGGGAAACGCCGCGGCCTTCACGCCGGCCTTGGCCAGCGAATCGAGGATGAGCTTGGAACTCACTCCTTTGATCGGCTTCTCCCCCGCCGCGTAGATGTCCATCACCCAGACGAAGTCAGCCCCCTTGAAAGCCGGGCCGAAGACCTTGGCCAGGGACTTGGTGCGCGAGAAGCGATGGGGCTGGAAGACCACGATAAGGCGGCCCGCCTTCCAGAGCCCGGAGACCGCGGAGAGCGTCACGCGGACCTCGGTCGGGTGGTGGCCGTAGTCGTCGACGAACTCCACGCCGCCGGCGCCGCCCAGGCGGTCCAGGCGCCGCCCCACGCCTCGGAACTCGGAGAGCCCCCGGGCCAGGCGCTTGAGGTCGAAGCCCAGGAAATGGCCCGTAGCCAGGGCTCCCAGGGCGTTGGAGACATTATGCCGTCCGGGCACGCTCAGACGCAGGGTCAGAACCCGCTTGCCATGATGGAGGACCTCGCAGCTGGAACCATACTTGGTCATGCGCACGCCGCGCGCGCGCCAGTCGGCGTCGCCGTTAAGACCGAAGCTCACCACGGGCCGCGTCACGCGCGGGCGCAAAGACATCAGCACGGGGTCGTCGGCGCAGAGGATGGCCGCGCCGTAGAAGGGCAGGCGTGCCAGATGCGCGACGAACGCGTCCTTGAGCGCGTCCATCGTCTTATAGTAGTCGAGATGGTCATCGTCGATGTTGGTGACCACGCCCACAAGGGGCGTCAGGAACAGGAAGGAGGCGTCGGATTCGTCCGCCTCGGCGACCAGATACTCGCCCACGCCCAGCTTGGCGTTGGTGCCGATGTTCTTGAGCTGGCCTCCGATGATCATCGTCGGGTCAGCACCCGCGGCGCTCAGGGCCATGGCGACCATGGAGGTGGTCGTGGTCTTGCCGTGGGAGCCGGCGACCGTGACCGTCTTCTTCATGCGGCCCAGTTCGGCCAGCATCTGCGCGCGCAGGACCACGGGGATGCCTTTCTTGCGGGCATAGAGAAGTTCGGGATTGTCCGCGGTGACGGCGGAACTGACGACCACGACCTGCGCGCCCTTGACGTGCGCCGCGTCGTGGCCTTCATGGACTCGGGCCCCGCAGGCCTGAAGACGGCGCGTGATCTCGGTCGACTTCATGTCGGAGCCGGAAACGCGGTAGCCCAGGTTATTGAGGACCTCGGCGATGCCGCTCATGCCCACGCCGCCGATGCCGACGAAATGGATGGTCTTGACGAACGACTTCATCAGCCCGGCCGCTTCCTTACGGCGAGTGGAGGCGGCACTTCCTCGCCTTATGGCTCGGTCGTCCTCGCGCGTCATTTCTTCGGCGTCTCCTTGGCGCTCCCCGCGGGGCGCAAGAGCCACTTGAGGCCGTCCTTGGCCGCCTTGTTCTTCGGTTCGATCTCCAACGCCTTGCGCAACGATGCGACCGCGCCTTCCTCGTCTCCGCCCATGACCGAAGCCACGCCGTAGCCGAGCCAGGCCGGCACCGAGCGCGGGTCGAGGCTCACGGCCTGGAGGAAGGCCTCCATCGCCCGCTGGCCCTCGCCCACGCTCGCATGCGCCAGACCCGTCGCCGTCCACCAGTCCGAGACCTCGGGATGATCGGGCTTCTCGCCCGGCTCGGCGAGAACCTCGGCGACCAGCGCCATCCAGCCGGTGCCGATGACCCAAAGTCCCATGTCGTTGCCGACTTGACGCGGCTGATAACTGACCTTGGACGGCGAAGCCGGTTCGGCGCTTCGCCCGACGTCGACTGGACGGGTAAAGGTGAGGTTCATTCCCAGACGCGCGTCCGCGTCCGGCGGCGCCGAACTCATGACCGAACGCATCTCGCCCATGATGGCCGCGATCTGCGCCTCGCGCGTGGCGGCACTGGCGGCCAAGAGAGGGAAGTCGCGCCGCACGGCACGGGGCGCGGACTCACCCTCACCCGCGCCGACGCGAGCCAGAGCCTTGCGCAGGCTCGAGCCCTCGCGGGGGCCTTCACGGACCAGCTTGGGCCGCGGCAGGAAGACCGCGTCGAGATGCATGACGGCGGCCTGGTCGAGCGGCACGCGCCGCAGGTTGCGCTCGAACATGGAGAGCGGGTCGGCGGGCTCCGGCTCGGGCGCGCCGGCTTCCGGCATAGGCTTGCGTCCCGCGGAATAGGCAACGGAGAGCTGGAGCCCAGGGCCGCCCTCCTCGGGCGTGAGATGGAAGGCCTCGCTCAACATGACTCGGGCCTTCGCGGTCTGGCCCTCGGCGAGATAAAGGCGGGCCAGGCGCATGCGCGCGACCGAATCGCCGGGCTTTAAGTCCACGGCCTTGCGCAAAGTCGAGATCGCGCCCTTGGGGTCCTTGAGCCTCTCCTGGGCGCAGCCCAACTCCAGCATCGCATCCTCATAACGCGGCTCGATCTTCACCGCCTCGCGGAACTGCTCGAGGGCGTCGGCGTCGCGACCGAGCTTACGGTAGAGAGAACCAAGCTGAAAACGGTAGAGCGGATTGCGCTTCTCAAGACCCACGGCCTTGCGGAAACGCTCAAGGGCGCCCGTGTAGTCGCCCGCGGTCTCGCGGATGGACCCCAGGTTCATCTGCGCGTCCGCGCGCGCCGGGTCAATCTCCGTCGCACGACGGAATTCCGTCTCGGCGCCGGCCGCGTCGCCGTTCCAGGCATAGGAGATGCCGAGCAGGAGGTGGCCCTGGGCGTTGTCCGGGGCCAAGGCGAGGGCGGTCTTGTACGATGAGATGGAATCGTCCACCATGCCGCTCCAGTACTGCGCCACGCCGAGGAGGAGATGCCCGAGCGGATCCTTGGGATTGGCGGCGACCGCGCGCTCGATCTCCTTCTCGGCCAGGTCGTACTGTTTCTCCTCAAGATACTGATGACCCTGGCGCAAGCCGCGCTGGGCCTGGGAAGCCATGATCTGGTCCCAAATGGTCTCTTGGCCGGGCTCGGTCTTGCCGGCTCTGGCATCCGCGGCGGCCAGACAAAGCAGGACGCCCATAGCCAGGACCTTCAAACGCGGCAGAATCTTGCGTAAGGCGCGTCCGCGGTGGCTCAGCGCGTTCTTCTCCTTCGTCGAAAGTTCCGCCAAAGTCCGCCCGTCCGGCAGGAGAAAGAGGGGGTCGTAGCCGAAGCCGCCGCCTCCACGCGCCGACAAGGCGATGGCCCCCTCCAGACGCCCCTCGACGGACTCGACACGCCCGAAAGGGTCCGAAAGCGCCAGCACCGTGCGCAAGCACGCCGAACGCCGGGCGGCGGGCACGCCGGAAAGTTCGCGCAGGAGCTTGGCGCAGTTGTCTGAATAGGAGCAGGCGGAACCCGCCCAGCGCGCGGAGAAGACCCCCGGCGCCCCGGAGAGGGCCTCCACCTCGAGTCCAGTGTCGTCGGACAGGGCCCAGGTCCCGCAGGCCCGCGCCGTCAAGACGGCCTTTTTGCCGGCGTTGCCCTCAAGCGTGTCGCAGTCCTCGACGACCTCGGGCGCGCCCGGGAAGTCATCGAGGCCGAAGCACTCCACGCCCGAGCCCTCCAGAAGGCGGGCAATCTCGGCGGCCTTGTGCGCGTTGCGCGTGGCGAGGACGAGTCTGACGGTCTGGCGGGACACGGGAGTGTATGTTATCATTATGGAGCCACATGCTGAAAATGAGACGAATCCTCCAAGCCCTCCTCGCCCTGAGCCTGGCCCTAACGTCCGCCGCCTGCGCCCGCAACGTCCAGGATGAGGACCTTGCAGATCCGGCCGTCAAAGCGCACATCGAATCCCAGCTGCGCGGTCTTGCGGACCTGGACCTGCGCTATGTGAGCATCGATGTCAACTCCGGGGTCGCCACCGTCTCCGGGCTCGTGAGCACGCGCGAACAGCAGAGGACCATCGACCGCATCGTGCGCCGCACGCGCGGCGTCGAGCAGCTCCTCAATAACCTCGTGATCCAGGAGTAGCCGCGTGCGCACGCCGCTCTTGCGCTGGTACCGCCGAGTGCGGCGCGACATGCCCTGGAGGCGGCGCGTCTGCCCCTACCGGACCTGGGTCTCTGAGATCATGCTCCAGCAGACCACGGTGGCCAGCGTGACGCCGAGGTTCGAGGCCTTCGTGCGCCGCTTCCCCGACATCCTCTCGCTGGCGAACGCCAGCGAGGACGAGGTCCTCAAACTTTGGGCGGGCCTGGGCTACTACGCCCGCGCCCGGAACCTGCGCCGCGCCGCTCAGGCCGTGATGACCGAGCATGGCGGGATATTCCCCTCCGACTTCGACTCCGCGCTCTCCCTGCCAGGCATCGGACGCTACACCGCCGGAGCCATCCTCTCGATCGCCTTCGGCAGACCCTATCCGGTCGTGGACGGCAACGTCATCCGCGTCTTCTCTCGATTCTTCGGCTTGAAAGGCCGCGCCAAGGATCCGGCCTTCGTGAAAAAGATATGGACTCGCGCCGAGAAGCTCATGCCGCGGCACGCGCCGGGCGACTGGAACCAGGCGCTGATGGAATTGGGGGCAACCCTCTGCACGCCCGACGCCCCCTCGTGCGGGATATGCCCGCTCGCGAAAGATTGCGTGGCTAACATGAAGGGGATCCAGGACCGACTGCCGATGCCGGACAAACGGAGAGAGGCGGTTCAGGTCAGATGGGTTTGTCTCTGGATCGTCCGCAACGGGAAGCTTCTCATCTGGCGCCGTTCCAAGGATGAGCGTCTGCTCAAAGATCATTGGGGACTCCCCGAAGCGAGACAGACCATCGCCGTGCCGGGACGAAGACTCGCCGCCGTGAAGCACACCATCACCCACCACAACCTCTCCGTCGAGCTCCGCGAAGCCGTGCTGAAGGACGCGGCCCGGCTCCCGAAAGAAGCGAAATGGGTGCCGGTCGCGAAAGCAACGGACTATCTGGTCTCGTCGCTCTGGCTCAAACTGCTCTCACGACAGAAGCTCGCGCCGGCGCGAGTTTTGGCGTCAGGATTTTGAAAGAGACTTCGGCCAAGAACTGAAGATGAAGAGCTCGCCGGAGATTCCGCCCGCCGAGACCGCCGCGCCCGGAACGGCGTCGGCGGCGGCGACCATGGCGATGGCCACACCCCCCGCCGAACTGGTGACCTTACCGATCTCGCGGCCGTCACGGAGCACGACGGAACCCACGGGAGCAGGGCCTGCGGTGAAGCGCAGGCCAATTAGTATTTTTTTGACTTGTCCCACATGCACGATGCGCGAGACCGTCTCCTGGCCCATGTAGCAGCCCTTGTCCAGGCTGATGGCGGCTTCCTGGCGCGCCTCCAGCGGCAGCGTCGAAGCGTCCATGTCCGCGCCGAACCAGGGCAATCCCGAGGCCACGCGCAGGATCTCAAACTCCGGCTCGGAGAGGAGTTCGGCCTCCTCGGGCGGGTCAGCGCCGATGAGCAGACGCGCCGGCTGCGAAAAGCGTGTCCACGGCAGGCCGCGCTCATAACCGCCGCCAATGACGAGCCAGGCCCGCCCGCTCAGCACGCGCACATTGGACTGGGAAAGCATGATCTTCTTTTCGAAAGTCTTCAGAAGGCCGATGGCCGCAGCGGGCCGGGTGACGACGAGCACGGACATCTCCGTTTCCTCATACAGCTCGCAGTCGGCGACCATCAGGCCCTTGGGGGTCAGCACGCAGGCGGGTAGCATGACTCCGCTCGTGAGTTTACGCACATCGGCCGTGACGAGACCCTGAAGGAAGGCGCGGGCGTCCGGCCCGCTGAAGCGGAAGAACCCCCACTCGGACACGTCGTAAGCACGCAGACCCATGCGGGCATTATAGCCGATTGGCTACAATGTCCTCGTGAGAGACATCGGGCTCCTTTTCGACATGGACGGGGTGGTCTGCCATAATATGCCCGCCCACGAGGAAGCCTGGCGCCGCTTCTTCCGCGGCCGCGGCATCGAGATCGAGCTGAAGGACTTCCGCGAGAACACGATGGGCATGCCCACCCGCGAGGTATTAGCCTACTACTTCAAGCGCCCGGTCCCGCCCGCCGAAGCGCACGCCCACGCGGTCATCAAGGAAGAGCTCTACCGCAAGCTCTACCTCCCCCGGCGCCGCGCGGCCGCGGGCCTGCGACGGATCCGCTCGGCCTCCCGCGCCGCCGGCCAACGATTACGCCGGGG
>CAYHNV010000060.1:9680-12622 GCA_964358065.1 uncultured Elusimicrobia bacterium | reverse complement strand
GGCCGGGCACTGGCCATCTTCTCCATGGCCATCCCCGTCGGCTCCGCCCTGGGCTACGCCGCCGGAGGTGCGGCGGGCGCGGCCTTCGGCTGGCGACACGCCCTCTGGCTGGTGGGAGCGCCGGGCCTCCTGCTGGCCGCGCTCTGCACGCTGCTGCCCAACGATCCGCCACACAAGAACACGCCGACGGCCGCCTCCGGCTACCGCGAGGTCTGGGCCATCCCGACCTTCCGTCTCATCACGCTGGCCGGCGCCGGGATGACCTTCGCGCTCGGCGGTTTTGCGGTCTGGATGCCCACATTCTTCCACCGGGCCTGGGGACTGAGCGTCGAGCATGCCGGCTTGCTCTTCGGCGGCGTGACGGTCGTCGCCGGCTTGACGGGAAGCCTGCTTGGCGGCTGGCTGGCCGACGCCCTGCGCGCGCGCAACGCGCATGCCGACCTCATCATCTCCGGCGCGGGCCTGCTGGCCGGCATGCCCATGGCGGCGCTGGCCATCGCCGCCCCCGACTTTCACGCCTCGGTGGCCGCCCTCTTCATCGCCGAGACCCTGCTCTTCCTGAACATGGGCCCGCTCAACAGCGCCATCGTCGCGGTCACGCGCCTTGAGACGCGCTCGATGGCCTTCGCCGCGAATATCTTCGTCATCCATCTCCTCGGCGACGCGGCCTCGCCCACTTTGATCGGCTGGGGCTCCGACCTCTTCGGCCTCAAGACCGCTCTGCTCGCCAGCTGCCTGGCCCTGGGGGCGGGGGGAACGCTCTGCTTCCTGGCGCGAGGAGCTTTCGACGGGGATGCGGCGCGCGCCGCGGGAACTCACGCATGAAACGCGCACTCACCTTCGGCCGTCTCTTCTTGTTCCAGCCCGCGCGCGCAGCGGAGGAATGCCTGCGCCCGGACGCGCTGAGCGACGGCCTGAGGGTCTACGCGGTCTGGGTCGTCGCGAGCCTTCTCTACCTCTGGCTCAAGCCCTTCGACTTCCCGGACGTCAACGCCCCCATTGCCGCCCGCGTCCAGGGCCTCGCCTTCTGGTCCAAGGTGGCGGTCTGGGAGCCCGTACTGGCCGCGCTCAACATAGCGCTCACGGGCCTGATCCTGCGCTGGATGAGAGACGGCTGGCTGCCCCTGAAGACCGCGGCGGCCACGCTCTGGTGCACCTTGCCCCTGATCCTGACCGTGGCCTACACGCGCTCCGCCATCTCCAAGGCCGTCTTCGCCGTCCTCTTCATCCTTTGGGCCGTCCCGGGAATCCTCTATGCGCGGCGCATCCCCGGACCCGAATGGCGGCGAACGACGGCCTTCCTCCTCGGCCTCAACGCCGTGGGACTCCTGATGCTCGCAGCTCAGGCCGCGGCGATGATCGTGCGCAGCGACATGCTCTACAAGGGATCCTTGGTCTTGACCGTGGTCTGGCTGCTCGCCTGCGGCGGTATCGGACTCAGGAACCTGGCCAAGACCAGCCTGCCTCGCTCGGTCCTTGCGTTCCTCTTCGCCAGCCTCGTCTTGAACCTCGTGCTGGCCGCCGCCTTCCTGCTGGGCTGGCTGCCGATGGAGGTCCTCAAGGTCCTCATCTATGTCTAGGTGTGCGGGACGCCGCCCGGATCAATGATGTCTAGACCGGACGGACCCCGTCGCTACGAGGTGATCGTCGTCGGAGGCGGCCACGCCGGCATCGAGGCCGCGCTGGCCGCCGCACGGATGGGCCGCGCCGCTCTCCTGCTGACCCAGAACCTCGAAACGATCGGGACCATGTCCTGCAACCCCGCCGTCGGAGGGGTCGGCAAGGGGCAGATGGTGCGAGAGCTGGACGCCCTCGGAGGCGAGATGGCCAAGGCCGCCGACCGCGCGGGCTTGATGTTCCAGACCCTGAACCTCGGCAAGGGCAAAGCCGTCCACTCCCCGCGCGTGCAGTGCGACAAGCTCGAGTACCGTTTGGGACAGCGTCGCCTCATCGAAGGCACGCCGAACCTCGAGACGATCCAAGACGAGGCCCACACGCTATGGACCGACGGCTCCCGACTGCGAGGAGTGATCGGCGCCGGAGGGATACGCTACGAGGGCGCGCGCGTGATCCTGACCACCGGGACCTTCCTCAACGGCCTGACGCACGTGGGACTGACGAGCCGTCCGGCGGGGCGCGCCGACGAGCCTGCCTCCACGGGCCTTTCCGGGGAACTCGCGCGGCTGGGCCACTCGGTGGGGCGCCTGAAGACCGGCACGCCGCCGCGCCTGGACAAGCACGGCATCCGCTGGGAGACGCTCGAAAGGCAGGACGGAGACGATCCTCCCGCGCCGCTCTCCCACTTCACGACGCGCATCGAGCGGCCCCAGCTGCCGTGCTTCATCACCTACACCGTGCCCGCCGCTCACGCAGTCATCCGTGCCAACCTCGACCGCTCGCCGCTCTACTCCGGCGTGATCACGGCCCTTGGGCCCCGCTACTGCCCTTCCATCGAGGCCAAAGTGGTCAAGATCCCGCACAAGGAGCGCCATCAGATTTTCCTGGAGCCGGAGGGCCGCAACTCGGATGAGATCTACGTGAACGGCCTGTCCACCAGCCTGCCCGAGGACGCCCAGCTGGAACTCGTGCGCGCGATACCTGGACTGGAAGAGGCCCGGATCGTGCGTGCCGGCTATGCCGTCGAATACGATTACTGCGACCCGACCGGCCTCTCCGCCTGCCTTGAAAGCAGCCGCCTGCCAGGGCTTTTCCTGGCCGGCCAGATCAACGGCCCCACGGGCTACGAGGAAGCGGCCGCTCAGGGCTTCATCGCCGGCGTCAACGCCGCCCTGTCCGCGCGCGGCGAGCCGTCCTTCATCCTGAGGCGCGATGAGGCCTACATCGGCGTCATGATCGACGACCTGGTCACGCGCGGCGTCGACGAGCCCTACCGGATGTTCAGCGCGCGCGCCGAATTCCGGATGACCCTGCGCGCCGACAAC
>CAYHNV010000060.1:0-9670 GCA_964358065.1 uncultured Elusimicrobia bacterium | reverse complement strand
AACGCAGACCTCCGACTCCTCAGTCGGGGCCGTGCCCTCGGGCTCGTGCCAGACGCAGCATACGAACGCTTCCGGCTCTACCGCGATCGTGTCGAGGGCTGCGAGAGAAGCGTTTCCGATGAAGAGCTTTCGCCCTGGAGTGCCGCCAAGGCCCGCGAACAGCGGGAAATCCGCGAGTCATATGCCGGTTACATCCGTCACGAGAACGCCGCGGCGCGGCGCATGCAGGACTCCGAACTCGTGGAGATCCCCGCCGACTTTGATTTTGCCGCCGTCGGCGCCCTCGGACACGAAGCGAGACAGAAGCTCTCACGCGTGCGCCCCCGGACCCTCGGCCAAGCCGGACGCATCCCGGGCCTGACTCCCGCGGACCTGCAGATCCTGTGGACATGTTCCACGCGGCGCCGTTCGTGAGCGAAGAACCCCTCGCCGTCCTCGCGTCGGCCGCAGAGGAGTGGGGCGCGCCCCTCGACGCCGCGGCCCTCGCGCGCCTGCAGTCCTATCTGCGCGAAGTCCAGGCGAAGAACGCCGTGACCAACCTCACCGCGGACGCTTCATGGGAGAATCTCGTGCTCAAGCACGCCGCCGACGGCGTTTTCGCCGCGGCCCTCCTGCGCCGCGAACTGACCGCGCGCGGCGCGCCCCCGCGCCCGCGAATCCTCGATCTGGGCGCGGGGGGAGGCTTTATCGGTTTCGCGCTCAAGATCGCCTGGCCCGAGGCCGAGGTCACCTTGATGGAAGCCGTCGAGCGCAAGTTCCGCTTTCTCAACGCCGCCGCCGCCGGTCTGGGGCTGAACAGACTGCGCCCGGTCCTGCGCCGCGCGGGCGAGGGCCCGCCTCGCTCCGCCTATGAGACCGGCTTCGACGCCGTCGTTGAGCGGGCGTTGGCGCCTCTGCCCGAGGCCTTGTCCCTGGCGACGCCGCTCCTCTCGCCTCGCGGGCTCTTCGCCGCCTTCCAGAACGCCGAGCCCGACCCCGCCGCCCCGGCTCTCGCCAAGGCTCTGTCCCGGACGGGGGCCAGAGTGCTAAAGTCTTTTCCTTATCGCCGCCCGCGCGAAGAGCGCCCGCGGTTTGTGGTCGTCTTCACGCGCGAGGAGGAGTGACGCCATGCAGATGCTGAACCGGTACTTCACGCCGTTCGCGCTCGCCCTAATCCTCTCCGCCGTCTATTTCAGCGAACCCGAGCCCCGCGCGACGAAGATCGCCCTCGCCATCCTCCTCGCTGATGTCGCCTTGAACTGGCTCATCGGCCGCAACCAATACCGCTGGGTCGCCTGGGCGTCACGCTTGCGCCAGCTCCAGGTCTGGCTTAACTTCGTCTGGGCCGTGCCGCTCTTCTACCTCCTTTACCCTTACTGGGCCCCGATGTGGCTCCTGTTCGTGATGGCGCCGACGGCCGCGGCTCTGACCACCAGCCGCTTGGAGACCGTCATCTGCGCCGCCGTCTCGGCCGCGGCCATGCTGGGGCTCTATTGCGCCCGGCAGACGCTGGAGGGAGTGGCCCTGGGCATGGCCCTGTCCCACGCCGTCTTCATCGTCATCTTCTCTCTGTTCGTGCACGGCTTGGCGCAGACCGCCCTGCGCATGCGCGACCACGATCTCTCCTGACCTAACCCGTGGACGTCCTCCTTAAACTCCGTGTCCTGATCTGGGCCCTGGTCATCTGCCTCTGGGGCCTGATGGTCTATCAATACTTGGGCGAGGAAGAGCGTGACGCCGCCCAGATGCAGCGCGTGATCAACCCCTATGAAGGAGCGGCCACGCCGTCCCAGCCGCCGCTTCCCCCGCTGGAGACGCCGCCGGACGCGCCGCCGGCGGCGCCGGCGGACCCCGCGCTCAACATCCTGCCGCTTCCTGAAGCCGTTGGGCCCGCACCCTCCGGCGATTCGCCCAGCGTTCTCATCTCCCCTCCCCCAATGAAGACGCCGGCCGCGGCGCGTCCGCCGCGGCGGCATCCGCGGATCGAATACCGCACCCCCACGCTCCCTGATCCGCCCATCCCGCCCGGCTTCGTCAAGACGGGCACGAAGCACTTCAACGTCTACTCGGAGCAGTCCGCCGCCGCCGAGAGATTCCTGGAACTGCTCGAGACCCTGCACGCCAACCTCATGCTGGACCTGGCACCCTTCTCGCCCTGGGCGCGCGCCGAAAAGATCTCCGTGTTCCTTTTCAAGGACCAGGAAACCTACCGCAAGGTGACGGGACGCCCGGCCTGGTCGGGGGGGGCGAGTTCGGTGCCCAAACGGAAGGTCTACGTCTACGAGAGCGAGGAACTCCCGGGCATCCTCGCCCACGAGATGACCCACATCTACTTCGACGGTTTTTTCCTCGAAGGGACCACAAACCCGCTCTGGCTCTCCGAGGGGATGGCCACGCTCGTGCAGGTCGAGCGCGGGTTGGCCGCGCCCAACTGGCTGCGCGAGAACCTTGTGCGCCTGGAGGCGGGAGAATCGTTCGCCATCGAAAATCTCATCGATGTCTCATCCACCTCCGGTTGGCCGGACGAGCGTGTGCGCCTGTGGTACGCGCAGTCCTACAGCCTGGTGCGCTACCTCATCCGAACGCAATACCGTTCGTCCTTCTACAAGTTCGCCTCTCACCTTCGAGAAGGCCGGCCGGTGACGGAGGCCTTGTACCGCGCTTACGGCGCGCCGTACACGCGCCTGCGCGCGTTGGAGATCGCGTGGCGTCACGAGATCTCGCGCGGCTCGATGGAACGCCTGCCCTCCGGCAATTGAAAACAGCGCAAAAATAGGTCTTGACAGATTTCAACGAGTGCCCTATACTCGTGCTCCCGGTGGGGAAAAGTGGCGAAGAATAACAATCGAGTGGGAGAAAGTGGATCATCATGGCTCTGCTGATCGGCCGCTACGACTACTCCCTCGACCCCAAGAACCGGCTCGCCGTGCCCCCCAAATACCGCGAGACGCTGGCACTGGAGAAGGGACGTTCCTTCTATTTGACAAGCGGGATGGAGGGCTGCCTCTACCTCTTCCTCCCCTCGCAGTGGGAGAAACTCCTGGCAGACGATCTCAAGATGTTCTCGCTGCCGGACAAGGAGCAGGAACGGGCCTTCAAGCGCAAGTTCTTCTCCGAGGCGGTGGAGGTGGAGCCGGACGCCCAGGGCCGCATCCTGGTGCCGCAGTATCTGAAGGAACACGCGGGCCTGCGCTTCGACGTGCTGGTACAGGGCGCGGGCAACCGTGCCGAGGTGTGGGACGCGAAGCGCTGGACCGACTACGAGATGAAGATGGTTTCTCCCGCCTACAAGAAAATCTCAAAGAGCGTGGAGATATGATTTTGGCTGAGAAATACACGCACGAGCCCGTCCTTCTGACGGCGACGCTGGAGAGGCTCATCACGGATAAAGGGGGCCTCTATCTCGATGCCACCCTCGGTCTCGGCGGCCACTCGGAAGCGATTCTGAAAACGATTTCTGCCCAGGGAAAGGTGCTTGGTCTCGACGCGGATCCCGAAGCGCTCGCTGAAGCCGGTCACCGGCTCGCAGCCTACAGTGGATCATTCCACTCGGTCCGCTCGAACTTCCGATCCCTGGGCGCGGTTCTCGAAGGCGAAGGTTTCTTCCCGCTCTCCGGCGTCCTCTTCGACCTGGGCGTGAGCTCCCTCCAGCTCGACAAGCCCGCGCGGGGGTTCTCCTTCCGACACGAGGGACCGCTCGACATGCGCATGGGGCCGGACACAGCGCTCACGGCCGAGCAGATCGTCAACCGCTGGCCCGCCGAGCAGATTTCAATGCTCCTCAAGGAGTTCGGCGAGGAGCCCGAGGCCGAGCGCATCGCGCGCGCCATCGTGGCGCGCCGCGACAAGACGCCGCTTGCCAGCACCTGCGAACTGGCGGCCCTCGTCGAGTCCGTCGTGCCGCGCACCGGCCACCACCCGGCCACGCGGACCTTTCAGGCCCTGCGCATCGCGGTCAACCAGGAGTTGGAATCGCTCACGCGCGGGCTCGAGACGGTCGTTCCCTATTTAAAAACAGGCGGGCGGTTGTGCGTCATCAGCTTCCACTCGCTTGAGGACCGCATCGTCAAGAACGTCTTTGCGTCGCTCGTGTCGCAGGGCAAGTGCGTCTATCTCGGCCGCGGGGACGCCCGTTCCGCGGTCGTCGCAGGCACGGCCGAGACGACGCGCAACCCGCGATCGCGCAGCGCCAAGCTCCGGGTCGTTGAAAAACGCTAGGGAGGACGCGGATATGAAGAATCACGTCTTGACGGGAGTCTCGAACGCGGCGGTTTCGGCGATGGCAAAGCTGGACACGACGGTCGCTTTCCTTCTCGACAGGCGCGAGGGCCTGGACCTGGCGCCGGCGGGCCGGCACGCGGGCTCGGCTTTCGTGTGGAGGAGGGTGTTCCTGAAAGAACGCGGCCGCAAACAGTAGAACCGATTCGGCTGGCGTCGTTCGGCGCGGCGCCAGCCGCCGTAAGGCGACCTCCCTCTCGGCGGGGGGGTCGCCCGCCGGACCGGAGGCTTCGTCTCGGCAACGAGGCCTTCGATCCGGCGGCTCTCTCTCGGCGGGAAGCCGCCGTTATGGGGAAGGAGATAGGCACGAGATGAAGATGCGCATGGGATTTGGACCCGGGGCGGCAGCGCGTTTGGCGGGAGCGGGAGTCCTCGTTCTTTTTCTGTCCTGGCAGCACATCCAGGCCACCCGCCTCGGCTACCAGGTCGAGACCGCCCGCAAGCACGCGCGTATCTTGAACGGGCGCGTCGCGGCCAAACGCGTGGATTTGGAGGCCCGCCTGTCTCCAGCCGAAGTCGCGGCCCGAGCCTCTCGTCTGGGATTGGTACCCGTCGCTCCCGACGCCCTGCGCCGCCTGTCGCCATCCGGTCCGGTCTCCGGCGGCCTCCTTGGACGCTGGTGGGCCCGCCTCCCTGCATGGACCTCGGTTTTCGCCTGAGCGCGGCCGCCTCACTTTTTCTTCTGCCCGCCGCGGCTCTCAGCCTGCGCCTGGGACATCTCCAGGTCCTGCGCCACGATGCCCTGAAGTCTCGCGCCAACGGCGAGTTCTCGCGCGTGGCGCAGGAAGCCGCCCCACGCGCCGACATCCTCGACCGCGCGGGCCGCGTGCTGGCTCGATCGGTGCCGTCCTGGTCCTGCTTCGTCGATAAAGCCATGGTCAAGGACGTCGACGGCTTCGCGGCGATTCTGGCCCCCACCCTGCATCTGCCCATAGCCGAGATCGCCCGCAAGACGCGCGGCGCCGTCCGCTTCGCCTGGCTCAAGACCAAGCTGGATGCCGCGGAAGTCGAGGCTCTCAAGCGGGACGGCAAGGTGACGGGCGTGGGCGTAGCACCCCTCCAGGAACGGGTCTACCCGAACGGCGACCTCGCCCGCGGAGTCCTGGGATTGGTCGGCACCGAGGGCCGCGGCCTGGCCGGCGCGGAACTCACCCTCGACAAGCGCCTGCGGGGCGCACCCCGCCGCTTCTCCATCATCCGCGACGGCGCGGGACACGCCATCTACAAGAGCGTCTCCGACGACGGGCACCTTCCCGACCCGATTCGCCTGACCCTGGACCGCAACGTGCAGTATCTCGCCGAGGAGGCCCTGAGCGAAGGGGCCGCCAAGCACGCCTTCAAGAGCGGCACTCTGGCCGTCCAGGACCCCCGCAACGGGGAGATCCTGGCCATGGCGGCGTGGCCCCCGAACCCGCTCAAGAACCCGCTGGTCCAAGACGCCTACGAGCCCGGCTCCACTTTCAAGGTCGTCACGGCTCTTGCCTCCGTTGACGAGCGTCTCGTCACGCCCACGGAAACCTTCGACGGCGAGCAGGGCCAATGGCAGGTCGTCCCCGACGTGAGCATCACCGACCACGAGGGGCAGGGCCTGATGACTTTGTCGCAGATCCTGGAACGCTCGTCGAACATCGGCATCGCGAAGGTCGTGTCGCGCGTCGGCGCCTCCCGCTTCTACCGCATGAGCCGCGCGTTGGGCTTCGGCGTCAGAAGCGGCGTGGGCCTGCCCGGCGAGACCGCCGGGGAGCTTAAGCCCCTCGCGGACCTCACGAAGGTTGGTCTGGCGGCCTCCTCATACGGCTACGGCCTGGCCGTCAGCCCCCTGCAGATCCTGGGCGCCTACTCCGCCTTGGCCAACGGCGGCACGCTCTGGCAGCCCAAGATCCTCCTCGACGGGAAATCCGGAGTGCGCGTGCGCCGCATCGCGGGAGAGTCCGCCGTGCGCGAGGTCTGTGAGATGCTGGAAGGCGTCGTGGAGCGCGGCACCGCGACCGGCGCCCGCATTCCCGGCTACCGCGTGGCGGGCAAGACCGGCACCGCCCGCAAGATCGACCCGCTCACCCGCAAATACTCGACCTCGGCCTATGTCGCCTCCTTCGTGGGATTTCTGCCCGCCTCCGCGCCACGTTGGACCATCCTCGTCGTCCTCCACGAGCCGCAAGGCGCGTACTACGGCGGCCTGACCGCGGCCCCCATCTTCGCCTCGCTGGGCCGACGTCTTCTCGCCCTCGAAGCCGTCAGCCCCGATCAGCCGACGGACCCCGCCATCGGCACGGCCCGGCGCTGATGACGCTCGCCGAGCTCCTGCGCGCGGTCCCGCCCCTGCGGGCGAACGGGCCCGTCGACGTGACCATCAAGAACCTGCGTCATGATTCCAGGGAGGTCCAGCCCGGGGACCTCTTCTTCGCTCTGCCCGGCTCCAAGACCGACGGGAACCGCCATGCGCGCGAGGCCCTGGCCCGGGGTGCTGCGGCCGTGGTCAGCGAACTGGAGCCGCCGCCGCCGCCCGCGACCCTGCCCGGGACCTGGGTGCAGGTCGCCGGTGTCGCCGAGGCGATGGCGCGCCTTTCCGACGCCTTCTTCAAGCATCCCTCGGGAGCAATGTGCGTCATCGGCGTCACCGGAACCAACGGCAAGACCACGACAACTTACCTGCTGGAGTCGGCCGTCACGGCCTGCGGCGGCCGCCCCGGGCTCGCCGGGACGGTGGACTGCCGCCTGGCGGGCGCGCGCATCCTCAAGGCCGTCAACACGACGCCCATCTCGCTCGAACTCACCCGCCTCCTGGCGCGCTTCCGCGACGACAGGGCAAGCCACGCCCTGCTCGAAGTTTCCTCGCACGGCCTGGCGCTCTCACGCGTGGAGGCCGTCGATTTCGACGCCGCCGTCTTTCTCAACATCAGCCGCGACCATCTCGACTTCCATAAGACGCTCGACGGCTACTTCGAGGCCAAGGCCCGCCTCTTCGACCTTCTGGCCCGCCCGGACAACCGCAAGCCGCTTAAAGTCGCCGCCCTCAACGCTGACGA
Source organism: uncultured Elusimicrobia bacterium (assembly GCA_964358065.1). Taxonomy (GTDB): domain Bacteria; phylum Elusimicrobiota; class Elusimicrobia; order UBA1565; family UBA9628; genus GWA2-66-18. The sequence continues at coordinate 2,387 of CAYHNV010000060.1, read as the reverse complement.
CCCCCGAGCCCATTCATTGGAACGACGGGCGATCGGGTGTGACATCGTCCGGTTCGGCACGACCGCTGCGGCCAAGGACCTGAGGGGGAAGATCATTTCCGCGGATCTGAACGGCTCCCGCCTCAGCCTCGACTGGCACGGAGACATGCTCGAAGGCTCGATCCGGCTTCCCGGACCGCACAACGTTTCCAACGCCTTGGCCGCCGCCGCCGCCTTGTTCGGCCTCGGTGAACCCGCGGAGAAGGTGCTCGCGGGGATCGCGGCCCTCAAGACCGTCCCAGGCCGCCTCGAGGCCGTGGACGAAGGCCAGGATTTCCATGTGTTCGTCGATTATGCCCACACCGACAGCGCCGTCGAAACCGTGCTCCGCCTTCTTAAAACATTGCCGCGCAATAAGATCATCACCGTGATCGGGTGTGGAGGTGATCGCGACAAATCCAAGCGCGGCCCCATGGGCGTGGCCGCCTGCCTCCACAGCGACGCGGTCATCTTGACCAGCGACAACCCCCGCTCGGAGGAGCCCGCGGGCATCCTCGCGGACATCGAGGCCGGCCTTCGCACTGCGGGCCTTCAAAATTATAGGATGCTCCCCGACCGTGGAGAGGCCATCGCCGCCGCGATCGCGCTGGCCCGCGCCGGGGACGTCGTGCTCATCGCCGGCAAGGGACACGAGGATCACCAGATCCTGCGCGAGCGCACGATCGCCTTCGACGATCGGGAGGCGGCGCGTGCCGTCCTGCGGGGACTGAAACGATGAGACTCGACCTGACCTGGGGAGAACTGGCCCGAGCGGCGGGCGGTCGTCTGACCCGCGGCGCGGCCTGCGACCGCGCGGACTCCCTGTCGACGGACAGCCGCAATCTCCAGCCCGGGCAGGCCTTCTGGGCATTGGTCGGCGCGCGCGTGGACGCGCACGCCCTCCTCGACACGGCCTTGGCCGCCAAGGCCGCCGGGTGGATCACAGCCGACGGAAAGCTTCCGCCCGTGGGCCCCAGGCCCGAGCATCTCGTCGAAGTGCCGGACACCCTCAAGTCCCTCCAGGCCCTGGCCCACTTCCACCGCCGCCGCTTCGACATCCCCATCGTGGGCATCGTGGGGTCCAACGGCAAGACCACGACCAAGGAGATGCTCCGCTCCATCTGCACCCTGGTGGGGCCGACCTGTGCGTCACCCGGGAACTGGAACAACGAGGTGGGCGTGCCCCTCTCTCTGCTTGAGCTCGACTCGCACCACCGCTACGGGATCTTCGAGCTGGCCGCCTGCCGCAAAGGCGAGATCGCCGCGCTCGCCCACATCGCCTCGCCCACCCTCGGGGTGCTCACCAACATCGGCCCCGACCACCTGGAATCCTTCGGCACCATCGAGACCACCTTCCAGACCAACTCGGAGATCGTGGAATGCCTTCCGGAGGAAGGCACGGCGGTCATCAACGCCGACGACCCGTGGCTGGCGGCGCTTGAACCGCGCCTGGGGGCGCGCGCGGTGACCTACGGCGCCGGAGCGCGCTGCCGCGTGCGCGTCGATGGCACGGACGGACTCATCGTGGACCGCCATCGCATCAAGGTCGCGCTCAAAAGCTTCGGCTCCTACAGCCGCTACAACGCCGCCGCCGCCGCCGCCGCCGCCTGGACGTTGGGCATCGACCCGGACACCATCCGCCGCGGTCTGGAGGCCCACGCGCCCGGCATGATGCGCCAGGAGCCCCTGAACCACCCCAGCGGCGCCACGCTGGTCCTGGACGCCTACAACGCCAACCCGGCCTCCATGCGCGCCTCCATCGAGGCCTTCTGCGACGAGTTCAAGACGCGCCCCAAGACCCTCATCCTGGGCGACATGAAGGAACTGGGCCCCGCCTCGGCACGGTTCCACCGTGAGCTGGGAGAGTGGCTGGCCGGCCTCGAATTGAAGGCGGTCTATCTGGCCGGCCCCGAGATGATGGCCGCCGGCGAAGCCCTGCGCGCGGCCAAGCCGAGATTCCCGGTCCAACACGGCGTCGACGCCAAGGCCTTCGCGCCTTCCCTCAAAGGTCGGCTCGCGGCCGCCGACGCGATACTGTTCAAGGCCTCCCGGGCGATGAAGCTCGAAGAACTGGCCAAGGCGCTCTGATGCTCTATTACCTCGCCCAACTGCGCGAACTTTCCACCGCTTTTAATATATTCCAGTACATCACCTTCCGGGCCGGCGGCGCGGCGCTGACAGCACTGGGCGTCTGCCTCCTCTTGGGCCCCGGCCTCATCAGGGCCCTGCAGGCCAAGAAGGTCGGTCAGATGCAGCGCGCCGACGGCCCGCAGTCGCACCTCGCCAAGCAGGGCACGCCGACGATGGGAGGCGCGCTCATCTTCCTCGCCGTCGTGGTCTCCCCCCTGCTCTGGATGCGCCCCGACAAC
>CAYHNV010000059.1:3382-12750 GCA_964358065.1 uncultured Elusimicrobia bacterium | reverse complement strand
GCCACGGCCCGCGCGATGGACAAGGCGATGAAGCCGGTCTACGAGAAGGCGATCGCCGACAAAGCGATCGTCTACGATGTCTTGAATAAGATGGACATAAAGCGTTGGACCAAGGAGTCGGCGATGTCTAAGTTCTACTGCTCGGATGTCGCCATGAAGGTGACCACGGACTGCGTGCAGATGTGCGGCGGCATCGGTTATATGAGAGATTTCCCGGTGGAAAAGTTCATGCGCGACGCCAAGATCACCCAGATCTACGAGGGCACCAACCAGATCCAACGCAACGAAGTCGCGATGATGATGATCAAGGAGCACGCCTCCGCCGCAAAGGCCGAGGCCGTCGCCGCCTGATTGCGCGACGAACGCGAGCTTAGTCCGACTTCTCCGCGGAGATGAGGCCCAGGTCGATGCCCTTGACCACGGCCTCGGTGCGATTGGAGACGTTGAGCTTCTGGAACATGCTGTTGAGGTGATTCTTGACGGTTTTGACGCTGCAGGTCAGCCCGCCGGCGATCTCCTTGTTCGACATGCCGCGACCCAGGAGTGCTAAGACCTTGATCTCGGTCTTGGTCAGCGCCACGATGGAAGCCTCGGAGTTGGCCGTGCCCATGTTGCGCAGACCCTCGATAAGCTTGCTCATGACCGGCTGAGGGATCATCACGCCCTGGTTGGCGAAGGTCTTCAGCGCATTGACGAGTTCGGAGGCGGGAAGCATCTTGGAAAGATAGCCGTTCGCTCCGGCCTGGATCGCTTCCATCACATGCGCCTCATCCTCATAACCCGAGAGGATCAGGACGTTCGTGGTCTGGCAGTCCTTGTGGATCTGCCGCGTCGCCTCGATGCCGTCCATGTGCGGCAGCTTGATATCGAGGAGGATGACGTTGGGCTTAAGCTTCTTGACGAGGCGCAAGGCCTCGCGCCCGTCGGCCGCCTCGCCGACAACCTGGATATTCTTTTCGTTCTCCAGCAGGTCCTTGATGCCCTCGCGGAAGAGGGTCTGGTCGTCCGCGATGACGACGGTGATCTTTCTCGCAACGGATTTAGCCTTGGCCAAAATTGTGCCCCCTCTCGGAAGATGCCTGTGCGCAATACTACATCATTTCCACGCGCCGCGACACCCGCGCAGCTGCAGGCTGCAGGAGCAGGTGGCCAAGGCCAAGCCGGTCGTGCTATAATCGCACCGGACGTGACCGGCGGCGCCGTAGCTCAGTGGTAGAGCGGACGTTTCATAAGCGTCATGTCGGTGGTTCGATCCCACCCGGCGCCAAGATTTGTATCGTTTGACATCGATTCGCGCCAAGCGCGCAGGGGGAGATAAAATGGCCGAGAATCTCGTTGTCGTCAGCAAAATCAAGAAGATGGTGAAGGAAGCGGGCTACCGCACCGGCGGAGATTACGTGGGCGCGCTGTCGGCGAGGGTCGAGGCGGCCGTCAAGGCCTCCGTGCAGAAGGTTCAGACCGAGGGCAATAAGAAGACCCTCGGCGCTGAAGACCTCGTCTAAAGACTCCGCAGCCCGGAGAGGATAGAACCGCGCGATGAGAACGTTCAGGGATCACATGGAGTCGGCACTCTATGACCCTGTACGCGGTTTTTATCCGACCCGGACTCAGACCGCCGACTTCTACACGGCGCCGGAACTCCATCCGGCCTTCGGTGCCGTCCTCTCCGACAGGATCGCGGCCCTTCTGGGCCGCGTGCGCTCGGCGCGGCCCGGCACGGGACTCACGCTCGTCGAGGCGGGGTGTGGCGATGGCACGCTTGCCTGCCAGGTGGCCCGTAGGCTTCGCGAGAAGCATCCGGCGCTGGCCGAGGGCCTGCGCTTCATCCTCGTGGACCGCGCGCGCAGGGACCTGACCTCCGCCGTGCGCAAGCTGACCGCCTTCGGGCTGACGGTGGACGCCTGCACGGCAATCGAGCGCCTGCCGAGGTTCACCGGTCTGCTCTACTCCAACGAGTTGATCGATGCCTTCCCCGCGCACCTCCTCCAGAAGAAGGATGGGAAGATCCTCGAGGTCTATGTGGACGAGTCGGGACGCGAGATCACGGGGGATCTCTCCAAGCCCGAACTGGCCGCGGACGCCGCGTGCGTGGCCGAAACCCTGGGCGAGGAGCAGAGGCACGGCGTGTCGCTCGAGGCTCGCGCCTGGCTGCGCGAAGCCGCCGCCCGTCTGGAATACGGCTTCCTCCTGACCGTCGACTACGGCAAGCGCTTCGCTCCGGGCGCACCCAACCTGCCGCGGTCTTACCGCCGGCACGAGATTCTCGACGAACTGAGCGCGCAGCCGGGGACCAAGGACATCACGCTCCCGGCGGATTTCGAGGCGCTCATCGCGGAAGGCGCCAAGGCGCGGCTCGACCTGGAGTCCTACCAAAGCCTTGCAACCTTCCTCGTCGAGGGGGGCATCGAGACCTGGCTGGCCGCCGCGACCGGAGATGCAGCATCTCGATATAAGGAGAGAGCTCAGCTCAAGACCCTCATCCACCCCGAGGGCATGGGTGAAGCCTTCAAGGTCCTGATTCAGGGGAAATCCGAATGAGCGCCTACGCCGTGGTCTATGCCTTTGTCCTGGTGGGCATCGGCTTTGCCGCCGTCCTCTTGATCGCCGCGAAGGTCTTCCGACCCAGCGTCCCCTACGCCCGCAAGGAAAGCACCTACGAGTGCGGCATCCCCGCGGTCGGCTCCACGGAAGTCAAGCTCAACATCCGATTCCACACCTTCGCCCTGCTCTTCGTCCTCTTCGACGTCGAGATCCTCTACGTCTATCCCTGGGCGGTGACCGCCCGCGAGCTGGGACGCCTCGCCCTTTACGAGATGGGCGCGTTCCTGGCGATCATCTTCCTCGGCCTCGCCTTCGCGTGGCGCAAGGGCGCTCTGAGCTGGGAGCGATGACATGGGCATGATCCTCGAGAAGCTGCCGCGAATCACCAGGGGGATGCCGGGCGGGGATATCATCCTCACCACCGCCGACGCGCTCATCGACTTGGGCCGCAAGCAGTCGCTCTGGCCGATGACCTTCGGCTTGGCCTGCTGCGCCATCGAGATGATGGGCTCCTACGCCGCGCGCTTCGACTTCGACCGCATGGGCGTCATCCCGCGCGCCAGTCCGCGCCAGGCCGACGTGATGATCGTGGCCGGGACGGTCTGCAAGAAGATGGCCGAGCCCATCCTCGAGATCTATCATCAGATGCCGGAGCCCCGCTTCGTCATCTCCATGGGCTCCTGCGCCAACTGCGGCGGCCCTTACTACGATTCCTATTCCGTCCTGAAAGGCGTGGACCGCATCATCCCCGTGGACGTCTACATCGCCGGCTGCCCGCCGCGCCCCGAGGCGCTGCAGTACGCCTTCGTCAAGCTCCAAGAAAAAATATCGAAGATGTCTCTGAAACGCGGCTTGGCGACACCTCAGCAGGAAAAGGGCAGCCGGGACCTGACGGCATGATCACATGACCCAAGACGAACTTCTCTCCAAAATCAAAGCCCAGTTCCCGGGAATCGAGAAGGCCTCCGTCCAGGTGAAGGACTATCCGACGCTCAAGCTCCCGTCCAAGAACGAACTGATCCCGCTGGCGGCTTGGCTCAAGAAAGAAGGGTTCGACTATCTCGATATGCTCACCGCCGTCGACTATCTCGGCCCGGTCGACCTGAAGGGCTACATCCGCCAGCCGAACTTCAACGTCTTCCTGCCGGAGGCAGCCGCCCCTCAGGCCGAGTCGGCTCCAGTCGCGGGCTATGCGTACCGCCCGGTCCTGGAACTGGTCTGGGCCTTCGTCTCCATGAAGGACAAAGCACGGGTGTTCCTGAAGCTCGAGGTCCCGCGCGACGCGGCGCAGGCGCCGAGCCTGTCCGGACTCTTCAAGAGCGCCGATTGGCAGGAGCGCGAGGTCTTCGATCTTTTCGGCGTCGTCTACGACGGCCACCCGAATCTGACCAAGATCCTCACCGCCGATTTCCTGCAGGGCCATCCCCTGCGCAAAGACTACGTCCACATCAGGGACCGCTATGATGACTGACCAGCTCTTCATCAACCTCGGCCCGCAGCACCCTTCCACGCATGGCGTGCTCCGCATCGGCCTCACCATCGAGGGAGAGGTTATCGTCAAGGCCGTCCCCGACATCGGCTATCTGCACCGCGGCACGGAGAAGCTCGCCGAAGCGCGCGGCTACCACCACTGCGTGGTCCTGAGCGACCGTTGGGACTACGTCGCGTCGATGCCCAATAACCTTGTTTTCTGCCTCGCGGCCGAGAAGCTTTTGGGCGTCAAGGCCACGCCGCGCGCCGACGCCCTGCGCGTGCTGATGTGCGAGCTCAATCGCATCGCCAGCCACCTCCTCTTCGTCGGGACCTACGGCATCGACATCGGCGCCTTCACCCCCTTCCTGTACGCCTTCCGCGAGCGCGAGCTGCTCTTGGACCTCTTCGAGATGGTCTGCGGCGCGCGCTTGACCTACAACTACATCCGTCTCGGCGGCGTGATGGTCGATGTGACGCCGGAATGGGTCGCCAAGACGAAGGAGTTCCTTGAGTACTTCAAGCCGAAGATCGACGAATACGACCAGCTGCTCAGCTACAATCCGATCTTCATGGCCCGCACCAAGGGAGTGGGGCTCGTGAGCGCGGCGGAGGCCATCGCCTGGTCGCTCTCCGGCCCCAACCTGCGCGGCTCCGGCGTGGCCTACGACACCCGCAAGGCCGACCCCTACTGCGGCTACGAGAACTACGACTTCGACATCGTCGTCGGCGAGGAAGGCTCCTGCTGGGACCGCTACTTCTGCCGCATGTCCGAGATGCGCCAGTCCGTGCGCATCGTCGAACAAGTCCTGGCCAAGCTCCCCGAAGGACCCGTGATGGCGGCCGGCGTGGCCAAGATCCCGAAGCCCGCCCCCGGCGAGGCCTATGCCCATGTGGAAGCCGCGCGCGGCGACCTGGGCGTCCACCTCGTCAGCGACGGCGGCGTCGCGCCCTTCCGTCTGCATGTGCGCGCCCCGTCCTTCCTTAATCTGGCCATCCTCCAGGAAAAACTGGTGGGCATGAAGATCTCCGATGTCATCGCCCTTCTGGGCTCCACCGACATCGTCCTGGGCGAGGTGGACCGGTGACCGAGCATAAGCGAGGAAATGGTCGCATCGATCTCCGTGGGAAGCGACCATGACCGATCCCAAGCCCGCTCCCGTGAAGGCCCCCCAGCCTGAACCCGTGCTCAACCGCAAGAACGGCACTCTGATGGTCGGCCGCCGCTGGCCCACAGACCAGTGGGCCCACCCGTGGTCCTTGCCCGGCTACCGCAACGGCGCGCTGATGCTCGCGGGCATCATCCTCACCATCCTCGCCGGAGGAGCCGTCATCGGAGAACTCTCCAAGTGGGGGGACAAACTCTATGTTTTCATGACATCAGTCGCAGCGGCCAAGGGCGTATCACTGTTCGTCGTGGATTGCGTCTGGATCGCCATCAAGGTCCTCATCGTCCTCCACGTCATCCTGCTCAACGGCCTCTGGGCCATCTGGTGGGAGCGCAAGATCTCCGCCCACATCCAGTCGCGCGTCGGCCCGACCTATGCCGGCGGCTTCCACGGCTGGGCGCAGACGATCTGCGACGGCATCAAGCTTTTCTTAAAGGAAGACATCACCCCCGCCGCCGCCGACCGGTGGGTCCACGCCCTGGCCCCGGCCATCGTCATCGCTCCCTGCATCGCGGCATTCGCGCCCGTCCTCTTCGGGACCGACCTGGCCGCCGCCCGCCTCGATGTTGGGACCCTGTACATCTTCGCCTTCGCCGGCATCTCGGTGATCGGCGTCGTGATGGCGGGCTGGGCCTCCGGCAACAAGTATTCCCTGCTGGGCGGTCTGCGCGCCGCCGCGCAGATCGTCAGCTACGAGCTCCCGCGCGGGTTCTCCGTCGTCCCGGTGCTTATGTTCGCGGGGTCGCTCGATCTCTCGGTCATCGCCGACTCCCAGTCGGGCTTCTGGTGGGGCCTGGTCCCGCGCTGGTTCGTCTTCTACCCCGTCGTGGGCCAGGTCGCCTTCCTGATCTTCCTGATCGCCTCGATCGCTGAAACCAACCGCACGCCCTTCGACATCCCCGAGGCCGAGTCCGAGCTGGTCGGCGGCTTCCACACCGAGTACTCGGGCATGAAGTGGTCGGTCTTCTTCCTGACGGAGTACGCCTACGTCCTGCTGGCCTCATTCCTGCTGGCGACATTCTTCCTGGGCGGGGGAGGATCCCCCCTGCCCTGGGCGCCGTTCACTCTGGTGCCCAGTTGGATCTGGATGCTGTCCAAGGCAATGTTCATGATGTTCGTCTTCCTCTGGGTGCGCTGGACACTGCCGCGCCTGCGCGTCGACCAGCTCATGGACTTCAACTGGAAGTTCCTGCTGCCATGGAGCTTCGCCAACATCGCGGTCGCGGGGCTCTACCTCGAGTTCTGGCTATGATCGGCTATTTCTCCAAGGTCTACAAGGTCGCGGCGGCACTCGCCGCCGGGCATCTGATCACGCTGAAGTACATGCTCAAGCCGTCGATTACGGTGCACTATCCGACCGAGAAGCTGGTGCCTTACGAGCGCTTCCGCGGCACGCTCCTTTTCGACGCCGGAACCTGCATCTCGTGCAACCTCTGCGTCAAAGCCTGCCCGTCGAGCTGCATCGCGCTTGAGAACGCGACCAACGAGGCCGGCAAGAAGGTCGCCAAGGTCGCCTGGTACTCCATCGACTTCGGCAAGTGCAATTTCTGCCGCCTCTGCGAGGAATCCTGCCCGACCAAACCGAAGTCCGTCTGGCACTGCCTCGACTACGAGGTCGTCTTCGCCTCGCGCGACGAGATGGTGCGCTGCTGGAAGAAGGACTTCCCGTTCATCGGCAAGTATTTTGACCGAAGGACGCAGGAATTCAAGGACCCCGAGGGGCAGGTGCGCATCCACGAGGTCCCGCCCCGCCGGAGCTGACTATGATCGAACACATCGTCTTCTACTCGCTGTCGACCGTCGTCCTCGCGGCCGCCGTCTGCGTGGTGACCATGCGCAACACCGTGCACTCCGGGCTCTTCCTGGGCCTCTGCCTGGCCGGGGTGGCCGGACTCTTCGCGGCCCTTGGAGCGGACTTCCTCTTCGCCGCCCAGGTGATGGTCTACGTCAGCGGCATCGCGGTCCTCATCATCTTCTCGGTCATGCTGCTGGGCCGCGCCTCGGACCTGCACCTGAGGCAGGTCAACGAGCAGTGGATGGCGGCCATCCTTATCTGCGTGGTCTCAAGCGTGGGTCTGCTCAAGATCGCCCGCTCCTATTGCGGCACGCTCGCGCTGAGCGTGACCAAGCCCAGCACCCACGCTATCGGTCGTCTCTTCATGGGCGAGTGGCTCATCCCTTTCGAGCTCGTCAGCCTTCTCCTCACGGCCGCCCTTCTCGGCGCGGTCTTCTTCTCCCGCTCGGAGACCTCCAAGTGACCCTCGGCCACTACATGAGCGTCGCCGCCCTGCTCTTCCTCATCGGGGTCTTCGGGGCCCTGACCCGCCGCAACATCATCGGCATCCTGATGTCCATCGAGCTGATGTTCAACGCGGCCAACATCAACCTCGCCGCCTTCGACCGCTTCCTGCATCCGGAGGGCGTAGCCGGGACGACTTTGGCGCTCTTCATCATGACCGTGGCCGCGGCCGAGATCGTCGTAGGCCTGGCACTCTTGTTGGCCATCTATCGCAACACCGACACGGCGTACGTCGAGGACTACAACCTTCTCAAGGGCTGACCATTTTGGAGCACCTCACATGATCGAACACGCATACCTGATACCGCTCATCCCCTTCTTTGCTTCCTTCGTCATGCTCTTCGGCGGCAAGGAAGATCCCCATTCGCCCATGCCCTGGGTGGGCATCGCCGCCATGGGCGTGTGCCTGGCGCTCGCGGTCTCCATCTTCTGGGCCGCCGCCACGGGCGCTGTGGCCCTGCCCTATGAGCACAACTGGCGGTGGTTCTCCTTGGCCGCCTCGGTCGCGGGCCGCTCCTTCGTCTACGACATGCCTGTCGGCGTGCTCATTGACGGCCCCGCCGCCGTCACGCTCGTCGCGGTGACTTTGGTCAGCCTGATGGTCCAAGTCTACTCCGTCGCGTACATGCACGGTGACATCCGCTTCAAACGCTACTTCGCCTTCGTGTCCTTCTTCACCGCCGCGATGCTTGGCTTAGTCGCCTCGAGCAACCTGCTCGTGAGCTTCGCCTGCTGGGAGCTGATGGGCCTGTCCTCCTACCTCCTCATCGGCTTCTGGTTCGAGCGCGAGGGCCCCTGCGAGGCCCAGAAGAAGGCCTTCATGACGACCAAGCTCGGGGACAGCGGCCTGTACCTGGCTCTGCTCCTCATCTTCGCCAAAGTCGGCTCTTTCCAGTTGTCGCAGATCTACCAGTTCTTCGACAAGGGCCTCATGCCCGCGACCATCGCGACCGTCATCGCCGTCGGCATCCTCGTGGGCGCCGCGGGCAAATCGGCGCAGGCGCCTCTGTTCATCTGGCTGCCGGACGCCATGGAAGGCCCGACCCCGGGCTCAGCACTCATCCACGCCGCGACCATGGTGGCGGCCGGCATCCTGCTCGTCAGCAAGACCTACTTCGTCTTCCTCGCAGCGCCCGCCGCGATGGAGGCGGCGGCCTGGCTGGGCCTCATCACCGCGTTCATGGCGGCCGCGATGGCGCTGGTCAGCTACGACATCAAGCGCGTGCTGGCCTTCTCAACGATCTCGCAGTTGGGCTTCATGCTGTGCGCCCTCGGCGTGGGCGGATTTACCGCCGGCCTCTTCCACCTGACCACGCACGCCTTCTTCAAGGCTCTCCTCTTCCTCGGCGCGGGCTCCATCATCCACTCAGTACACACCAACGACATGCGCCTGATGGGAGGACTCTCCAAGAGGATGCCGCTCACCTTCGCGACCATGGCGATCTCCGTCCTCGCGATTTCGGGCTTCCCAGGTCTGTCCGGCTACTATTCCAAGGATATGATCCTGGCCAACGTCTGGAACCATGATCATATTATGTTCTGGATCCTGCTCTTCACGGCGCTGATGACCGCCTTCTACATGTGCCGTCTCTTCATCCTGACTTTCTTGGGTGACGATCGAGACCACCACAAGTTCGCCCATGCGCACGAGTCGCCGGCCCTCATCACCGGCCCGCTCGTGGTCCTGGCCATCCTCTCCGCCTTCGCGGGCGCGGGGCTCAACCATAACGGCCTGGTCTACAAGATGATCGCCAAGCCGACCATCTCCGTGATGCCCGTCGCGGCCGCGGCCGTCGAGACCGCAGCCGCCTTACCCGTCGCCGAGCACGCCGCCCCGGAACATGCGGCGGCCCCTCACGAGGCCGCGGGCCACGGAGAGCACCCCGACG
>CAYHNV010000059.1:0-3372 GCA_964358065.1 uncultured Elusimicrobia bacterium | reverse complement strand
GCCCTCGTGCTGTGCTCCATCATGCTCTCGTTCTTCATGTACCGGGGACCGACCTACGCCGTCGCCGACGCGCTCAAGGCGAGCCTGGGCCCCGTCTTCACGCTCCTCGACCGCCGCTGGTACGTCGACGACTTCTTCTACGGCCTGGTCGCTGTCTCGGATAAGGTCGCGGCCCTCGCGTTCTGGATCGACGCGAACGTCATCGACCGCGTCTTCGTCGATGGCTGGGGCCTGCTGATGCGGATCTTTGCCGGCATCAGCGACGCCTTCGACAACCTCTTCGTCGACTCCGCCGTGGACGGGGTCGGCGGCCTCGGCAACGACCTCGGCGTGGGCCTGCGCTCGCTTGTGACGGCGGGGCAAGTCCAAGAGTACCTGATGTACGCGGCGATCTCCTTCAGCCTCGCCGCGACCCTGATCCTGACGCGCTAGATAAAGCAGGAGAACTTCAAATGCTGAGCCTAATCGTCTGGTCGCCCCTCGCCGGAGCCCTGATCGTGCTGATGCTGCCCAAGGAGAAGGTCCGGGCCATCCAGATCGTGAGCTTCGTCGCCGCGGGCGTAGCGCTGGCCGCCTCGCTGGCGCTGCTGCTGCGATTCGACAAGAGCTCCGCCGCGATGCAGTATGTCGAGCGCTGGATGTGGATCCCCTCGCTGAACGTCCAATATTTCCTGGGTGTCGACGGCCTATCCTACCCGCTCGTGCTGCTGACCACCTTCATGAGCGTCATAGCGCTCGTGGGCTCGCTCGGCATAAAAGAACGCGTGAAGGAATACTTCTTCTGGCTCCTTCTGCTCGAAGTCGGGATGCTGGGCGTCTTCGTCGCTCTCGATTTGATCCTCTTCTACGTGTTCTGGGAGCTCACGCTGGTCCCCATGTATTTTCTGATCGGCGTCTGGGGCGGACCGAAGAAGGAGTTCGCGGCGATCAAGTTCTTCCTGTATACGCTGTCCGGCTCGGTGTTCATGCTGCTGTCGATCCTGGCCATCTACTTCAAGGCCGCGCCGCACTCCTTCGACATGCTGGAACTGATGAGGGTCTCAGCCGCCTGGGACCCGCGGTTCCAGATCCTGGCCTTCCTGGGGCTCTACTTCGGCATGGCCATCAAGATTCCGGCCTTCCCGTTCCACACCTGGCTGCCGCTGGCGCATGTCGAAGCACCCACGCCGATCTCGGTCATCCTGGCCGCGGTCCTGCTCAAGATGGGCGTCTACGGCCTGCTGCGCATCGCCTACGGCATCACGCCGCTGGGATTTGCCTGGTTCCTGCCGGCGCTGGTCGTGATCGCGGTCATCAACATCGTCTACGGCGCGCTCTGCGCGATGGCGCAGACCGACATGAAGAAGATGGTGGCCTACTCCTCGGTCAACCACATGGGCTACTGCCTGCTCGGCATTGCGGGCATGAGTGCGACCGGCTTCTCGGGTGCCGCGTTCCAGATGATCAACCACGGCATCATCACGGGGGCGCTGTTCCTCCTCGTGGGCGTGATCTACGACCGCGCGCACACCCGCGACGTGTCCGCCTTCGGCGGCCTGGCCCTGAGGCTCCCGGTCTACTCGGGGCTGATGGCCATGACCTGCTTCGCCTCGCTGGGCCTGCCCGGCCTGGCGGGCTTCATCAGCGAGTTCATGTGCTTCCTCGGGGCCTTCGCGGCCTGGCCCAAGATGACCGCCATCTCGGTGCTGGGCATCATCGCGACTGCGGCCTTCTTCCTACGCATGCTCCAAAAGGTCTTCCTCGGCGCCTTCAACGAAAAGTGGGCCGGAATGGAGGACATGACGGCCCGCGAGTTGGTCGCCGTCGTCCCGCTGGCGATCATCACCGTCTGGTTCGGGATCTACCCGAAGTGGCCGCTGGACCTGATGAACGCGACCATCGTGCACATGCTGGGGAAGTGAGATGCTGAACCTCGGACTGCTGAAGCCGGAGCTGGTCCTGGCGGGACTCGCCTTGGCGGTGATGCTCGCGGACATGGTTCTTCCCTCGTCGCGCTCGCGGTGGCTGTATCACCTTTCCTGGATCTCCGCCGCGGGCGTGCTCCTCGCCGTCGTCTGGGGCCTCGGCAAGCCCGCGACAATGGGCCTGGGGTCCTTGTGGGTCGTGGACTCCTTCAGCCAGTTCTTCAAGATGACGACCCTGCTGGCGGCGATGCTCTGCCTGCTCCTCAGCCTGGACTACAAGGCCCTGCCCGCGCGCCATGCGGGGACCTTCGGGGCACTCATGCTCTTCTCGACGGCGGGTCTCATGTTCATGGTCTCGGCCGGCGACCTCATCCTCGTGTTCGTCTCCTTGGAACTGGTTTCCATCTCCTCGTTCATCCTCGCCGGCTTCGAGCGTTCGAACCCGAAATCGAACGAGGGCGCGATGAAGTACTTCCTGTTCGGCGCGTTCTCCTCGGCCATCATGGTCTTCGGCATCTCCTTGTACTATGGGGCCGCCGGCACGACGAAGCTCGCGGCCGACCTGGTGGCACCCGGGCCGATGATGATCCTGGCCCTCATCCTCATCTTCCTCGGCTTCGGCTTCAAGGCCTCGCTGGCGCCGATGCACTTCTGGGTGCCCGACGCCTACGAGGGCGCGCCGGTCCCTGTCACGACCTTCCTCTCTGTCGCGCCCAAACTGGCGACCTTCGCCGTCTTGATGCGCGTGTACGGCGCGGTGTTCCCCGCCTCCCAGCACGAACTGCAGGCCCTCGTGGCTCTGATCGCCGGCCTGACCATGACCATCGGCAACTTCACGGCCTTCTTCCAGGACGACACCAAGCGCCTGCTGGCCTATTCCTCGATCGCCCAGGCCGGCTACCTGCTCATCGGCCTGGCCGTGGGCACGCCGCTGGGCCTGGAAGGCGTGATGATGTACTCCTTCGTCTATGTCGCGATGAACATCGGGGCCTTCGCCGTAATCCAGGCCGTCGGGGAGGAGGGGGGCTACGACCTCTCGGCCTTCGACGGCCTCTCCAAGCGCTCGCTGGGCCTGGCGCTGGCCATGACCTTCTTCCTCCTCTCGCTGGCCGGCATCCCGCCGCTGGCCGGCTTCATGGGGAAGCTGTACATCTTCGCCTCCGCCGTCGACGCGGGCCGTTACTGGCTGGCCGTGGTCGGAGTGGTCAACTCCGTGGCCTCGGTCTACTTTTACTTCCGCATCGTCCACCGGATGTTCTTGCGCAAGACGGAAGGCGAGCCCACATGCCTGCGCGTGGGACCGTACGTCTACGGCGCGATCGCGGTGGCGGTCGCGGGCGTGCTCTTCTTCGGCATCTGCCCCGAGCCCTTGATCGCCGGAGTCCGCGCCTCCGCCCGCCTGCTGCCCTGAGTCGGGCTCTTTACCGACTATTACCGACATTTACTAACAATTTACTAACTATTTTAC